>CALZKF010000113.1:5144-14951 GCA_945787955.1 uncultured Acidobacteriota bacterium | reverse complement strand
TGGCGGAGCGGCTCTATAACGAGTTCGCTGTCGTGCAACTGCTGCACCCGTTCGAGGTCAACCTGAAGGACAAACAGCAGCGCATGGATTTGACGATCGAAGCAATGGGCCGTTTGGTGGATTACGAGATAGCCGACGTGACAGCGGCGGCGACGTTCTATATGGCCGAGACCTACTTCAATTTCAGCCGTTCGCTGGCGGAGTCGGAACGGCCGACAGACCTGGAGTCCGCGGAATTGGCCGAGTACGACCTTGTCCTCGAGGAAGAAGCTTTCCCGTTCGAGGAAAAGGCCATCGACCTGCACGAGGAGAACCTGGAATTGTTGCAGGCGGGCGTTTTCAATTCCTGGACCGAGAAGAGTCTCGGGAAGCTTGCCGAGTTGGTTCCGGGGCGCTACGCGAAATACGAAATCGACAGCGACATTCTCGGCGGTATCGACAGCTATGTGTACCGCTATCCCCTGCTCCAGAACGACGGCCCGAGGTCGGGCGACGCCGACGCGACGGCTCAGCACGGGCCGGTCGAGATGACGCTCCCGGCACCGGTGGCAATGAACACAGGAGGAGCGGAAGATGCAAGTCCGCAATAGGAGCCGCAACAAGAAGGCGATCCGCCAAGGCGCCCTGTGGGTGGCCCTGTTGTTCGCCATAGGCTGCTCACCTGCCGTCCGCCACCCGCTGACAGCCGACGAGCCTGCCGGAACCGTCGACGCTGTGGAACAGCCGGGTGCTCTCGTTGAGTTTGCAGTGCATCCGGAAGGGTTCACGCTCACGCAGCAGGTGAACGTCACGGCTGAAGTGCGCGCCGACTACGAGGCGGCGGTGCGCATGCTGGAGGACGGGAGGTATTCAGCGGCCATTGCAATGT
The DNA here is from genome assembly GCA_945787955.1 of uncultured Acidobacteriota bacterium. Taxonomy (GTDB): domain Bacteria; phylum Acidobacteriota; class Polarisedimenticolia; order Polarisedimenticolales; family Polarisedimenticolaceae; genus Polarisedimenticola. The sequence continues at coordinate 14,083 of CALZKF010000113.1, read as the reverse complement.
TGCTCGACATTACGGAACGGGCGCCACTGGTGACGGCGGCTCATATCGCTCTTGGCATCACCTACGCGCACAGCGGCAAACTGGACGACGCAGAGGACAGCCTGCGAAGGGCGTTGGAACTCAGCCCTCGACATCCCGCCGCCCACAACGAACTCGGTCTGGTGCAGCGGCGCAAGGGACGGTTCGAAGAGTCCCGCGCCAGCTACGAGGCGTCCCTGGCCGGGTTCGCCGACTTCCATTACGCGCACATGAACCTCGCCGTCCTGTGCGATCTGTACCTCGGCGATCACGCGTGCGCGCTGGAGCATTACGAGGCATATAGCCGGATCGTTCCGGACGATCCCCAGGTCGGCAAATGGATTGTCGATCTTCGCAACCGCCAAAGCCGACAGGAGAAGCGATGAGCCGGAACCTGCTGTTAGTACCGTTGTTGCTGCTGGCGACGACTTTCGTACCGGCCGAAGACGCGCCCGAGTCGAAGCGCGACACCGCCGCAGTCCGGACGCACGCACAGGATGGCGTGGCGGAAACCGCACGCGCAGCCGGCGCCGAAGAGGCCGAGGCATCGACGCAGGAAGGCCCGAAGGTGATCTCCGGCATGTCGATACTGGGAAACCAGGAAGCACCCAAATCGTTGGTCATTGTCCCGTGGAAGAGCTCGGTGCTCGGCGACTCACTCGGCATCTCGACGATGCTCGACGATTCCCGGCAACCGGTAGACAAGGAAGTGTTCATGCGGGCGCTTGGTTATTACGAAATACGGACGGAGTCGACGCCGTGAACGGCGTTCGGGTTTCGATTCGGTTGATTGCGATAAGTAACCGATAAACCGGTTGCAGGAGGTTCAACGATGGATAGCGTGTATGCAATGGTGAGATTCTTCGTGTCGGGCGGGACATTCATGTACCCCATCCTGATCGTGTTCACGGTCGGCATCGCGATCGCGATCGAGCGTTACCTAACTCTCACTCAGGTCAAGCGCCGCAACGAAGGGATGTGGAGCAAGCTCCAACCCGCGCTTGCGGAAGGCGATTTCGACAAGGCCCGCGAAATGACTGCCGAGGACGATTCAGCCGTTTCTCGACTGCTGGCCATGGGCCTCGCACGCCAGGGCGCGGTGCGTCGCCGGGAAGATATCGAGATCGCGATGGAAGAGAGCATGATGGAGATCATCCCGCAGTTGGAGAAGCGTACGAATTACGTCGCCCTTGGTGCGAGCATCGCAACACTGCTCGGCCTGCTGGGCACGATCATGGGTCTTATCCAGGCGTTTACCGCCGTGGCGAACGCCAACCCGGCGGAAAAGGCCGATCTGCTGTCCGCCAGCATTTCGGTCGCGATGAACACGACCGCTTTCGGGTTGATTGCCGCGATTCCGCTGCTGGTCACGCACTCCGTGCTCACGGCCAAAACGGGTGAGATCGTGGACAGCCTCGAGATGGCGTCGATCAAGGCTCTCAACGTAATCACGGCGATGGCGAAACGCCAGATCACGGCGTAACGACAATGGCAAGAAAACACCATTACCGCCGTCGCCAGAAGGAGGCGCCTGAGCTCGACATGACGACCTTCATGAACCTGATGGTCGTGCTCGTGCCGTTTTTGCTTATCACCGCGGTTTTTTCGCGGATCACCATCGTCGAGCTCGACTTGCCGAGCGCCAAGGGTCCCGCGCCGACCGAACCGGCCTTCCGTGTCGAAGTGGTCGTGCGCGAGGCGGGGCTCGAGATCATGGACGGCACGCAGGTCATTGCGGCGATACCGAAGGCCGACGACGCGTATGATCTGTCGAAACTCTCGGAATACCTCGTGGCCATCAAGCAAGAGTACCCGCAAATAGACGATGCGTCCGTGCTGCTGGAACCTCACATCGAGTACGACCATCTGATCCAGGTCATGGACACCATGCGCAGCGTTGAGGTCGAGATGGACGACGGCGGGGATACGAACCGGGCCGAACTCTACACGGCGATATCGATAGGAGATGCACCATGAACTCCTCACGCCGGATCCGACGTATGACGCGTAACAAGCGCGGCGTTACGAAGTTGAACCTCACGCCGCTGATGGACGTCTTCACGGTGCTTGTATTCTTCCTGATGATCAACTCCGCCAGCGTCGAGACACTTCAGCAACCAAAGCTGATCAAGCTGCCGGAATCCATGGTTGAGGCGAAGCCGCGCGAGACTGTCGTGATCTTCGTCGGCACTGAGCAGGTCCTGGTGCAAGGCGTGCCGGTGGCGCTCATCTCTGACATCGAAGCGAACGATAACGCTGAAATCGAAACTATCAGTGTACGACTCGCCGAACTTAGCGAGAGCGTTATCGGCTTGAGCACGCAGACGGTTGCGGAAAGCCAGGAAGTGACCGTCCTGGCGGACAAATCGGTGCCGTTCAGCGTCTTGAAGAAAATCATGGCCACCTGCACGGCACAGGGCTATACGCGGGTATCGCTGGCCGTGGTTCAAAAATCCGCGCAATCAACCTAGGTTGATCCAGGTGCATGACATGAAGCCTCAGCAAGAACAGGAAGTACGCGTCCAGGTCGATCAGGTCCGCGAGAGACTGGACGGCCTGGCATCCGATCTGCACGCCGTCGATATGGAAGTAGAGAATCTGGCGCCGCAGCGGATGCATCATGAATTGCTGGACCAGGCCTGCGGCTCGCTTCAAAAGCTCGACGAACTGGGCGCCGCTGCGCTGTTCTGGGGCGACCGGATCGAGCCTGATCAGATCGCGGAACGTTTGCACGAGGCACGCAGCTTCGTAAGCGACTTCCAGGCGCAACTCCGCGGGCTCGATGAACAACGCCAGGACATCCTCGACAACATCGGACGCGAAGAGGAGAACCTCGAGATCCTCGGTGAGGATCTCTACTATATCCAGGTACAGGAAGAGAGCCGCAAGCTCGAATGGATCCAGGAACGTGATGTGAGTGCGGTGCCCCATCGCGAGCAACGCATGGCCTGGGCCCGCGGCGGCGAGGACGACAGGCGCTTCTACAAGTCGCTGTCCGCGTCGTTTATGGCCAGCCTGGTCTTCGGTGCGCTGCTCCCGCTGATCGAGCTGCCGCTGCCCAAGCCGTTCCTGCCGGAAGACATGCCCAAGCGTCTCGCGCAGCTCGTCCGTCAGGAACAAACCAGACCTTTGCCGGCGCCGCCGGTCTCGGAGAAGTCGGAACAGGATGATCCGGAACCGGCGAACGAACCGGATCCGCCCGAACAGCCGCTCGAGACGCCGGCCGAGGCCGAGGCCGAGCCGACCCCTTCCGAAATGCCGGGGGAACCCGGACCCGTGTCGGAGGCTGTCGCCGCAGCGGAACCGCGGAAGCAAGTCGGCAATGCCGGAATCCTGGCGTTCAAGGACAAGTTCGCGAGTCTGGCCAGGGACGAACTCTCGCCGCGCCTCGGAGCGGATGCGCGTTTCAGTGACGCAGATGACGTCAGCAGGTCCGCAATGCCGTCGCGCTCGATGTTGACGAGCAATGCACCGGGCTCCAGCGGCGGCATCAACATCGGCTCTCTCAGCCGTAATGTGGGGGGCGGTGGAGCCGGCGGGGGTGGAGGAGGAGGCCTGCACGGCGTCCATGCCGGCCGTGCGACCAGCACGATCAACTCCATAGGAGGCGGCGGAGGCGGAGGAGGCCGGCCGCGGGCAGGCGGCGGGCAGGTTCCGTCCCGAACGGACGAAGAAATACAGATCGTGTTCGACCGCTACAAGGCTTCGTTTTACCGGCTTTACAACCGGGAACTGCGCAAGGACCCGACCTTGCTCGGGCAGATGGTGCTGCGCCTGACCATCGAGCCGGACGGCAGCGTGTCGATGTGCAAGCTGCAGTCGACCGACATGGATGCGCCGGAACTCTCCGCCCAGGTCTTGGACCGCGTCCGGACGATCAATTTCGGCGCGAAGGAGGGCGTGCAGGCCCTGACAATCGTGTACCCGATCGATTTCCTGCCGAAGGCGTAACGCCGGCAGCCGGTTCGGAACGGAACGGAACGGAACGAGCGAGGGCATTCATGACTTACGGCGATTCAATCGGTGCGAAAACGGGCGGCAGGAAGGCGATTATCCTGTTGCTGCTGTTCTTCGCCCTGGCGATCGGTGCATCCCCGGCGGCGCTGGCGTGCAGTGCCTACGGCGGTCTGCTGGACGGCTTTGTCGACCCGGTTCCTCCGTCCCAGATCCAGATCGACGGTAATTGCACGATACGGAACTTCCCGGCGTCCAATCCGCTGACCACCAACTTCAGCTTCTTCACACAACCGGGTCAGAACCCCGAACGTTGGCTGATCATCTTCGACAACGTCGTGCACACCGGCCAGATGGCGTGCAACTCCGTTCATGGGCACAAGATCTGGTTCACCAACGGATCATCCAGCTCGATCCAGGAGGGCTGCCAGAACCTCCTGATACCTGTCGAGAAGATCGACAAGCAGAATCCGGCGGGTCGGACCACGGCCGCCATCGGCGTCCCGTTCACCTACACGCTGACGATTCCGGTCCTGTTCGACCCGGCAACGGGCGCGGTCATCAACTCCAGCGGGTCGCCGAACGACCTGCACGGCATCACGATCTGGGACGATCTCAACGCCACAGGGGCGGATCTCAGCTATGTAAGCCACAGCGCTTACTGGCTTCAAGACGGCAGTCCGGTGCCACATACGTTTGCCAACGTCGGTGGCGCGCTCACATTCGACGATCTTCCCATCGTCACCGCCGGGAGACAGTTCGTCATCGAGCTCACGGTCGTGCTCGACGACACACCGGCGAACGCACCGGGAACGCAGTTCATCAACACGGCCAAGTGGGACTTCGGGCGGCTCATCGAAGGAGTATTCTACGAGCCCCTGCCTGGCGAGTGGGGCGTAACCCCGCCGCTGACGATCGCCGCGCCGGAGCTCGTCGTCAACAAGTCCGGCCCGGCGACGATGAACCTGGGAGAATGGGGCGATTTCACCGTCGACGTCCGGAACATCGGGCTCAGCGACGCCTGGGACGTCAGCATCCGCGACCTGCTCCCGGATGGCCCGACGGGCGGCATGTGCGACCAGATCCCCGAAATCCAGAGCGCCCGGGTGTTTGCCGCCGACGGCGTCTCCACCGTGCCGGGCAAGGGCCCGCTCACCCCGGGCAGCGACTACCTGCTGAGCTACAGCGCTGCGCCCAATTGCCGGCTTGACATCGGAATGCAGACGCCCGCGGGAACGATCGGCCCGAATGAGCGGCTGATCATAAGTTACCGGACCCAACTCGACTCCGACACCCAGGACGGCGTCACGCTCACCAATGTGGCCGGCGCAATCCGGTGGTTCAACGGCGACGAAAGCAACACCGACCGCGTGCCGTACAACCGCGTCCTGACGGACGGCACAGTCGGCGTCGCCGATCACCAAGACGCCCACACGCTGACGGTGGATCTCGAGGGATACTTCTTCGAAAAGACCGTCGCTGACCTCACCAGCGGCGTCAACCCGGCGCCGACGGCCGCCCCGGGCGACACCCTGCGCTACACCCTGCGCTTTCGTACCATCGATGATGCGCTCGGCGATTTCAGGATCTTCGACGAGTTGGACGCGCTCAACGCCCAACCTGCGTTCGTTCCGGGAACGCTCACGCTGGTGACGTACCCGGCCGGGGCCGACATCGGCGGCACCAGCAGCACCGGCGGCTCCGCCGGCACCGGTGTGCTGGACATCCGTAACCTGGACCTGCCGGCCGGCGGCGAGGTCCTGATTCAGTTCGACGTCACGCTGGCATCGAACCTGGACAACGGCACGATCGCCACCAACCAGTCGACGCTCTTCCTCGCGGACGGCACGACTTTCACATTGAGCGATGATCCGAACGTCAACGGCACCGCCGACCCGTTGATTTCCGGCGACGAAGACCCGACGCAAATAACGATTCTGTCGGCGCCCGAGTTTCTGGTTCGGAAGATTTCCACCGATATGACCGGTGATCCCAACGTCCTGCTGGCTGGCGAGACGCTGCACTACACGATTACGGTGAAGAACATCGGCAACGACGACGCCGAAAGCGTCGTATTGCGCGACTCGGTACCGGTCAACACGACCTACGTCACCGGCAGCACGACCCTCAACGGCGCGCCGGTCCCGGATTCCGGAGGCACCTCCCCGCTCGTTAGCGGGATGCTGATCAACTCCCCTGCCGACCCGACGCCGGGCTCCATGTCCGCCGATGCCTCCAGCAACCCTGCGAACGTTGCGACCATCGCGTTCGACGTAGTCGTGGATCCGAGCGTCGTCGACGGCACGATCATTTCAAACCAGGGCTTCGTCAGCGCCGTACCCCACGACATCATCGACCAGCCGTCCGATGACCCGGATACACCGGTCGCCGACGATCCTACCCGCGACATCGTGGGCAACCTGCCCCTGCTGTACGCCGAGAAGGAGGTCGTGCTGTTCGGCGATCAAGGCACACCGGGAATCGTCGATCCGGGTGACGTGTTGCGTTACACGATTACCGTACAGAATTCGGCGGCGATTCCGGCGACCGGGGTCGTCTTGACCGACTCGGTTCCGGCCGATACGACTTACGTGGCTGATTCCACACAGTTGAACGGGTTGCCGGTTGGTCAGCCGGACGGCGGCGTCTCCCCGCTGGCGTCGGACATCGACATCAGCTCATCCGACCTTACGCCTCCGCTGCCGGGTCCGGGCGCAGGCACGATTTCGCCCGGAACCATGGCGGTCGTCCAGTTCGACCTGCGCGTCGATGCCGGCACGCCGGCGGGCACCCTGATCAGCAACCAGGCCGCGGTGGGCAGCGCCGAGCTGCCCGACCTGTTGACCGACGGCGACGGCGACCCCGCGACAGGGCCGGAGCCGACGGTGGTCGTGGTCGGCGAAAGCCAGCAGCTTGCGATTACCAAGCAGGTCGCCGTGGTCGGTGGCGGCGCGGCAGTCCCCGGCGCCGAGCTGGAATACCTCGTGCGCGTCACGAACATCGGCGCCGTGCCCGCCTTCAACGTCATGATCACCGACGACCTCGACGCATCCCAACCCGGCCGGCTGGGCTATGTAAACCCGTCGGCGACGATGAACGGGTCAACAGCGGGCATCAGCTTCGCAGGCTCGACCATCACCGCGGACTACGCCGGCAGCTACGGAACGCTGGCCCCCGGCGAAGTCGTCATGCTCAGGTTCAGGGCGATCCTCGACCCCGGTCTCCTGGACGGTACGATCGTCACGAACACAGGCGTGGTCCGGTGGAATACGCCGACACAGACGGCAAGCGCGGGCGTTTCCCTGGTCGTCGGCGGAATCCCAGGCGTCGCCGTGCTGAGCGGCTCAGCCTGGCACGACGCCGACTTCGACGACGTCCGGGACCCGGGCGAGCGCGTATTGGCGGGTTGGCCGGTGGACCTGTACCGCGACGACCGGCTGCTGCACTCAGCACTGACGGATGCAGCCGGCGACTATCGCATCATCGGACTCGAGCCGAACGACTCGACCACGAGCCGCTACGAGCTGCGGTTCCGCGCTCCCGGCGCAGGCGCGAACACCGCTATGCTGGGCATGGCAGCCTCCCCGTTCACCGACGGACTGCAGCACATCGCCGATATAGTCGTGCCGTCTGACGCCAATCTGCAGGGGTTGAATCTGCCGATCGATCCCAACGGCGTTATTTACAACTCGATCGCGCGCATAGCGGTCGCCGGGGCGACACTGACCCTTCGTAACGCCGGCAGCAGCTCGCCCTTACCGGCGAGTTGTTTCGACGATGCGGCCCAGCAAGGGCAGGTCACCCTCGCGGACGGCTACTACAAGTTCGACATCAACTTCAGCGACCCGTCTTGCCCCGGCGGTGGAGATTACGTCATAGACGTGACGGTGCCCCCGGGAACAACCTACATCGCGGGATATTCACAGATCATTCCTCCGGCATCCGACTCTTCGACGGCTGCGTTCTCGGTGCCGGCCTGCCCGACCGGCCTCGAAGACGTCATCCCCGGCACGGCTTCGTTCTGCGAAGTGCAGTCTTCGGAGTTCGCGCCGGCGCCATCGGTTCCGGCAAGAGGAGCGGGCACGGTGCATTACGTCCACCTGACGTTGGACGACAGTCAGGCCCCCGGTTCGAGCCAGATCTTCAATAACCACATCCCGCTCGATCCGGAGCTCAGCGGCGCGACCGCAATCTCCAAGACGACGCCGCTGCTCAACGTGAGCCGCGGGCAGCTGGTTCCGTACGTGATCACCGTGAACAACGTGAGCGGCGCATTGCTCACCGACGTGAGCATCGTGGATCGCGTCCCGGCGGGATTCAGTTACGTCGAGGGCTCCGCCCTGATCGAAGGCGTGGCCACAGAGCCTACGATCCTTGGCCGCGAACTCACATGGAACGGCCTCGTAATCGCCGGCACCGAGGTACGCACGCTGAAACTGCTGCTCGCCGTCGGCGCCGGCGTAACCGAGGGCGAATTCGTCAACCGCGCGCAGGTCATCAGCGGCACCACCGGCAATGCGATCTCGGGTGAAGCATCCGCTACCGTGCGCATCGTACCCGACCCCACGTTCGATTGCACCGACGTGACCGGCAAGGTCTTCAACGACGTCAATCGCAACGGACGGCAGGACGACGGCGATAACGGCCTGCCCGGCGTGCGTGTGGTGACGGCACGGGGCCTGCGGGCGACGACGGACCAGCACGGGCGGTTCCACATCACCTGTGCGATCACGCCGAACGAGAACCGCGGAAGCAATTTTGTGCTGAAGCTCGACGACAGGACCCTTCCCAGCGGTTTTCGGCTATCGACCGACCCGATGCAGATCAAACGCGCCACCCGCGGCAAGATGCTGCGGTTCAGTTTCGGTGCGTCGATTCACCGGGTGGTCGCCATCGACCTGTCCGATGCGGCATTCGAGCCGGGCACGACCGACATCCGCTTTCAGTGGCGGCCACGGCTCGACTTG
>CALZKF010000113.1:0-5133 GCA_945787955.1 uncultured Acidobacteriota bacterium | reverse complement strand
CCTGCGCTTGTCCTATGTCGCAGACACGGAAGATGCCGTACTGGTCGAACGGCGCATTGACACGGTCAGGCGGCAGTTGAGCGAATCCTGGGGGGCGCACGACGACGCCAATCAGCTCATTATCGAGCCCGAAGTCTTCTGGCGCCGCGGTGCGCCGGCCAAGCCGACCGACAGGCGACTGCGGGACAGGAGGTGAACGGCATGAACAATCACCTCCATCCATGGCTGATTCTCGGGCTCTTGTTGACCGCTTCGGGTGGTTACGCCCAGGTAGAGACGAACGAGCCGGGTGAGCCGGTCGAAAGGCACCTTTCCGCCGACCAGACGTTCCGGCGCTGGTCGCAGGACCCGGATCGGCTCGACAGCGAGCGGGGCGACCGGGTGGAAATCAGGCAGGTCGCCGACGAGGAACTCGAGACCGTCAAGTTGAAGAACGTGGTTCCGCCGATCAGGTTCGACTCGGGGGTGGCGCAGATTCCGCCCGATTACGTCGATAAACTGAACACGATCCTCGAGACCATGAGGCACCGCAGAAACGTTCGGCTGCACTTCGTCGGACACGCCGACTCGCAGCAACTCTCCGACGCGCTTGTGCGGGTGTTCGGGGACAACCTGGGTCTCTCCCGTGAGCGGGCGGGCGAAGTCGCCGAATACTTCAAGAACGCACTCACACTGCCGCCCGAAGCGATCACGTACGAGTGGTTCGGCGACTCCCAGCCGATTGCGTCCAACCAGGCCGAACAGGGTCGGGCGCTCAACCGCCGCGTCGAGGTGGAGGTCTGGTATGACGAGGTCCGGGACGCCGTAAAAGACGAAGAAGTCGTCGTTGCCGATGACATCAAGCGCATCAAGATCTGCCGGATGGAGACCGTCTGCAAACTGCGATACCTGGACGGCCATGAGCGGCGGGCGCGGGTCCGAAACATCGTAGCGCCGTTGCGGTACGGAGACGATACCACCCCGGTTTCGGAGAGTTTCGTCACACAGGTTCGCCAGGCGCTTCATAACCTGCGGGACAAGCAGAACGTTACGGTCCGGTTCATCGGCTACACCGGCGACGCGCCGCTGGCCGGCCGCAACGAGCGGATTTACGGAGACCACCTGTCGTTGTCGAAGGCGCGGGCACTTCGCGTAGCGCTGGCCATGCAGGAAGCCCTGGATCTGGCCAGTTCGACCGTCGAAAGCGACGGCCGAGGCTCCTCGCGCCCGCTGGCCTCCAACGACACCGCTCGAGGGCGGGCGCTGAACCGTCGCGTCGAGGTGGAATTCTGGTACGACGATCCTCTCCAGGAGTTGCCGGACGAACCGCAGCCCTGTCCCGGCGAGTACGGCGAGGAGATGCTGACCAAGGTTTACGATCCCCCGTGGGGCAGTCTCCCGACCCTCGCACTCGCGAACGGCCGGCCGATCGTCCCGCCCGGGTTCGCGGCGGATCTTCATCGCGCGCTTACGGATATCGCCGATCGAACCAACGCGCGACTGCGGTTCATCGGATACACGAAGAACGAGCGCCTCGACCGGCGCACCGCATCGGTGTACGGCGACGACATCGGTCTGTCCGCGGCACGGGCCCGCCGGGCGATGGAGCAACTCAAGCGGAATGCGCTGCTGTCCGACGCCCGGGCCGAGCACGAGGGCCGCGGCTACATCCATTCCGACGACATCGTCAACGCCGGCTTCATCCAGGGTGAAGAGTCGTTCGTGCGGGTGCAGGTCGTCTATGACGAACCGGTGCCGCTGGACGATTACGAGGGCGTGGACATCACGCCGATTACCCATGAGCTTCATCCGAAGAGCCCCTACGATTTAAACGTAATGCGCATTACGGTGGACGGCGAGCCGATCGACGATCCCGACCGCAGTTCATCCGACGTCCAACGCTGCACCGACGTCGCCCTGGACGACGCCAGCATCCGGTTCCGCTTCGACAATCTTGACTCACGGCCGCGGCTCGGAGTCGCTGTGCAGCCCGCCGCCGTGGCTGTGAGCCGGTCGGGCGACCTTTTAATCACGCCGGTGGTGCATTTCCGGATGTACGACAACTACTCCAGCTTCATCGACCGTGCCGAAATCCGAATCTTCGAGCAGCAACACTCGCTGCAGGCCGTTCCTTTGGAGATCATCCCGGTTGACGACAACGGCCTTGCGGAGTGGAAACCGGCCGAGGCGGTTATCGCAGGCGGCGAACGCGAACTCAAGTACCTGCTCCGCGCCTACGACGCGAAAGGTCGTTTCGACCAGACGGATGCTCGGCCGCTGCGGTTGTACAACGAAGCGTCGTCTCAAGCAGTCGTGACGCCCGACGGCCGGGGGCTCCTGGCCGCCTACGGCGAGAATGATCTGTCACGACGGCGGATCCCCGTCCGTGGCGGCGCGGTAACGGTTCAGGGCAGCGGCATACCGGCGGGCCACGCGGTCTGGGTGGCAGGCCGCCCTGTTCCGATCGACGCGCAGGGCAACTTCGTCGCGGAGGAGATCCTTCCGTCCGGTGCGCATACGGTGGAGGTTGCGGTCCTTGATGAGACGGGCAGCGGTTCGCTGTACCTTCGCGATCTGGAGTTCAAGCGCAAGGATCTGTTCTACGTCGGCATCGCCGACGTCACGTTATCGGGGAACAGAGACAGCGGGCCGGCTGAACTGCTGCAGGGCGACAATGGTCCGCAGCCTTACGATTCGTCTCTGGACGGCCGGTTGGCGTTCTTTGTGGACGGCAAGATTCGCAACGACTGGCGCCTGACGGCAAGTGCGGACACCCGTGAAGGACCGCTGGCCGACATTTTCAGCAACTTCCTCGACAAGTCGCCCGATTCGTTGTTCCGGCGTATCGATCCCGACTACTACTACCCGACGTTCGGCGACGACGGCGTCGTCGAAGAGATGGCGCCGACCCTGGGTAAGTTCTACTTCAAGGTCAGCCACGACGAGAACTACGGGCTGTGGGGCAACTTCAAGGTCGACTACCTGGGCAACGAGTTGGCCCACGTCCAGCGCGGCCTGTACGGCGCCAACGCGCACTATGAATCGGACTCCACCACCAGCTACGGCGAACAGCGCATCGCCCTCGACGGGTTCGCCGCCGAACCGGGAACGATCCCGAGCCACGAGGAATTCCGGGGAACGGGAGGGTCGCTGTACTATCTTCGCCACCAGGACATCCTGATGGGCTCGGAGCGGGTGCGTATCGAAATGCGCGACAAGGACTCGGGCATCGTCACCGGAGTGGTCGCCCTGCGCTCCGGAATCGACTACGACGTCGATTACCTCCAGGGCCGGGTGCTGCTTTCCGAGCCGTTGTCGTCCACCGCTGCCGACAACCTGCTGGTGCGCAGCAACGGCTTGAGCGGCGAAGAGGCCTATCTGGTGGCCCGCTACGAGTACACGCCTGGTTTTGCCGAGCTGGACGCCGTCGCCTTCGGAGGCCAGGCACATTACTGGGTCAACGACCACGTGCGTCTCGGAATGACCGGAAACGCCAACGAGGAGGGTGATGTCGACAGCACCCTCGCCGCCGCCGACCTGACCGTTCGGATGAGCGCCGATTCCTGGTTCAAGGTGCAGGCCGGCCGGAGCGAGGGTCTGGTCTCCGGCCTTTTGCGCTCCGAAGACGGCGGGTTCGGGTTCTCCGGCCCCGACGACCTTTCTTTCTCCGACGCGGATGCGGGAGCGTACCGCGCCGACCTGAGCGTCGGCCTGGGCGACTTCTTAGACGACCGCAAGGGCCGCGTCACCCTCTACATGCAGCAGCTCGACACCGGGTACTCGGCTCCGGGCCAGGTGGCGGTCAGGGACACCGAGCAATACGGCGGTACGTTCCGGATGCCTGTGACCGACCGCCTGAGCCTGACGGCCAAAAGCGATCAGAAGAAAGAGGACCAGGGTCTCGAGACCCGTTCGATCGAACTGAACGCCCGCTACAGGCTCACCGACGAGTGGAGCATCAGCACCGGTGTGCGCAACGACCTGAGAGAAGACCGTTCTCCGGTGGTTCCGCCGACCCAGGAACAGGGTGAGCGCACAGACGCCGTCGTGCAGGTGGCGTTCGATCCCGGCGCCACATGGCGGGCCTATGGTTTTGTCCAGGAGACGGTCTCGTCAAACGGCGGCCGTGAAGACAATGGTCGTATCGGGGCAGGCGGCTCCTATCGCCTGTCCAAACGGATCAAGATCGACGGGGAACTTTCCGACGGCGACCTGGGGGCCGGCGCCCGCATCGGCACCAACTTCCTGTATTCCGACAGGACCAGCCTTTACCTGAACTATGCACTGGAAAACGAGCGGACGGACAACGGCCTGCGTGCCCGTCGGGGCAGCCTGGTCTCCGGTGTGAAAAAAAGGCTGTCCGACAGTTCCAGCGTCTATCTCGAAGAACGTTACCAGGACCGCGGGACCCTGACCGGCCTCACCCACGCCACCGGGATCAGCCTCACGGCAAGAGAACGCTGGAATCTCGGCGCCAATGCGGAATTCGGCACGCTGGAGAATTCATCGACCGGCGCCGACACCGATCGCAAGGCGGTTGGAGTCCGTCTGGGTTACGGCCTGGAAAAGGTGCAGTTCTCCGGTGCGATCGAGTACCGCCGGGACGACGCGGAACAGCTCGACGCTACGGTTACCGAAAGGACCGTGTGGCTCTTCCGCAACAACTTCAAGTACCAGTTGACGCCGGACTGGCGGGTGATCGGCCAGCTCAACCACTCGGTCAGCGACAGCTCCCTCGGCCAGTTCTATGACGGCGGCTACACCGAAGCCGTGTTCGGCTACGCGTACCGTCCGGTGCGGAACGACAGGCTGAACGCCCTGGCCAAGTACACGTACTTCTACAACGTCCCGACCACCGATCAATTGGGATTCCAGAATACGGCGGCCGAGTTCATCCAAAAGAGCCATATCGCGGCGTTCGACGTCACCTACGACGTTTCGTCCGACTGGTCCATCGGCGGCAAGGTCGCCTACCGCCTGGGACAGGTCAGTCTTGATCGCGACCAGCGGGAGTTCTTCGACAACACCGCCCAACTCGTGGTATTACGCGCCGACTGGAAGTTCCGCAAGGGCTGGGAGAGCCTGGCCGAGCTGCGCACACTCGACCTCCCGGACCTCGATCAACGACGCACCGGGGCGCTGCTCGGGATCTAC
>CALZKF010000112.1 GCA_945787955.1 uncultured Acidobacteriota bacterium | reverse complement strand
CCGGCGGCCGGTGGCCGTTTGGGATCAGTCGGTTGCCTGGCGGCAGGGCGGCCTTTCCGACGCCCTGGCCATCCACGCCCGCATCATCATCACCGGCAGCCTCAATCGTCCCGGCGGAGTTCTCGTGCAGCCGCCGCTGGTGCTGCCGGCGCCTTCGGACGGGAGCTTGCCCGGAGTCCCTCTGTCCAGGGCGCCGCTTACGTCGGTCTCGTGGGCGGGCATCTCCGGCGAGACCATGGCTGCTCCCGCGCCGGTGCTGTTCATGTACAAAAGCAATCCGGTCGCCTCGTTGGCCGACGGTGACCAGGTGCGGCGTGCCCTCTCCCGCGTGCCCCTGGTGGTCTCCTTCTCTCCTTTCTTCGATGAAAGCGCCCGCTGCGCCGATCTGGTCCTGCCGGACCACACCTATCTGGAACGCTGGCAGGATGCTCCGGCGCCGCCGGCAGTTGCGTTCCCGGTCTGGGGCGTGGTGCAGCCGGTGACCCGGCCGCTGCACGACACGCGCGCCAGCGGAGACGTCATCCTCGGCCTGGCCTCGAGGATGGGCGGTGAGACCGGTGCATGGTCACGATGGTCCTCCATGGAAGAGGCGGTTCGGGAGCGCGGGCTTGCTCTCGCCGAGGCCCGCAGGGGGAGTGCTTTCGTCGAGCGGTTCCGGCAGGAGGAACTGCGGGAAATCGAAAGCCGCGGGTGGTGGCTCCCACACGGCAAGTCGGGCGAAGATTACTGGAAGGCGATCGCCGCCAGCGGCGGCTGGTTCGATCCCTTTTACGATTACCGGGATCGGAGCGCCATGACGCAGCGGCCCGACGGCAAGGTTTGGATCTTCCCGTCGGAAGCGCGGCGGCTGCTTGCCGGGCAGGCGCAGGGTGGTGAGCAGGACTTCCTCCCGGACACAGCGGTACAGACGGGCGAGGAGGGTGGCGACGACAATTATCCCCTCGCGCTCGTACCTTTCCGGGTCATGACACTGGCCTCGGGGGGGACGCCGCTGATGCCCTGGTTGCTGGAAAACCTGGGTGTCCTCAACGGAAGCTCCTGGGAGACGTGGGTGGAACTGAACCCGGAAACAGCCGTGGAATATGGCATTAATCCCGGCCAGCGCGTCAGGATCGAGTCCGCACAAGGCTCCTTCGAGGCCGCCGCGAGGCTGTTTGAGGGCGCCCAGCCGGGTGTGGTGAACGACCCTTAAGGCCTGCATTCCACTGTCGAGGGCTGGGGAACGCCTCGCGGGGCGAATCCTTTGGCGGCGGTTGGCGACAGGACCGATCCGGCCAGCGGTCTTCCCGACTGGTACTCAAGCCGCGTGCGGCTTGTTCCGGTCCGGGGAGGTGCGTGATGGCCCGCTGGGGGATGGTCATTGATCTGGAACGCTGCAACGGTTGTCAGGCTTGTGAGATCGCATGCAGGTCCGAGAACAACGTTCCGGTTGGAGGGCCGCAAGCGGCACAGGAGAACAGGACGATTTCCTGGATGCGGGTCCTTGCGGAAACCCACGGCGAGTGGCCGGATGTCCGCACCCGTTTCGTTCCCCAGCCCTGTATGCACTGTGACCGGCCGCCGTGCACGATGGTGTGCCCGGTGGGTGCGACCTCGCTCGAGGAAAACGGGATCGTCAACCAGATTTATGCCCGCTGCATCGGTTGCCGCTATTGCGCCAACGCCTGTCCGTATACCGTCAAGTATTTCAACTGGAAGGAACCGGCATATCCTGAATCGACGAAGGACGGCCTGAACCCCGATGTCTCAACCCGGCCGGTGGGAGTCGTGGAGAAGTGTACGTTTTGCAGCCACCGCCTGCAGCGCGCCAAGGAGCAGGCCCGCACCGAGGGTCGGATACTGAGGGAGGGAGACTACACCCCGGCCTGCTCCGAAAGTTGTCCGACCGGAGCCATCGTGTTCGGTGATCTGGACGATCCGCGTCACAGGGTTGCCCGGCTCTCACGGGATCCCCGGGCATTCCGCCTCCAGGAAGGTCTGGGTACCCAGCCCAAGGTCTATTACCTGGCTGAGGAGGATTGAGGCGTGACCGACCTTGAGAAAGTCCAAAGTCTGCAGCAGGACGAACGGTTGCTGCTGCTGCCGCTGGTCCGAACCACCGGCACCTTCTGGTTCTGGGCCTGTTCCATGGCGGCGGTCGCGCTCTGGGGAGGTTTCGCCTACGTCTACCAACTGCGCAACGGTCTGGGCGTAACCGGCCTGAATACCCCTGAATATTGGGGTATTTATATCATCTGCTTCGTCTTCTTCATAGGCATCTCCCATGCGGGGACCCTGATTTCGGCAATACTGCGGGTCGCTAATGCCGAGTGGCGACGCTCCATTACACGCTCGGCCGAGTTCATCACCGTTCTGGTGATCGGCTTCGGCGCAATCCAGCCGATCCTGGACCTGGGCCGGCCCGATCGCGTCCTCAATGTCTTCCTGCATTCGCAGGCGTTCTCGCCGCTGTTGTGGGACGTTTTGAGCATCGGCCTGTATTTTACGGCGAGCAGCATTTACCTCTACGTTCCGATGATACCGGACCTGGCGCGGATTCGGGATCTCGGCCTTCGGCCGCGCTTGCTGTACTCGTTTCTCGCCATCGGTTACCGCGACACGCCTGCGTCCCGGGCAACCTTGGAAAAGATCATCGCCGTTCTGGCGATCATGGTGATTCCGATCGCGATTTCCGTTCACACCGTCATCGGGTGGATTTTCGCCCTCACCCTGAGGCCGATGTGGCATAGCGCGATCTTCGGGCCCTACTTCGTGATGGGCGCGATCTTCTCGGGTATAGCGGCGCTGATCATTGCGATGGCGATTCTTCGGCGGGTGTATTCCTTGAAAAGCTACTTCAAGGATGTGCATTTCGAAAACATGGGTCTCCTGTTGCTGGTCATGTCAGTGCTGTGGTTTTACTTCACGTTCGCCGAAAACCTTACGGTCTGGTACGGCGGAGAGGAGGCGGAGCTGGCGACTCTGTATTCCAAGCTGACTGGGGATTTCGCCATTTCCTTCTGGCTGATGGTTGCTTGTTGCTTCGTGATCCCGTTCGGTCTGATGTGCAGGAGGGCGACGCGAAATATCCGTGGAACGGTCATCGCTTCGGTGGCGGTGGTCGTCGGCATGTGGCTCGAACGGTTCAACATCGTCGTGCCGACCTCGCTGCACACCCACGCGGATGTTCCTGGAGCGAGTTATTTCCCCTCCTGGGTTGAACTATCCATCATGGCGGGTACTTTCGCGGGATTCATCCTCGTCTACATGGTTGCAACAAAGTTCTTCCCGATCATCTCCATCTGGGAGATCCAGGAAGGCAGGGAATCGTCGGTCGAGGAAGTAAGCACAAGGGTGGCGGGGTACCTTCCGGACGATGAGGTGGAAACGGTGGTGCCATGATGAACATATCGGCAAAGAAAAAAACCGGGTTGCACCTGACCGCAGTCACCTTCACGGCCATGCTCGTCTGTTGCGCAGGGATTCTGTACGACTCCGCAGCCCGCGCCGGGGACGGCTTATTCGACGGGGATCCGTTCCGCGGGAGAGAAGTGTTTGCCGGAAAAGGCTGCAGCGGATGTCACTCGGTTTGGGGTCACGGCGGAGACCTGGGACCCGATATCCTTGTCGCAGTACAGGGTAAGACGTGGTACGGGCTGGTGGGAGACTTCTGGAATCATACCCCCAGGATGATCGACGAGGTGGCCGCCCGCGGGTACCCCTGGCCGAGTCTCGATGACCGTGAAATGGCCGACGTTCTGACCTACCTTTATTACCTGCGGCTGTTCGATGACCCCGGGGATGCCGCACGTGGTGAGGTGGCCTGGGAGCGATTGCGATGTTCCGGTTGCCACAGCCTCGGTGGGGAGGGTGCACGGCGAGGGAGTCCCCTCGACCGGTTCAGTGCCTACCCGTCCCCCGCGCCTCTGGCGAAGGCGATGTGGAACTCCGGTCCCCGCATGCAGCGTGAGCAACTCCGGCGTGGCCGTGATATCCCACAATTCAGCGGCCACGAGATGGCCGAGTTGCAGGCCTACATCCGTGCCGAGGGCGTTCGACCGACGCGAGAGGTCGAATTGCAGCGTCTCCCGGATCCGGAACGGGGCGCACAGGTGTATCGCCAGAAAGGGTGCGGAGCGTGTCACGATCATCCTGACGGCACGAGCCCGGACATCACGCGGTCCGCCCTGGCCAAGACGGTTTCCGAGATTACCGGCCTGCTGTGGAATCACAGCTACGCCATGAGCGCGGAGATGGCGTCTCAGGGAATATCATTCCCGCGATTCGAGGAAGGAGAACTCACCGATCTGACCGCACACTTGTTTTTCCTGGGGTATATCGGCGAGGAGGGCGATCCTGCCTCCGGTCGCCAGATCTTCCTTTCGAAAGGATGCGCCGAGTGCCATCAGGATTCACCTACCGACGGATCGGTGGTCATGCAGACATCATCCGCACTGTCAACTCGATCCGGCCTGGCCGCCGCCATGTGGAATCATGCCCCCCAGATGCATGACGGCATGGCGGAAAAATCACAGTCCTGGCCGAAATTCGAGCCGGGGGAGATGCGCGATCTGGCGGCCTACCTGAGGAGCGTTAAAGGAACGGTTGTTCAACCTTCAGTTCGTGAAGTATCTCCTTGAGGTGGGCTTCGCGGTCCTTAAGCATCTCCCTGTATTCCCAGCTGTCGGTGTGGGCGATCTCCATGTGAAGCTCGGAGAGGCTGACATCCAGCACCTGCTTCAGTAGATCGGTTCTTGCTTCGTCGAGTCGGAGGGTAACCATCCTGCACCTCCTCCCGCCGGTCACTCCCACCTCAATTGTAAGCCCGTGAATCGGTTGGGAGCATGGCTGCAAAAGTCAGGGGAATAGGTCCAATACGGAGTTATCGGGGCTTTTTGGGAAGCGGGTAAGGTACAATCTGATAATGATCATCAGGAACCGGACCGCATCGGTAGTTGCGCTGGCAGGAGTCGTTCTGGCGGTCGGCTGCGGAGCACCGCTTGAGGAGACCGGTTCACATGGCGAGATCCTGCTTCAGGTCCGTCCATTCACCGTCCATGGCGAGGATGTCGAGGCCGGGTACGTCAGCCGGGCGTTCGCCGACTCGGTGGCCAACAACCTGAAACAAGCCGCCGGCCTCAGGGTGGCGGACGATGCCGGCGAACGGCAACCGGACAGGCTGTTGTCGGGAACCTTGACCCGGGACGGCCTGGCGGTACACGTCACCCTTGAGCTGGTGAACCCGGTGTCCGGAGCTTCTCTCTGGAAAACCGAGGCCGACGCCATCGGCGGCGACCTGTCCGACCTGGCGTCCCGGCTGTCACGGGAGACGGCGGCGGCGCTCAACCTGATTTTCCCCAAACTGTACCCGGTTATTACGGACCTCACCGGTGGTGCGGATCTCACGGCGTCACCGTTGATGGAACAGGCCATGTCGGCCCTCAGGCGGTACGATATCGGCGCATTCCTGGCCGACACAAACGAACTGGTGCAACAGTTTGAATCCGATCCGGCGGCCCACGTTTTCAACGCCTGGGCCTTGGCGAATACCTGGTCCGGCGCACCGGAACGGGAGACCCTGGCCAGGCTCAAGGATCGTCTCCTGGAACTGGATCGGATCGATCCGGACAGCCCGTACGACGAACTGCTGCACGCGTTCATCTACCGTTCATCGGGGAACCCGGACTGGGCTCTGGAGCTGTACACCCGGGTTCTGGCCCGAAACGACCTGGCCACCTCCGCCCGGGCATGGGCTTTGCGGCAACGGGCCTACGCCTACGTCCAGGTCGGCAATGCCGCCGCTGCTCTCAGCGACGCCGGGGCTTCAGTGCAGCTGGATCCGGCCGGCGCCGCCAACCTGGTGGCGCTAAGCAGGGCGTTGCAGGGTGTGGGCAGACTGGACGATGCATTTCTCCGTTCCCGGCAGGCGTTGGCACTGGAGCCCTCGGCATGGCGGCACCACCAGCGCTCCGGCGTGGTCTTGACCCGTGCCGATCGGTTCGACGAGGCGGTGGAGCATCTGACCCGCGCATGCGAGCTCAGCGACAGCCAGGAAGCGTGCGGCAACCTGGCGGTGGCCCTGCTCCGCGGCGGACGGATCGCCGAGGCGCGGCGTGAGGCGGAACACACCCGGAAGCTGGCCGGCAGCCCGTGGGGGATGTACAACCTGGCCTGCTTCTGGGCCCTGGCCGGCGAGCGGGAACCTGCGGTGGACAGTCTGCGTCGAGCGCTGGCCCTTGGATTCGCAGATATGCTGGTGACCACCGATTCCGACCTTGATTCTCTGCGCGACGATCCTGAGTTCCAGAAGATCATAACGGCGATAGAAGACCGGCTGCGGACCAAAAAGCAGGTCTCCGAGTCGCTGTTCCCGTTCCAGGCCTGAGCCACCCTGCCATGGAAGCATACGCGAAAGACCAATCCAAGAATCCACCGCCTGTGAACCGCCTGGATCGTATCCTGCGCCGCTTCAGCCGTGCAGCCTATGGTGTTGCGGTGCTGGTGCTTTACATAATGGTTTCCACGGCGCTGGGCATGGCGATCGCGCCGGCGTTGTGGGTCTGGAGCCGGCTGTATCCCCTGACAACGGAGTTGCCCGGATTCCTGCACTGGTTTGCAGCCGGGTCGCTGTTGGCGTTTTCTTTTTTCGTGTTCGGCCTGGCGTTGCTGGTTGTTGTGCCGGTGTACAACCTGGTGCTGCCGACCCGTGTCCGACCGTTCAAGGCCGGGTACTACACCCTCGCGGCCGTTCCGTGGTTCATCCACAACGGCCTGTTCTATCTCGTGCGGTACACCTTCCTGCCGTTCGTGACACTGACGCCGTTCGCAATCTGGTTCCTGAAGGCGATGGGTATGAAGATCGGCCGCCACGCCTTCATCAACACGGAATACATCAGTGACCCGCAACTGATCACTATCGGTGATGATGCGGCCCTGGGCGGCAGTGTACGGATTTTCGCCCATTACGGCGGTGGCGGGAATCTGGTCGTGGCGCCGGTAACTGTCGGTGACCGGGCCACACTGGGTCTGGCGTGCTGCGTCATGGGCGATGTGGTCATCGGCAACGACGCCGTCATCCTGCCGGAGTCGGTCCTGTTGCCGGGCAGCCGTGTCGGAGACGGCGAGACCTGGGGTGGCGTGCCGGCCCGGAAGATCTCCCGGGAGGACATGGACAGCATTCGGAAGGGGATCCAGGGCATCGCCGATCACCCGTCCTGAAGCGGCAGTTCCGAGACGGTTCCCGGTGTAGTCCGGTCCGCTCCCTGGAGCTCCACGATGGCGCCATGCTCCATGGCGGAACGATGAACCATGGCAAGGGAGAGATACCGGCCTGCGACCGGCGACCAGGTTGTGCTGGTGACCGATCCAACCTGTCTTCCTGCTGCCAGGATGGCGGAGCCCGGCTCCGGGGCGACGTCGGACAGGATGCCGCGAAGGTTGCGGGCGATCTTCTCGCCTCGGGAATGGAGTCTGGCCACGGTTTCCTGTCCGATGTAACATCCTTTCTCGAATGAGACTCCCGGCCGGTACACAGGCACTTCCAGGATCAGGTTGTCGTTGGACACGTCGGTTCCGAACACCGGAATCCCGGCCTCCATCCGGAGAGCTGTTGCGGCTTCCGGACCCAACCGGGTGGCGCCGCCGGCCAGAAGCTGGTCCGAGGCCGCCGGTTCCAGGGTCGCCGGCACCAGCCAGCGCAGCGACGGCTGTCGGGGCAGGTCGGTCCTGGCCAGGACTGTCGCCCTGTCCTCCAGCATGACCCGGACCACATGGCCGGGTTCCGTGAGCTTGCCCAGAACTCGGCCCGCTTCCGGACCGGTAATGTCGAGGATCGACCAGTCCTTCGAGAGGTCCTCAAGCTCGATGGCCGCCCGCAGGGCATAACGGCGAAGGGTGGTCTCCACCACCTCCCTCAGCCCGGTCTCCGTTTCGATCCAGATCCGGTCAGGCAGGTGGTACAGCGCCAGGTCCGAAAGCATTTTCCCCTTGGGGGTCAGGCAGGCGGACAGGGTCCAGCTGTTGTCCGGCGCCTGGTTGACGTCGCTTACGACCATGCCGTGCAGGAAGCTCTTGCGGTCGGCTCCGGCCATGGCCGTCAAGGCCCTCCCGGGGACCGGGTAAAACCCGACGGTCCGCCGCGCGGCGCGGTAGTGCTGTTCCCATGAAGGCCGAATTCCGGAACTGTTCTCGTCCAGGTTCAAAACCGGTTCCCCTCCCTACCCGGAACTGTAACAGAGTCGATTACAACCGTCATGGCTCTGCCGGTTTCGGCCGGAACGGTCAAGTCGGAATCTGGCCTGCCTTTTGCTAATACCCAATCTACAGGGCAAAGAGATTCAGGGAGGAGGCAGTATGATCAACAGGCAAGCTGAAGAACGTTTCATTGAGGGCAGGAAACGGCTGGCCGGCAACAAAGCGCGTGAAGCGCTGAGCCATTTTGGGACGCCATCGAGCCCCGCCCCGGGCCTGCGTCCGGGATGATAGAATCGGATCAGGTTCAAGAGGAGGAACTCGCAATGAAAACGGTCCGCAATAAATCCCGCAAGCCGTTGGTCGTCCCGTTGCCGCGTGGCAAAAGCCTGCATCTGGGGCCTGGCAAAACCGGGCAGATCAGCTTCCAGGCCGCCGATCACCCACCGGTGCGTCGTATGATCGCCGAGGGCGACTTGGAACTGCTGAGTGACGAAGCCGGTTCCGGACGGGGATCTGCCGGTAACGAGTCGGTCCGCGGATCGACTCATGGACACACTCCCGGTTCCACCAGTCGCCAGGCGGGCGATCGTTGATCCAGCCGGACCTAATCCAGGTCGAATCCGCTCTCGTCCACGATCTCGCCGAATGACCGGTTGAATATCTCCAGGAGGCGCAGGTTCTGTTTGGAGATCATCATGGCGTTCCCGACAATCGCGTAGTACAGGATACTCAACCGGGTTTTGGAGCTTCGGTCCCGGATCCTCTCGGTCTGCCCCTGGTTCAACTTCTTGGCCAGGGTTCGCAGGTCGCTATCCCGTTTGAGCAGGCCCGTTAAGTCACCCTGCGCCTTTTGAGCCAGAAGATTTTCTGATTCCCGCAGGATGCCGTTCAGGCTGGAGCGCACCTGCTCCAACTCGTCGATCTGTTCCTTCAGCAGGCCCTCGTGGTGATTGCGGACGTGCACCAGCGCCCGGTTGACTACGTCGCGCTGGCCGTCAGCCAGTTTCTGCAGCCGGCGGATCGTCTGGGCGTACTCCTGGGAGCGGCGATGGTCGTGTTTCTGGAGGAGACGCATCGCCTTGAAAATATTGGCGCAAAGGATGTTGGTCCATTTCTGGATCTTCTTGGTGCGGTCCCGTTCTTTGTGCAGGGCGTAGCTGTTGTTGGTGAACAGCGCCTCCAGGGTCAGGTCGAGAGAGCTCCTGATCTCCTGCAACAAAAGATTGACCTGATCAAAGCTGGCGGTAACCATCCTGCCGGTATCGTTGACGTGCTTCAGGTTGTATATCCCTTGGTGTCGTTCCTTTGCCAGGGTGCGCTCGCCGTGTTTTCTGTGGGAGCGCCACAACACAAACCCGACCAGGGCGAGCAGGGCGCCCAGGCCGTAAGCGCCGCCATAATGGATGATGCCGGCGAAAAGGGCGGCCACGCTGAACGCCATGAACGCGGTCATGAACCAGCCGGCTACTACCGCCAACACTCCGGTGACGCGGTAGACGGCGCTTTCCCTCCCCCAGGCCATATCGGAGAACGAGGTCCCCATGGCGACCATGAACGTGACGTAGGTTGTGGAAAGCGGCAATTTGTAGGAGGTGGCGTAGGACACCACGGCGCTGGCCACCATGAGGTTTACCGATGCGCGCAACAGGTCGAATGAAGGGCGATTGGTGCTATCGGTCGCCGCCTCGTACCCGGACGAATCCATTCTCCGCAGGATGAACCGATGGATCGGTCCGGGCAGGATTCGCCCGATCCCGTTCCCGATGCCGATCGACATCC
>CALZKF010000111.1:1346-11305 GCA_945787955.1 uncultured Acidobacteriota bacterium | reverse complement strand
GGCCACGGCATGCTGCCGCTCCTGGCATTTTCCCGGCGGCAGTTCATCGAGGTCAAGGGGATCAATCTGGCGGTCGGCTTGTTCGCAGGTACGATCCTGATGTTGTCGGGAGTTTAAGCCGGCCGGCTTCCCTAATTCGCCCCCTTCATACTCCAGTTTAGACGGTTGGGATGGATGCGGAACAGCGGCGGGAGTACTACTGTTCCCGGTGCCGAAACATTCCAAGCGAGGTGCTGGTCATGGCCGACGAAACTGTACGAAAGCAAAACAAGAAATACGGGCAGGAACTCCTGCATGATCCGCTCCTGAATAAAGGCACCGCATTCACCGACCGGGAAAGAAATGAATGGGGCCTCCACGGCCTGCTCCCGCCCCGGGTCACCACCATCGAGGACCAGGTCATGCGTGCGATGGAGAACTACCGGGCCAAGCCGAACGACCTGGAAAAATACATTTTTCTGGACGGCCTTCATGACCGCAATGAAACGCTGTACTACCGCCTCATCATCGATCACATGGAAGAGATGATGCCGATCGTCTACACGCCGACCGTCGGCAAAGCCTGTCAGGAGTTCGGCCACCTGTACCGCCGGGGGAGGGGCATGTTCTTCTCCGCGCTGGATCGGGGCAATATTGCGCGATTCCTCCGGAACTGGCCGGCCGACGACGTCCGGGTGATCGTGGTGACCGATGGCGAGAGGATCCTGGGCCTGGGTGACCTGGGGGCCAACGGCATGGGGATTCCGGTAGGCAAACTGTCTCTTTATTCCGCCTGCGCCGGTATCGATCCGGCCAAGACGCTGCCGATCACCCTGGACGTGGGGACCAACAACCGGGAACTGCTGGACGACCCTCTGTATCTGGGCATCCGGAGGAACAGGTTGCGGGGGGATGCTTACGACGACCTGGTCGAGGAATTCGTCCAGGCGGCAACGGCCCGGTGGCCCAGGGTCCTGATCCAGTTCGAGGACTTCGCCAATATCAATTCGTTCCGCCTGCTTGAGAAGTACAGGCACCGGATCTGCGCCTTCAACGACGATATTCAGGGCACCGCGGCGGTTGCCCTGGCCGGCCTGTATTCCGCACTTCGGATCACAGGCGGACGGTTGATCGATCAGCGTCTGCTGTTCCTGGGCGCCGGCGGCGCCGGTATCGGTATCGGCGAGTTGATCGTGTCCGCCATGCAGGTGGAAGGACTCTCCGAGGACGAGGCCCGCAAGCGCTGCTGGTTCGTGGATTCCAAAGGGGTGGTGGTGAAGGGGAGGTCCGACCTGCAGGCTCACAAGCTGGCCTTCGCCCACGACATGGAGCCGGTATCTGATTTCATGACGGCCATCCGTGAATTGAAACCGACCGGGATCATCGGCGTTTCCGGCATGCCCGGATCTTTCAACCGGGAAACGGTGCAGGAGATGTCCCGCCTCAACCAGCGGCCGATGGTGTTCGCCCTGTCCAACCCGACCTCCAAGGCCGAATGTACAGCCGAGGATGCCTATCGCTGGTCCGCCGGCAAGGCGGTGTTCGCAAGCGGAAGCCCGTTCGCCCCGGTGGAACTGGAGGGCAAGACCCTGGTGCCGGGGCAGGGTAACAACGCCTATATATTCCCGGGATTAGGTCTGGGAGTGGTGGTTTCCCAGGCCCGGCACGTCACCGACGAGATGTTCGCCGCCGCGGCCCGCACCCTGGCCTTCGAGGTAGCGGAGAGCGATCTGGCCATGGGGCGGATTTATCCCTCCCTGGCGAGAATCCGGGAGGTGTCCCTGGAGATCGCCGCCGCTGTGGCCAGGGTGGCGTACGACCAGGGACTGGCGGAAGCACCTGAGCCGGAAGATATCCCGGCCCGGGTGCGGGAAGAGATGTTTGAGCCGGTCTACAAACGGCTTGCGCTGTAGGCCCCATTTCGAGCCTGTCCCTGAAAAAAGCGATCTGCCGGATGTGACTATCTTCCCTTTGGGGAGGTCTATCGGTATCCTGTCGTAAGAAAACCGTTGCGCGAACATGGACGGACGGTTTATCTGGAGGAAAAGCTTATGCGAGTGAAAGTATTGAATGTATTTGCCGTCCTGGTTTGCCTCACTGTGGTATTCGCCGCTGTTCCGGCATTGGCAGGAGAAGGCGAGATTGGCGTACTTCTGGGAAGTACGTTTTTCGATGATGCGGCCACCGACGAAAGCAAGTTCAGCACCTTCAACGAAACTTACGGCATTCGTGGCGCCTATCTTTGGGGAGACCGGTTCGGCTGGTTCGCCGACTACGTTCTTTCCGACATCAGCGTCGCGGACACCTTCGATGGCGGCAGCTTCGATCTTACCGAGTACCGAACCGGTATGGAGTTCTTCGTCAACCCGGCCGAACAGCGTTACCGCACGTTCATCTCCACCGCGGTGGGAATCATGGATATGGATTTCGGCAGCTCCTCCGAGGACCTCACCCTGGCCTCACTCGGCATCGGCGGTCGCTGGGACATGGGCGCCCACGGCCGTGCCCGCTGGGAGCTTCGCGCCGAGCGAAGCCTGGACAGCAAGGGCCTGGACGGTGTCGACCTGACCAACGTGCAGGCGCTGTTCGGTATCGGCTGGGGCTCCGGCGGAACCCCTACCGACACGGACGGCGACGGTGTGCGTGACCGCAAGGACATGTGTCCCGACACCCCCCGCGGAGCCACTGTTGATGAGAAAGGCTGCCCCAAGGACAGCGACGGCGACGGCGTCATGGACGGTATCGACAACTGTCCCGACACCCCGGCCGGCGCCATGGTAGACGCCAAGGGTTGCCCGGTGGACACCGACCGTGACGGCGTGTTCGACGGTCTGGATAAATGCCCCGGCACACCGAAAGGCGCCACCGTAGACGCCACAGGTTGTCCCAAGGACAGCGACGGCGACGGGGTGTTCGATGGCCTGGACAAATGCCCCAATACTCCCAAGGGGGTCAAGGTGGACGCCAACGGCTGTCGGGTCGATGTGGACAGCGACGGCGACGGCGTCGTGGACCGGCTGGACAAATGCCCCAAGACCCCGAAGGGTGTCAAGGTCGATGCCACAGGTTGCCCTGTGGCCGCAAAGCTGTTCGAGGAGAAGAAAGCCAGCCTGGTTCTGGAAGGAGTGAACTTCGAAACCAACAGCGCCGTGCTCACTGCCGGCTCCACCCAGGTCCTGAACCGGGTGGCCGCGTCCCTCAAGGCCTGGCCGGATGTTCGGGTTGAAGTGGCCGGCCACACCGATTCCGACGGCCGGGCGGCTTACAACAAGACACTATCGGAGAAACGGGCCGCAGCGGTCCGGGCATTCCTGGTTGCCGCCGGCGTCAGCGGCTCGCGTCTCGAGGCCAACGGCTACGGTGAGGAGATGCCGGTTGCCGACAACAGCACCGCCGCGGGTAAAGCCACCAACCGTCGAGTCGTACTCAAGAAATTGAACTAAACGTTTGACAAGCCGCGCCAGCGGGGTGGTCGTCTTCCATGGTGGAGGGTGGCCGCCCCGTTTTTTTGTTTGGCTCGCACCCAGGTCGATCCCAGGCGTACACTGAACACGCCCCCCGGGAGGAACTCTTCATGGATCCTGCACGGATAACCGGCACCATGCGGATAAGCTCGAAGAACAGTCATAGCGTGGTGGAACACCGCGAGTACTACAACGACTGACCGATGTACCATCGCCTTACCCACAGAACTCTCGACCTGATAACAGCTTACCCGAAGCTGGTTCTGGCGGCGTTCCTGGTTCTGGCCGCAGGGGCGGTCCTGCTGGGCGCCCGGATCGAATTCAAGGATTCCCGCTCCGAACTGGCCTCCCCCGACGATCCCGAACAGGCCCGATTCGCGCGGCTTATCGATGATTTCAATGGTTCGGAGGCACTGGTCGTGGCGGTGGAACCGGTGTCCGGCACCGATCTCGATCCGGTGGCGCTGAGACGGTTTGCCGATGAACTGGCGTCGCGTATCGCCAGGTTGACGGTGGTCGATTCGGTATTCCACCGGGTGGATGTCGAGCACCTGCTGGCAGGATCGCTGTGGTCCCTGCCGCCGGAGGATATCGCAAGGGCGGGAGACCTGGTGGCGGGCAGGTTGGCCGGTTTGAAGACACTGATGACCGCTTTCGGCCCGGAATCCTTCACCCGGTTTATCGCGGCGATGATCGATCCCGGGAGCAGACCGGCAGATGTGCCGGACAATGCCGGTGGCGTCGCGCGGCTGGTGGACCTCCTGGCGCTTCAAAAGGGATTCCTGGAGGACCCGGAGGCCGCTGTGGCCCGCCTTGATTCCGCCGGGCTGTTGCAGCTCCTGGCCACCTCGGCCGGCGAGTCGGTCACCGACGGGTATCTGGCCACCTCCGACGGCAGGACGCTGTTCATGTTCGTTTCACCGGCGGATACCGATGACGAGCTTCCGGTCCAGCAGGAACTTGTGCGCCAGGTACGTGAATCCGCCGAGGGGCTGATTCGGGAACGGTCCGGCTTCCAGGCCGGCCTCACCGGCCAGCCGGCCCTGGTAGTGGAAGAGATGGCGGCGATCTCGGCGGATACCTGGAAAACGTCCGCTGTGGCGCTGGCCGGCGTGCTGCTCCTGACCCTCCTGGTGTTCCGCTGGAAATTCCACGCCGTACTGGTATTGGCCGCCCTGGCCGCCGGCGTGGCTCTGGCCCTGGGGGCGGTCTACATGGAACTGGGCTACCTCAACCTGATCACGTCGTCCTTCATCTCCACCTTGATAGGAGTCGGCATCGCCTACGGAATCCACCCCGTTTCGGAATATGAATTGCTGGGGGCGCACACCGTGCCCCCGGAAGAATCGGTGGAGAAGGCGTACCGCCATACCGGGGCGGCTGTGACCACAGCAGCGGTGACCACCGCAGCAGCCTTTTTCTCCATAGTGCTGATGGACTTCAAAGGTTTCGCAGAGCTCGGTATCGTCGCCGGCGGCGGCGTGCTGCTATGCCTCCTCTCCGCACTGGTGCTGCTCCCGGCTCTCCTGGTTCTTCACGGGCGGCACAGGCGGCAACGGGGTGTGCGGCGGACCCGTGCAGAGGTAACGGCGGCCATGGACCGGCTGTGGCTTGAGAGGGGCGCGGTGTATGCCTGCCGGTTCCCCCGCATCGTAAGCATCGTCGCGCTGGTGATCACGGTAGTCGCTTCATGGGCCGCATTCGGAATCCGGTTCGACACCAACATCCTGAAGCTGGTCCCTGCCGGACTGGAAGCGGTTCGCTACCAGGAGAAGATGACCGAACAGTCCGAATTCTCACCGGTTTTCAGCGTGGTCGCCGTGGACAGCCTGGAGGAACTGGCGTTGATCCGAGCCGGCGCCGAGGGCATGGAGACGATCACCCGGGTCGATTCCCTGTTGCGGTTCCTGCCCCTCGAGCCGGATCGCTCCTCCGGTCCCATGGGGCGGTTGGCCGGCTTGATCGGTTCCCTCGCCGTCAGCGCGCCTGAGGGCGGTGTGAATACGGCAGGCCTGCTGAAGGCTTTAACCGGTCTCGAAGATGGTTTGGCCGAAGCGGCCGACGATGCGTTCGGCGCCGGTCTCGGCGAGATCGCCGGTGCCCTTGAGGAGGCGCTGGAGATAGTTGAGAGAACCTCCGCCGTGGTAAGGACCGCCGATCCGGACCTGGTGGACCGGTGGAACACCGCAACCCGATTGATCTCGGCCTGGCTGGAGGGGGGCAGGGCAGAGCTTCTGGCGGCCTGTGATTCGCCTCCACCGGCGCCATCCGACCTGCCAGAATCGATCCGGGACCGTTTCATGACCCGGAGCGGGCGGTTCCTGGCGTTCCTGCAGCCCGGCGGCGACGTCTTTGATCCCGATTATCTGGACGGTTATGTTGAGGAGTGTCGCAAGATTTCCGGCGAGTCAACAGGCTTCCCCATCGTGTTTCAGCACATGTCCCGGCGGATCACCTCGGGGTTTTACCGGGCGGTGGCGGTAGGCGCGGTGCTGGTGTTCCTGATCCTGCTGCTGGATTACCGCCGGCTGGAATCGGCGGTCATGGCGCTGGTGCCGCTGGCGGTCGGCATGATCTGGATGCTGGGCCTGATGAGGTTGTTCAATCTCCAGTTCAACTTCGCCAACCTGGTGGCGGTGCCTTTGATCATCGGTGTCGGCATCGACAACGGTGTGCATGTGGTGCACCGTCTGCTGTTCGAGGGCCGGGAAGGGATGTCGGTTGTCCTGCGCCACACCGGGCGGGCGATCCTGATCGCATCCCTCACCACCATGATCGGGTTCGGCTCCCTGGCGCTGGCGTCCCACCGGGGCATGTCCGGCCTGGGGATCATTCTGCTGCTGGGAGTCGGCTGCTGTCTGATCACTTCCACCGTGGTCTTGCCGAACCTGCTGGTGGCAACCGGGCGCGTGCGCCGCTAGACCGTGGGTGGGGTACCATCTTGTATGTACACCTGTTCCTCCAGGAGGTGCCTATTGCTGCGTTACCCGGTGGTCCTGCTGTTTGCGGCGGCGATCTTCCTGCCTGCCGCGCTGGCCGGACCCGGTTATCTGGTGTTCTGCGCTCCGGGCTATCCCGGCAACACTGCGGAAGCCCAGCCGACAATGGACCGATTCGCCGCCGGGGTGGCCGCCGCCGCAGGCTGGGATCCCGGCGCCTTCGCCGCCGTCTATCACGAGTCCGGCCCAGCCGGTCTTGAAAGACTTGGAGCCGATGATGCGGTGGTCGCCGTCGTCACCCTGCCGTTCTACCTGAAGCACAGGCTTGAGCTGGGACTGGAGCCGGTGCTGGCCGCCGTGGCTGTCGGTGATGGGCAGGGAGCCTGGAGCCTGGTGGCCGCCAAAGGTCGGTTGAACAGTCCGGCGGATCTGGCAGGCTGGACGGTAACCGGTCTGCCGGCCTACCATCCGGCGCTGGTCCGGGGCCCGGTGCTGTCAGGATGGGGCGATCTCCCGGACGATACGGTGGTGGAGTTCACCTCCCGGGCGCTGTCGGCACTGCGCAAGGCGTCCAGGGGAGATACGGTGGCGGTGCTACTGGACCAGGTCCAGGTGGCCGCCCTGCCGTCTCTGCCTTACGCCGAGACGCTTGAGGTGGTTCATACGTCCGGCGCCATGCCGACCAGTCTGCTTTGCGCCGTAGGTAAACGACTTCCGGCAGACCGCTTGAACCGGCTGGTGGAAGGGATGCGAAAACTCCACGAGGATAAGGAAGGCGTCGCATTGCTGGAGACGATCCGGATGGAACGATTCGTCGACCTGGATCTCTCCGCACTGCAGCGCGTCACCGAGGCGTCGGATTGAAGGCGTTCAGTGCCCTGTTGCCGGTATTCATGACCCTGGTTGCAGGCGCCGGCTGTGTTCCAGCCTTGCGTGACACCCCGGATCTGCGCGGGCAGCTCGTTGCGATGTCCCAGACCGAAGCGGTTGCCGGTTACCGGGAAGCGATCGTTCTGTTCGGCAGTCGTGAAGAGGACCGGGTCCACCGGGCCGGGGAGATCCTCCAGGTGGTGGCCGGGTGCCTGGATGATCCGACGCCGGCCCTCCTGAGCCTGGCGGAGGTTCGGGTCTGGCTGGTGGAACATGAAAAGGACCCCGATGTCAGGGAAAGTCTGGCCGCAGGAGCGGTTCATGCCGGGCAGTGGTGTCTTGAAGGCGCTCCCGAGGATCCCCGCTGCCGGTACCGCCTCGCCATCGCCGTCGGTGTCCAGGCCCGTGAGCGCCCTTTAACCGGGGTTGACGCCATGCCGACCATGATCAAGCTGCTGGAGGCGGCCCGGGTTGCCGAGCCTGGTCTGGATCATGGCGGCCCGGACCGGGTCCTGGCCCTGCTGTACCTCCGGGCGCCGGGCTGGCCCACCGGCCCCGGGGACCCGGACCTGGGATACGAACATGCGGTCGCAGCGGTTGAGATCGATCCCGGACACCCCCAAAACCACCTCGTTTTAGGGGAGGCGCTGGTGAAAGTCGAAAGAGAAAATGAAGCGATCGAGGCCTACCGCACCGCTCTCCGTTTGGCCGAGGCTCAACAGGAAAGCGGTGGCCGGGATGCCCGGGAATGGCTCCAGGAAGCGGAAAGCGCCTTGATCGGATTGGGAGCAGCGCGCTTGTCTCTTTTGAAGAAACAGGGTAAGAATGGGCCGGGCGCGATGATTATCGAGGGGGAGAGGGTTTGAAAATGCTGAAATGGTGCCGTCTGGCCGCATGCCTGATGGTCATCGCCGGATCGGCGGCCCCGGCACTCGCCGGCGGCCTGCCGGAAGACCTGCTCCGGCCTGAAGGCAAGAGCCGCTGGGATCTGAGTACCGTTCCGGCGCACATAGGCGAGGAGACTCCCGGCCGGTCAGCCGACGATCCTGCGCCAGGGACGGACGCAGAAATCTGGCTCTTCCCGGAGCGGTTCAGGGACCGGCTGATCCCCGGTCACCGCAGCCACCTGGTTCTGGAGGCGGCGGAACCGGGTACCCCCGGCACACTCGTGGAGATTCAGGTTGTTGGCATCGGATGGGCCGATCTGCCCGGGGGGCCGCGAGAGGTCGTGCTGCAGCGCGCCATCCTCTACGCCTCCGGCGGCAACTCCCTGGCGTATCGCTGGGTGGACCCATCGGTTGGGATTGTTGCCGAGGCGGAAGGGACCGGTGAAGCGGGCTTGTCCGGATTGGATACGGTGGTCCGCGGATCGGTCCCCGGCGGCGTGATAGACGCGGCGGCCGACCTGAAAATATATTCGGACGAGGTTATCAAGTCGGTGGAGACCTCGCTGACGTACGGCTGGGACCTGGGGGAGAACACACCGGTGTCGTCCCTGACCCCTGAGGCTTACGCAACCATCGGCGATCTCATTGCCGCCGACAGCTGGAACTTTTCCGGGAATACCGCCGGCAACATCGTGGCCCAGACGGAACGCAACGTCAGCTCCGCCGAGACCTGCAACTACAACCAGTGCGGGTACAACCTGCCGGGCGCCAAACTGACGCGCGAAGACCATGCCATCGGCACCGTGGACGTTTACACCAACAACCAGGTCACCGAATCGACCCAGGACGGCACCGGCGTCACCGTCTGGCTTCGTGCCGGGCGGCAGAAGGAAGGGGTTACCGGCGGGTTCGGGGCCGGGGAGTCCGGGTTCTGCTGGACCACCGACGTCAATGAAACCAGAACGCCGGTGAGACTTTGGCGGTTCGGCCACCAGGATGCCGACGGCTGGTCGATGCAGGCCGGGGACGCTTGGAGCGACGGCCCGTTCGCTTGTGAACAGAGCCTGTACAATTACAGTAACGGCTGCGGGTCGGGAACCTGGCCCAGCGAACTGTACGTCAAATCCTGTTCCGGATTCTCCGGCACCCAGTCGGCGGAGGTGATCAAGGGCGGGGTGGTGACCCTGCCGTCGGGGCACACCCTGAACGCCCTGTTGGTGAGGACCATGGCGGAGTTTTGCGTCTATACCGGATCCAGCTGTTTATTCGCCGTCGATGACGTGCGCACGGTGGTGTACCTGTGGCAGGTGCCGGAACTGGGTACGGTGGTCCTGCTGCAGTCGTTCCAGAGCGTGTCCGACGCCACTTCGTTCACCGAGCTTCAGAACACCAATGTTACCTTCGGCCTGTATCCGCCGCTGTCCATCACGGCAACTGCAGCAGGAACCTCCACCGTGGACCTGTCGTGGAACCCGGGAAACAACACGTCCTACATCGACGGATACAGGATCTACTGGGACACCGACTCCGGTTCGGCATCGCCGTATGCATTTAACTCGGTGGACAACGCCGGCCAGGTTTCCATAATCGGAACCACCGCAACGATCTCCGGCCTGGATCCCGGCACCGACTACTATTTCACCGTGGCCTCGTACTCCGATTACCAGTCTCCGGACAGCGGCCTCATTGTGCGTCACGAGAGCGTGCTCTATCCGACCCAGGTCTCCGGCGACCCGGACCACGTCTACCCGGTGGAGGTGATGGCACCGACGACCGGGGGAACCTGCGTTCCTACGGCGGAGGTGCAGAATCTGGTCCTG
>CALZKF010000111.1:0-1318 GCA_945787955.1 uncultured Acidobacteriota bacterium | reverse complement strand
TGAAGGGTATGATGTGCTCGGCTCGGACACGGCCGGTTCCGCCGCCGGGTACAGCACTATCGGCAATACCGACAGCGCGACGACATGCTGGTACGGGAGTCCGAGCCAGAGCAATTTCCTGGTGACTGTCCGTGGGACGGGCGGCAACGGCCCCTGGGGCCATTACGGGCAGTAGGAGGAGGACGGGGTGATCCCGAGTTATCTGCGGATCGCAGGAGTCGTCCTGGTTCTCTTGGCTGTGGCCGTATTACCGGGAGTGGCCCAGAGCACATCCGGGCAGTTGACCGGCAAGGTGGTGGACCCTGCGGGCGGAGCGGTGCCCGACGCCGTCGTCCAGGTCCGTTCCGATACGACCGGAATGGTCCGTACCGCGTTCACCAATGCCGCCGGCCGGTTCACGGTCCAGGAACTTGAGCCCGGGAGATGGACCGTGGTGGCGCGAACCACGGCCGGCCGGCTCAGCGATTCCCGCAGTTTCGAGCTCTCGCTGCAGCAGACGATCCGGCTGCGCCTGGAAATCGGCGAAGGGCTCACCGAGACGGTCCTGGTCGAAGCGGATATTGCGCTGATCGACCCGAAAAGGACCGGCGGCGAGCTGCGGATCGGCCGGGGCCTGGCCGAAGCGCTGCCGCTGGCCGGGGATGCGGTGCTGGACCTTGCGATGCTGGACGCCTCGGTGAAACAGACCACCGCCAACCAGTACTCCGGCGAAATCGGATCGGCCTTCGTCATCAATGGCCAGTCCGGGCGGGCGAACACGTTCCTCGTGGACGGCATGGACAACAACGACCAGACCTCCGGCACCAACCTGAATTCGTCATTCTCGCAGCAGGCGATCCGGGAATTCGTAATCCTTACCGACAGCTACTCGGCTGAGTACGGCCGGGCGACCGGCGGTGTGGTGAACTTCATCACCGAGCGCGGGACCAACGAAATCTCCGGCCTGTTTGCGTTGAACGGCGCCGCGAACAACTGGGGCGAAGCAGGGGATATGATCGGGCGGTTACCGGGAAGACCGGGGCAGTCGGACGGTTCAAGCAATTTCGGAGCGAGTTTCAGCATCGGCGGGCCGTTGAAACAGGACAAGGCGTTCTACTTCCTCAGCGCCGATCATTACGAAAAAAACCTGGTCTCCCCTTACATCGGCCGGGACCGGGACGGGGTCGTCGGCGGTTGGACCGTCGCGCCGAACCGCAACGACAACCTGTTCCTGCGAACCGACTTCAACCTGGGTGAATCGAATTTCCTGATGACAAGGCTGTCCCTGAATGACCGGGAGACCTCCGACCTGCTGGTCGGCGGCAGGGTCACGCCGGAA
>CALZKF010000110.1 GCA_945787955.1 uncultured Acidobacteriota bacterium | reverse complement strand
TCAACCACCGGGGCCGCCAGCAGGATCATGGCGGCGGGCGCCGGGCCGTCCACGTCCAAAAGGTACGGCTCGGACAGCCAGACCTGGCCGGCGGAGTCATCCTCCGCCTCCAACAATGAAGCCGCCTCTCCCATTCCGGCGGTAAAGAGCGACTCAAGACCAGGCGGGAAGGAGCTCTCGTGCCGGGATCCGATGACATTCCCTCGCAGGTCGGTGAACCTCAGGTACAGCACGTCGCCGCTCTCGGCCTCGGACAGAATCGCGCGCCCCCGGGATACCGGAAAAGCTCGCGTGCCGGGCTGAAGATGGGACAGGTTCAGGGCCGTGTTGCGTACTCTGGATTTCAGGCCGCTGATGTAGATGCCGACTTCCTGGGCCGTGGACGAGGCCAGCAGCAGCTGGTTCTCCTGCTGTGCCGTGGTGAGCGCCTCCCGGTTGATGTCGATCAGTTTATAGGCCACGCTTCCCAGCGGCACCAGCCCGACAACGCACAGCACGGCTGTCAGGGCATAGGCGATATGCCCTCTGCGATGATGGGGACGGCGGTCCTGCGACTTCTTTTTTGTGGCCTGGTCAAGGTTGGCCAAACGACGGTCTCCTTCGCAACTGGCTTACGAGTTCAATATATGGATCCGCCTTTCCCCGGTTCAATTTCATTTTTGTAGTCGGCCAGGTAGGCGCTCGCGTTGACCCGCTTGGGCCGCATGCGATAAACTGCTTCCTCACAAGAAGATAACGCCCCTGCATGCACACCCTTTACAACATCCTGCTCGTCCCTGTCCGGTGGCTGGCGTCACTGGCCTCATTGCGGTTCAGGCGGGATCGAGACCGGTCGGCCGAATGGTCGGAAAGGAGGGTGCAGACGGT
The DNA here is from genome assembly GCA_945787955.1 of uncultured Acidobacteriota bacterium. Classification (GTDB taxonomy): domain Bacteria; phylum Acidobacteriota; class Polarisedimenticolia; order Polarisedimenticolales; family Polarisedimenticolaceae; genus Polarisedimenticola. The sequence continues at coordinate 23,637 of CALZKF010000110.1, read as the reverse complement.
TCCCCGGATCCGGCCCGGTGGTCTCTGGATTCATGGCTCCTCGGTGGGTGAATCCCGGATCGCCGTTACGCTGGCCAACGCCCTGCGTCGGTCACGCCCGGACCGGGCGCTGGCCGCGTCGGCTTACACCCGGTCCGGCCGGGCCTGCCTTCCCGGTCCGCCGGTGCTGGATGCTGCTTTCTTCATTCCGCTGGATCTGAAAGGATACCCGACGCGCCTCCTGGATGCATTGCAACCGGCCGGCCTGATCCTGGTGGAGACCGAGCTGTGGCCGAACCTGATCCGGGAAACGGATATCTGCCGGATCCCTGTAATCATGGTGAACGGCAGGCTGTCGCCCACACGGATGCAACGGTACCGCCGTCTCGGCGCCCTGTACCGTCCACTGTTGCAAAGCCTCACGGTGGTTGGAATCCAGTCCGAGAATGATGCAGGCCGTTTCATGGAACTGGGAGTGCATCCGGACCGAATCGTGGTCACCGGCAACATCAAGTACGATCTTCCCAAACCGACAGCGGAGCCTGGCGCGCTTGCGGCCCGGTTCGGACTGTCGCCGGTCCGCCCGGTGCTTGTCGCCGGATCCACAGGCCCCGGAGAAGAGGCGGCGGTACTGGAGGCGTTCCGGGAAGTCCGCCGCAGCCGTCCGGACGCCTTCCTCGTCCTTGCGCCACGGCACACGGACCGCAGCGACGCTGTGCACCGGGAAGCCACCGTCGCCGGCCTGAACCTTTACAGGCTCTCCCTGGGGAACAGCGCGATTGCCGGCACGGCGGACGGCCTGTTGGTAGATACGCTGGGCGAACTGTCGGCTCTCTACAGCCTGGCCACGGCGGCATTTGTGGGCGGCAGCCTGATACCGTTGGGAGGCCACAATTTATTGGAGCCGGCGGCGGCGGGAGTGCCGGTCCTGTTCGGACCGCATACGGAGCATTTCCAGGAACCGGCCCAGGCGCTGCTGGATGCCGGGGCAGGCGTGATTGTGTCCGATGCAGGAGCTCTTGCCAGGGTCTGGGGATCCTACCTGGCAGACCCGGACGTGGCACAAGCCGCCGGGGCCGCCGCGGTCCGGGTGATAGAAGCGAATCGTGGAGCCCTGGCTCGTTCCGTCGAAATGATCGAGAGCGCGGTCTCGCCGGGAGCAGGGCGATGATCTTTCCGGAGCATCCCGTGGCTCGCGCAGTCCTCGCCCTGCCCGCCATGCTTTATTCCGGGGCGGTCTGGATCCGGAACCGCTATTACGACCGGCCCTCCTCTTCCCGGTCCGTCGGCATAGCCGTCATCGCTGTCGGCAACCTGACTGTCGGCGGCACCGGCAAGACCCCGGTGGTGCAGTGGCTGTGCAGACGTCTCCTTGAAGACGGCGAAACGCCTGCAGTGGTCACGCGTGGTTACGGGGGCCGGGCCGGCGCCGGGCCGCTGGTGGTTTCCCGAGGCCGGGGTCCCGAAACCTCGGCGGATCATTGCGGCGACGAACCATACCTGTTGGCAGAAACCCTGGACCGTGTGCTGGTAGTCGCCGGATCGGATCGGATCGCCGGCGCGCGGGAGGCGAAGCGACTGGGAGCCACGGTGGCTGTGCTGGATGATGGATTCCAGCATCGACGACTCCATCGCAACCTGGATATCCTCCTCCTGGACCGGCATTTTCCTCTGGGAAACGGTCGGCGCCTGCCGGCCGGACCCTTGCGCGAACATCCGTCGGGGATCGGGCGGGCGGGAGTGATACTGGTGACTCGATCGGAACCGGGCCAGGACCAGTCCGATGTGAACGCGCTGGTCCGTCGTTATAATCCAGCTGCGCCGATTGTGGCCGCACGGCATAGACCGGCCGGATTCACCGACAGCTCCGGGAACCGACGTCCGGCGCCGGAGGCGGTAGTGGGGTTCTGCGGGATTGCTCACCCGTCGAGCTTCCGGCGCAGCCTGGAGATATCCGGGGTCACGGTGACCGCATTCCGTGCCTTCAAAGACCACCACCGCTACACCGACGGTGAACTCGCACAACTGGCAGCAGCCGCCGCCGGCGCCGGTTTGCCTCTGGTGACGACACAGAAGGACCTGGCGAGATTGTCCCGCCGCGATCACCCGGCCTTGACGAATACCCTGGCCCTCGGCCTTGAGTTGGTAATCGACACTCCCGGCCCGCTCATGGCGGCGGTCCGTGCCGCCATCGCCGGCGGAGAAGCGCCATGACAGGCCTGCGGCACTGGGCGGAAGCATGGCTTTTCACCGTCCTGATAGTGGTGACCCGGTTCCTGCCCCGCAGGATGGTTCGTGCCATCGGTCGTCTCGCAGGCGACCTGGGCAGGCTGGTGGACCGGCGCCACCACACCATCGCCCTCGAGAACCTTGCCGCCGCCTTTCCGGAACTGGACCGTGGCCGGAGGGAGCGAATCGCCCGGCACTGCTGGCGGCATTTCGGCGAGATCCTGCTGGACACGCTCAACCTCCGTAAATTCGGCCCTGAATCGGTGGGGAAGGATGTGCACTACGAAGGCCTGGAACATCTGCGGGAAGCGCACCTTCAAGGTCGGGGCGTTCTGGCGTTCACCGGTCATTTCGGTCACTGGGAACTGATGGCCCTGATGCAGGGCCATATCGGCCTGCCGCTCTCGTTCGTTGCCACAAGCGCAACGCGGTCAGGACGGTAATGAAGGCGATCCGGTCCGGACGAATCACCGGTCTGCTGATCGATCAGGACGCCCGGAACGATGGTATTTTCGTTCCTTTCTTCGGCCGCCAGGCCTCCACCACCCCGACCCTGGCTCTGCTGGCGATCCGCACCGGAGCACCGATCGTCCCGTTCCTGTCCCTGCCCGGGCCGAAAGGGAGCTGGCGGATAATCTACCTGCCGGCCTTCGTGGCGGACCCGGAGGCCGACCGGGGCCTGGAGGTGCAAAGGATAACCGCCCGGTGCACCGCCCTGCTCGAAGGCTGGATACGGGACCGCCCGGAGCTGTGGCTTTGGATGCACCGGCGCTGGAAAACCCGGCCGTCCCCTCGAGTAAAATAAAATTGAAGAAAGGACCTCCAACATGAACCGGGACCGACTGCACCAGATCATCGAGCGATTCCGACGGCGGCGGGTCGTGGTTCTGGGCGATCTCCTCGTGGATGAGTTCGTTCATGGAGATATCGTCCGGGTATCGCGGGAAGCCCCGGTGCTCATTCTGAACCACGCGCGGACCGTCGTGGTTCCCGGTGGAGGCGGCAACGCGGTGGCCAACCTTCGTGCGCTGGATGCGGTGCCGGTACCGGTAGGACGTGTCGGCCGGGACGACAGCGGCCGGCGTCTTCTGGCCGCCTTCCGCAAGGACCGCATCCCGGTCTCCGGCATCCTCAGCGATACGAAGTGGGAGACTCCCACCAAGAGCCGCGTTCTGGCCGGCGGGATCCATACACGGAGGCAGCAGATCGTTCGGCTCGACCGCGGGGCCCGCCCCAGCGAACAGGTTCCGCCGGCCCCCGCCGGGCTGGCCGGCAGGCTGCGCCGGGCACTGGGGAAGGCGGAGGGACTTCTGGTTGCCGATTACGGCTACGGTGCTGCATCCCCCGACCTGGTCCGGCGCTACGGTCCCGGCCTGATCGCAAGAGGTATCCCGGTGACGGTGGACTCCCGGACCCGGTCGCTGCATTTCGGAGAGATGACCGCCTGCACACCGAACCAGGAGGAACTGGAACTGGCCGCCGGCGTGGATCTGGCCGAGGACGACCGGGCGGTGACATCCGCAGGACGGGCGCTGTTGCGTAGAACCGGCCATCAGGCCGTACTGGTGACCCGGGGCGCAGCCGGAATGAGCCTCTTCGAGAAGGGCCGGCCCGGATTCCGCATCCCGGCCTACGGCGGCGACGAGGTCGCCGATGTCACCGGTGCGGGAGATACGGTCATCGCCGTGTTCACCCTGGCGCTGGCTGCAGGCGGTTCGTTCCGTGAGGCGGCGGTGCTGGCGAACTACGCCGCCGGCCTGGTCGTCATGAAGGCCGGCACCGCCACGCTTGGCCGGGAGGAACTCCGCAGTGCGGTGGATGGGGATCCGGTCCGATGACCGCCGAACTCGTCAAGTTGGCAGCTTCCCTGCGGGACCAGGGGAAAACGATAGCGCTGGCCAACGGGCTGTTCGACATCCTGCACGTCGGCCACTTGCGCTACCTGGAGGCAGCGGCCCGGGAGGCCGACTTCCTGGTGGTGGCGGTGAACTCGGACCGCTCCGCCAGGGCATTGAAAGGGAGCGGCCGGCCGCTGGTGCCGGAACGGGAGCGGGCGGAACTCCTGGCAGGTTTCCGTTGCGTGGATCATGTAGTGCTGTTCGACGCACCGACCGTCGCCGGCGTTCTGAACGCCCTGCGGCCGGACGTGCATTGCAAGGGGACCGACTACTCCCCCGAGTCGGTCCCGGAACGGGGTGTGGCTGAGAGCCTGGGAATCCGCATCGCCATCGTCGGCGACGTCAAGCGCCATGCCACACGGGATCTGGTGGCAAAAATCCGCAGGGATCAGCCGTAAAGCTCCTGCAAGGAACGGACCTTCAGCCCGCCCTTGCGCAGCGCGATAATCGCCTCAACCATGGCATGCCCGCCGGACAACGTTGTTACCAGAGGAATGCCGTGCTGGGTGGCGGCCCGCCGCATCGCCTTTTCATCGAAGTATGAATCACGGCCCAGGGGTGTATTCAGGATCAGGTCGATCTCTCCGTTTTTAATGGCGTCGACCGCATTGGGCCGCCCTTCAAGCACCTTGTAGATCGCCCGGCACGCAATTCCCGCCGCCTGCAACGCCTCGGCGGTTCCCTTGGTGGCAAGGATATCGAAACCGAGGCTGGCAAGTCTGGAGGCGATCGGCATCAGGTTATCTTTGTCGTTGTCGTTTACCGACAAGAATGCCTTGCCTTCCGTTGGGAAATGGGTTCCGGCGCCGAACTGGGCCTTGGCAAAAGCGAGGCCGAACTCTTCGGCACTTCCCATGACTTCACCGGTGGAGCGCATCTCCGGTCCGAGCCGGGGATCTTCCTCGGGGAATTTCACGAAGGGGAAGACCGATTCCTTGACGAACCAGCCGTTGACCTTCGGCTCAGCCATCAGGCCCAGCTCGTCCAGGCTCATCCCCGCCATGACCTTTGCGGCAATCTTCGCGATCGGAACACCGGTCGCCTTGGCGACGAACGGCACAGTCCTGCTGGCCCTGGGATTGACCTCCAGGACGTAAACGACATCGTCCTTGATGGCGTACTGCACGTTCATCAGACCGCGGACCCTCAGGGCACGGGCCAATTTGACCGTGTACTCCCGGATGCGATCCAGATGACCGATTACGACCTCGTGGTAGGGCGGCATGACACAGGCCGAGTCCCCCGAATGCACTCCGGCTTCTTCGATGTGTTGCAGAATTCCGGCGATAACCACCCGTTCCCCGTCGGAGATGGCGTCCACGTCGACCTCGAAGGCGTCTTCCAGGAAGCGGTCCAGCAGCACCGGATGGTTCGGCGAGGCGGCCACGGCGAGGCGCATGGTTTCCGCCAGCAGCGATTCGTCGTGGGTGATGAACATCGCCCGACCCCCCAGAACATAGGACGGCCGCACCAGCACCGGGTACCCGATGGCGCCGGCGACTCTTCGGGCATCTTCAAGGGACCGGGCGGTTCCCCATTGCGGCGCAGGGATACCCAATTCCTTCAGCAAGGCGCCGAACCGCTCACGGTCCTCCGCCAGGTCGATGGAATCGGGCGAGGTTCCCAGAATCGGCACTCCGTGGGCCTGCAGAGGAAGCGCCAGGCTCAACGGCGTCTGGCCGCCGTACTGCACTATGACTCCGTGCGGCTTCTCGATCTCAACGATCCGCAGCACGTCCTCCAGGGTCAGCGGTTCGAAATAGAGCCTGTCGGAGGTGTCGTAGTCCGTTGAGACCGTCTCCGGGTTGCAATTAACCATGATGCTTTCGATACCGATTTCACCCAGAGCATAGGAAGCATGACAACAACAGTAATCGAACTCGATGCCCTGGCCGATACGGTTGGGACCGCCGCCCAGAATCATGACTTTCTTGCGCCCTGTCGGTTCCGACTCGTCTTCCTCCTCATAGGTCGAATAGAGATAAGGCGTCTCCGCCGCGAACTCGGCTGCACAGGTATCCACCCGCTTGTACACCGGCTTCAGGCCCTCGGAGTCACGGCGCTGCCGGACTTCACCTTCGGTGGCCCCCACCAGATGGCCCAGCTGACGATCGGAAAACCCGCAGCGCTTCGCCCGCAGCAGCAGCGGCGAAGGGGCGGTTTTCAGATCGAACGAGCGCAACCGCCCTTCAATTTCCACCAATTCTTCCATCTGGCCGATAAACCAGGGATCCACTCGCGTCAACTCCGAAAGCGCATCCACCGACATTCCCGACTGCAGCGCATATTTCATGTAAAAGATGCGCTCCCAGTTCGGGGTTATAAGGCGCTCACGAAGCCTGCTGATGTCCAACTCGTCCTTGCCGTCGGCGCCCAACCCGCTCCGACCGATTTCGAGGGAACGCAACCCTTTTTGCAGGGCCTCCTTGAATGTGCGCCCGATGGCCATCGCCTCGCCCACCGATTTCATCTGGGTTCCCAACACCGGATTCGCATCCGGGAACTTTTCGAAAGCCCAGCGCGGGATCTTGACGACGACGTAGTCCAGGACCGGCTCGAAGGAGGACGGGGTGGAACGGGTGATGTCGTTGGGAAGCTCATCCAGGGTGTAACCGATCGCCAACTTGGCCGCAATCTTTGCGATCGGGAATCCGGTCGCCTTGGACGCGAGCGCCGATGAACGGCTTACCCGGGGGTTCATCTCGATGACGGCCAGCCGCCCGTCCACAGGATTCAATCCGAACTGGATGTTGGATCCTCCCGTCTCGACACCGATCTCCCGGATGACCCGGATCGCCGCATCGCGCATCTCCTGGTATTCCTTGTCGGTCAGTGTTTGCACCGGCGCCACCGTGATGGAATCCCCGGTGTGCACGCCCATGGCGTCGAAATTTTCGATGGAACAGATAACCACAACGTTGTCGTTCAGGTCCCGCATCAGTTCCAGTTCGAATTCCTTCCAACCCAGGATCGACTCTTCCACCAGGATCTCGGTAACCGGACTGGCATCCAGTCCGGTGGTCACGATCTTTTCGAATTCCTCCACGTTGTAGGCGGTGCCGCCTCCGGCGCCACCCAAGGTAAAAGAAGGTCGGATGATTATCGGGAACCCGATGGTTCTCTGAAGGACACGGGCCTCCTCAAGTGTCCGGGCGGTTCCGCTCCGAGGCGTGTCAAGACCGGCCCGCTCCATGGCCTGCTTGAACTTCAGGCGGTCCTCGGCCATCTGGATGGACTTGATCTTGGCACCGATCAACTCCACTCCGTGTTTCTCCAGAACACCCCGCTCCGACAGGGCCACAGCCAGATTCAAAGCCGTCTGACCTCCCACGGTGGGCAGGAGGGCGTCCGGCTTTTCTTTTTCGATGACACGCTCAAGAACCTCGGGAGTCAAGGGCTCGACATAAGTCCGCGAAGCGACGGTTGGATCCGTCATGATGGTTGCCGGGTTGGAATTCACCAACACAACTTCCAGCCCTTCTTCCCGCAAGGCCTTACATGCCTGGGTTCCCGAATAATCAAACTCGCAGGCCTGGCCGATGACGATCGGACCGGATCCGATTACCAGTATCGTATTTAGATCGGTTCGCTTGGGCACCCTGATGTCCCCGGCCATCCCGCCACGGGGCGGACATAAAAAAGGAGGGAGCCGCCGGCTCCCTCCCTGGATTAATCGTCAGTCAACGTTTCGCGGCCATACCGGACGGCCGCTCATCCCTTACCGGAATCCCCGGTGTCCGATTTCTTCGCCTTGGTGACCTTTTTGCCTTTGGCCGAAGCTGCTTTCTTTGCTTTGGCCGGAGCCGCTTTCTTGGCTTTGGCCGCTGCCGCCTTCTTGGCTTTGGCCGGAGCCGCCTTCTTGCCAGTTTCCGCCTCGGGCGCCGGTTCGGAGCTTGCACCGATCTCGGCATCTACCAATTCAATGATCGCCATCTCGGCATTGTCTCCCCTGCGCGGGCCCAGTTTAATGATCCTGGTGTATCCACCGGGACGCTGGGAGTAACGGGCCGAGAGGGTATCGAACAGTTTCGAAACCACTACCTTGTCGTGCACGTGACGCAACACAAGGCGCCGGGCGTGAAGTGATTCCTTCTTGGAAAGGGTGATCAGCTTCTCGGCGAACGATCTCAGCTCCTTCGCTTTCTGCAAGGTTGTGCGGATCCGTTCTTTATCGAACAGGGACGTGGACATATTCCGCATCAGGGCCAGGCGGTGCTCACTGGTGCGAGACAGTCGCCGCCCTGCAATTCTGTGTCTCATGGTCTTACTTCTCCGTCACCGCTGATTCGGCTCAGCGGACCTTGATCTTCTTCGGGTCGATGGACATGCCGAGACCGAGTCCCATTTCGGCGAGAATCTCCTTGATTTCGTTAAGCGATTTTCTGCCGAAGTTCTTTGTTTTCAGCATTTCGGGCTCTGTACGAATTACCAGGTCGCCGATGGTGCGGATGTCGGCGTTCTTGAGGCAATTGTAAGACCGCACCGATAGTTCCAGCTCGTCCACCGACCTGCCGAGCTGTTCATACAGGCGCTCGTCTTCCGAAGTCGGGAAATCCAGTTCCTCCTCCGGTGCCTCTTCGAAATTGATGAAGATCGCCATGTGATCCTTCAACAGCTTGGCGGCCAGCGCCACGGAATCCTGCGGAGCCACGGCACCGTTGGTCCAGACTTCCAGGGTCAGCTTGTCGAAATCGGTCGTCTGTCCCAGGCGGGCGTCCTCGACCGTGAAATTCACCTTCCGCACCGGCGAGTGCACCGAGTCCAGCGGGATGAAACCGATTCCAAGATCTTCGTCGAAGTTGCGATCGGCCGGGATATAGCCACGACCTTTCTTGATCCGCATCTCCATGCTGACCTTGCCTTCTTCCGACAACGTCGCCACCGGCATGGACGGGTCCAGGATCTCAACGTTGGCGTTGGTCTCGATGTCCTTTGCAGTAACGTTTCCCGGCCCCACGGCGTTCAGCGTCAGGGTTTCGGGGTAATCGGTATGCACCCGGAACGGGATCTGTTTCAGGTTCAGAATGATATCGGTAGTGTCTTCGACGCAGCCCGGCACAGGTGAGAACTCGTGCAGAACTCCCTCGATTTTAACCGCGGTGATCGCGGCTCCCTCGGTAGAGGAAAGCAAAATCCGCCGCAGGGCGTTGCCGATGGTGGTTCCGTACCCGCGCTCGAATGGCTGGGCCCAGAATTTACCGTATTTCTCGGTCAGGGTCTTGGAATCGACTTCAAGCCGCTTGGGCTTCTGAAATCCGGTCCAAAGCATTCCAATCCTCCGGCGGGATCTATCCCGTTTACTTGGAGTAAAGCTCCACGATCAACTGTTCCTGGATCGGCATGGTGATGTCATCCCGAGCCGGGAGACCCTTCACCGTGCCTTTAAAATTCTCTGCATCCAGCTCCAGCCAGTTCGGGAGCGTTCCCCGACCGGAAGCTGTATCGATGCAGGCCTGAATCTCTTCGTTCTTGCGGATCGATTCCACCAAACAGACGACGTCCCCCGCCTTCACAAGGCAGGAGGGGACGTTGACCTTGCGGCCGTTGATCTCCACGTTGCCGTGAGCGACCAATTGCCGAGCCATGTTCCGGGAAGCGGCGAATCCGAGTTGGTACACCACCGAGTCCAGGCGACGTTCAAGGAACTGCAGCAGATGTTCACCTGTAATGCCTTTCCTGCCGGCGGCTTTCTTGAAATAGTTCCGAAACTGCTTCTCAAGGACGCCGTAGATGCGCTTGACCTTCTGCTTCTCGCGAAGCTGCAGTCCGTAGCTCTGGACCTTGCGGGCTCTGCGGCGGCCGTGCTGGCCGGGAGCGTACCCGCGGCGCTCAAAGGCGCATTTTTCCTTGAAGCATCGGTCGCCCTTCAGGAAAAGCTTCAATCCCTCTCTACGGCAAAGCCTGCAAACTGGACCGGTATGTCTTGCCACTTCTCTAATCTCCCCGGGTCAGACCCGACGCCGCTTCGGCGGCCGACAACCATTGTGAGGGATCGGTGTCACGTCCTTGATTGATCGGACTTCAAGCCCGGCGGCCTGCAACGCCCGGATGGAGGACTCGCGACCTGAGCCGGGGCCCTTCACCCGAACGTCCACCGTGCGCATGCCGTTGTCCTTGGCGGTCTGGCCGGCGATTTGCGCCGCTGTCTGCGCCGCAAACGGGGTGCCCTTTCGGGAACCCTTGAAACCCTGACCGCCGGACGAGGACCACGAAACCACGTTTCCGGTCGGATCACTGATGGTTATGATGGTGTTGTTGAAAGTTGCACGGATATGGACGATACCATGGGGCACGTTTTTCTTCTCGCGCCTGCCGCTCTTCTTCCCGCTTCGAATCGTTTTAGCCATGATTGTATTTCCTCACCTATCCGTCACTTCTTCTTGCCGGCGATAGCCCGCCGAGGCCCGCGGCGGGTCCGCGCATTGGTGTGGGTCCTCTGGCCGTGACACGGCAGGTTCCTGCGATGGCGCATGCCACGATAGCTCCCGATTTCAATCAGGCGCTTGATGTCCATGCTCACAGACTTACGGAGGTCACCCTCGATACGGTCGTCGGCGTTGATAACCGCGGTGATCTTGCGCACCTCGTCTTCCGACAGATCCTTGACCTTGATCCCGCCGTCCACCTTGGCCTTCTCCAGAATTGCCGACGCCTTGGAGCGGCCGATGCCGAACATGTAGGTCAACCCGATTTCCACCCTTTTGCTGGGGGGAAGATCGACGCCTTGAATACGTGCCACGAGAGTATCCTCCTGCTATGCCGGTACGGCCTAGCCTTGACGCTGCTTGTGCTTCGGGTTTTCACAAATCACCCGGACCACACCCTTGCGCTTGACGATTTTGCATTTGTCGCACATGCGTTTAACCGATGCTCGAACCTTCATTGTACTCAACCTCCGAACCGACTGTCACTTGTAGCGGTAAACGATCCGTCCCCGTGTGAGATCGTACGGTGACAACTCCACCAGGACCCGGTCCCCCGGCAGGATACGGATGAAATTCTTGCGCATCTTGCCTGAAATGTGCGCCAGGACCTTGTGCTCGTTTTCCAACTCCACACGGAACATGGCATTGGGGAGCAGTTCGACCACCGTTGCTTCAACCTGTATCGCTTCTTCCTTGGACATAAGTTACGGCTCATCGGGAAGAGCCGGTCACTCCTTTCCGGGGGCTGGATCCCCAAGCACCCGGTATCCGGTTTCGGTGACAGCCACCGAAACCTCGTAATGCGCCGACAGACTGCCGTCCCGCGTCCTGGCGGTCCAACCGTCATCCGCGCTGATCATGACTTCCGGTCCCCCGGCGTTCACCATCGGTTCGATGGCCAGAACCATACCGGGGGCCAATCGCGTACCGCGCCCCGGCTTGCCGAAATTCGGCACTTGCGGTTCTTCATGCAATTCGGAGCCGATACCGTGGCCCACAAACTCACGGACCACCGAAAAACCGTTGCCTTCAACGTAAGACTGGACCGCGTGGCCGATATCCGAAACACGGCCGTCGGGCCGCACCTGAGCCACACCGCGACTCAACGCTTCCCTCGTGACCTGCAACAGGCGGGCGGCTTCCTCGGACACCGTCCCCACGGCGAAGGTTTCGGCCGAATCTCCGAAGTACCCTTTGTACCGTACGCCCAGATCCACGGAGACTATGTCTCCCTCGTCAAGCCTAACATTGTCCGAAGGTACTCCGTGGACGACCTCTGAATTGACGGACGAGCAGATCGTTCCCGGGAAATCCCGGCCGTCGTTGCGGTGCGGGTAACCCTTGAACGCAGGCACTCCGCCGCCCTCCCGGATCCTGTCCTCGGCAAATCGGTCCATCTCGAGGGTTGTCACCCCCGGTCGCACTATAGCGCCCAGATCCCGGAGGATCGTCCGGATGATCCGATTCGCCTGATCCATGATCTCAATCTCGGTAGGCGATTTCAGGACAGTCGGACTCACGTTGCTCTCATCTCCTTCAAACTTTCTTCAAGCCTTGCAGTGACCTCGTCCGGATCTCCCAGACCGTCGATCTCCACCAATTGACCCCTGTCGCGGTAGGCTTCCGCCACCGGCCGGGTCTGTTGTTCGTACACTGCCATGCGGTCTCGAATGACCGCTTCCGTATCATCGCTCCGTTGCACCAGCGCCGAGCCGCACACGTCGCAGACACCGGGCGCTTTGGGCGGTCTGCTGTCCAGGTGGAACACGGCGTTGCACCCGGGACAAACGCGGCGGCCGGAAAGCCGTCGCACAATCTCTCCCTCAGGGGCGGTCAGGGCGAACGCACCATCCAGCCCGGCTCCCAGATTCTCCAGCACACGGTCCAGGATATGGACCTGGTCCACGGTCCGCGGGAAACCATCCAGTATGAACCCGCTGCCCGCATCGCTCTGTCCGATTCGATCCTGGATCAGGTCTCCCATCAGACCGTCCGGAACCAGCTGACCTGCTTCCAGAAAGGACCGGACTTTCACTCCGGAGGATGTCTCCGGTGGAGATGTGCAGCGCTCCCAGGCTCACCGCCAGGCGGATAGCCTGAGTGCCCTTGCCCACACCGGGAGGCCCCATGAGGACAAGCCTCACGGCACCAAACTCCGGATTATAGCAGAGATGGGAGACATTTACGCTATCCTCTCCGTCCGCGCAGCCGGGTTCCCTTGAGGAAGCCGTCGTAGTGCCTCATGATCAGTTGTGACTCGATCTGCTGCACGGTGTCCATGGCGACGCCGACCACGATCAGAAGCGACGTGCCGCCGAAGTAGAATTTCACGCCCAGGCCCTGGGTGATCCAGTTCGGGAAGATACCCTCCAATGACGGTCCGATGAACGGAAGGGTCTGAATCCTGAGACCGCTGATCAGAATCATCGGAAGCAGGCTGATGGCTGCCAGGTACAAAGCACCGCCGAAAGTCAACCTGGTCAGGATTCGGTCGATGTACTCGGCGGTTCGCTTGCCGGGCCGGATGCCCGGGATGAACCCGCCGTACTTCTTCATGTTGTCCGCCTGGTCCACCGGGTTGAAAATGATGGACACATAAAAGAAACAGAAGAATATGATCATGGCTGCGTATGCCACGTTATAGAACATGGCGGAGTAATCCAGCTGCCGCAGAATCGCCTGCAGCCAGCCCCATTCCTTGAGCCGCTCGATACCACCCAGGGTCTGGGGAATCGCCAGCATGGACGAAGCGAAGATCACCGGGATCACGCCGGCCGTATTGACCCTCAGCGGCAGAAACGTGGCCGCACCACCGTAAACCCTGCGACCGACGACACGGCGGGCGTACTGGATCGGGATCTTGCGCTGGGCCCGCTCCACGAACACGATGGCTGCTACAACACCGACCATCACTATCAACAGGAGCAGGACCACAAAGGGCGACAGGGAGCCGGTCTTCAGGTCCTGGATCGTATTGACGATTGCACCGGGCAGACCTACAACGATACCTGCGTAAATAATCAGTGAGATACCGTTGCCTATACCCCGTTCGGAAATCTGCTCCCCGAGCCACATAATGAATGCGGTGCCGGTGGTCAGGGTAAGCATGGTCATCAAACGGAAGCCCCACCCGGGACTCGCGACGACACCGGTGCCGGCACCGGTCTCCAGCCAGATGGCGATACCGAAGGACTGCACCAGTGAAAGGGCCACCGTGCCGTAACGGGTGTACTGGGTAATCTTCTTGCGGCCCGCTTCGCCTTCTTTGCTGAGTTTCTCCAGGTACGGCCAGATCACCGTCAGGAGTTGCAGGATAATCGACGCCGTGATGTACGGCATGATCCCCAGCGCAAAGATCGTGAGTTTTGAGAAGTTGCCTCCTGAAAACATATCCACGAACCCAAGGATCGAGCCCTGGTTGCGCTGGAACAACTCCATCAGGGCCTCGCTGTCGATGCCCGGAGTGGGGATGTGCCCGCCGATGCGGTACACGCCCAGCAAACCGAAGGTATAGAACACCCGGCGGCGAAGGTCGGGTATGCTCAGAATGTTACGAAAAGCCTGCATCATGGCTGAAAAGATCTCCCGGTCCGTTTAGGACAGAACCTCGGCCTTGCCCCCGGCAGCCTCGATTTTCCGTACCGCGGCCTTGGTGAACTTGTGGGCTTTGACAATCAGGGCGACGCTGATCTCCCCATTGCCGAGGATTTTGACCCCCTGCTTCCCTTTGCGGAGCAGACCTGACGACTGCAGGCTATCCGGCGTGAGTTCGGCACCGGCTTCGAAGCGGTTGAGCTGTTCCACGTTCAGGGTGCGGTATTCGGTACGGAAGATGTTGGTAAAGCCCCTCTTCGGCAGACGGCGGTGCAGCGGCATCTGGCCGCCTTCGAAACCGATTTTGGCCGAATACCCGGACCGCGACTTCTGCCCTTTTTCACCTCGACCGGCGGTCTTGCCCTTACCGGATCCGGGACCGCGCCCGATCCGCTTGCGCTTCCGGCGGGAGCCGGCTGCCGGCCTGAGTTCGTGTAGATTCATCGCATCTGTTCCTTTCAGCCTTTCCGGCGGACTCAGGCCTTGCCGGCGGTGACGTCTTCTTCGACCGCTACGAGGTGACTCACCTTGAAAATCATGCCGCGGGTCATCGGGTTGTCCGGAACGACTACTTCGCGGCCGATCTTGGACAGCCCCAGAGCGACCAGAGTCGCCTTCTGTTTTTTGTTGAAACCTATGCCGGACCGGATCTGCCGGACCCGCAGATGTTTCGCCGCTTTCTTGACAGCAGTCATTTCGCAGCCTCCGCCCTCAATACATCCAATTCCTTGTCCCGCGTCTTCGCAACCTGCTCGATGCTCTTGAGACGGCTCCAGCCTAGCGGGTCCCACTCCAGCACCGGCCGGACCGCTCCGCCTGCAATCACGCCCGTACCGGGAGATGCCGGCTTCAGCAGGACGCGTCCGGCGCCGTACCGTCCCATGATCTCGTGTGGGATGCTGCCGCCCTTGAGCTGGACCTTGAATACGTTGCGCTTGGCCTGGTCCACACCCTTGGCAATGGCGGAAGGAACCTCCCGCGCCTTTCCGGAAGCGAAACCGACCCAGCCGTTGCCGTCTCCGACCACGACCAGGGCCGAGAACGAGAAGTTTTTCCCGCCCTTCACAACCTTGGTGACCCGGTTGATGAAGACCACCTGGTCTTTCAGCTCGCCCATTTCGTTTCTATTGTCCGCCACTCTATCCTCCAGGGTATCTTCGAATCAGAACTTCAATCCGGCCTTGCGTGCAGCGTCGGCCAGGGCCTTGACTCTGCCGTGGTACAGACAGCCGCCGCGGTCGAACACAATCGAGTCGATCCCGGACGACTTCAATTTCCCTGCGATGGCGGCGCCGACTTTCTCGGCGGCGGCAATATTACCGCCCTTGCCGTTTTTCAGGGCAACGTCCGGCATGAGGGTCGAGGAACTGGCGATCGTCTTCCCGGCGGCGTCATCCACGACCTGGGCATAGATGTGTTTGCCGCTACGGTAAACCGCCAGCCTCGGCCGGTCCTGTGTGCCTGCCAGCTTCTTCCGGATGCGATAGCGAATCCGTCGGCGAACCGCACTACGATCAACTTTTGTATGCATTGTGTCCTACCTCCCGCTACTTCACGCCGCTTTTGCCGGCCTTCTTGCGGAGCTGCTCACCGACGTAACGGATGCCCTTGAGCTTGTAGACATCCGGTTTCCGGAGGGCGCGGATATCTGCACTGATCTGGCCGACCTTCTGACGGTCGTAACCGGAAACCATGACCTTGTTGCCCTCGACCTTGATATCGATCCCTTCCGGGATCGGGAAGTCGATCGGGTGGGTGTACCCCAGGGAAAAATTGACCGCGTTGCCCTTGACCTGGGCGCGGTACCCGACGCCATGGATCTCCAACTGTTTGCTGAAGCCCTTTGTGACGCCCTCGACCGCGTTGGCCAGCAGGGAGCGGACCAGCCCATGAAGGGCGCGCTGCTCCTTGCTGTCGTCTTTACGGGTCACCGTCAGGTGTTTATCGTCGTTCTCCACACCGATCCCTCTCGGGATCGCGTGGGACATTTTCCCCTTCGGACCCTTGATGTCGACCTGATCGACCTTAAGAGCGATCTTGACGTCGGAGGTCAAGGGGATTGGTACTTTACCGATTCGGGACATTAGTTGAATCTCCGGCTGGCAGTCTGGCTTACCAGATATTGCAAAGAACTTCTCCGCCTACACCGAGTTCGTGGCAAGCGGTTCCGGTCTTGATGCCTCTCGAGGTCGAAATAATGCTGATGCCGAGGCCCTCGAGAACCTTCGGTATCTCGTTTTTCCCGCAGTATACCCGGCGGCCGGGGGTGCTGACCCGCTGCAGTCCGGTGATGGCGGATTCGCCGCCGCGGCCGTATTTCAACACGATGCTGAGTGTGCCTTGCACGGCATCCTCCGCGACGTCAAAGTCCTTGATGTAGCCCTCTTCCCTCAGGATCTTGACGATCTCGACTTTCATTTTCGAGATCGGCACGTCCACGCTGCGGTGCCGCGCACCGTGTGCGTTCCGGATTCTGGTAAGAAGATCCGCTATTGGATCAGTCATGCTCATCTTGATCGCCTCCCGTTCACGCAGTGCATTCCGGCTACCAACTCGACTTGGTAACGCCGGGGAGCATCCCCTCAAGGGCAAGGGACCTGAAACAAATTCTGCACAGGCGGAACTTGCGCAAAAAACCTCTGGGCCGTCCGCAACGCTGACACCGATTCACCTGCCTGACTTCGAATTTCGGCTTGCGAATGTTTTTGGCAATCCATGCTTTGGTCGCCATCGTTCACTATCCTCCTAATTCTTACGGAACGGCATTCCGAGGTGCGTCAGAAGAGCCAGGGACTCTTCGTCCGTCCGGGCCGTGGTCACGATACTTACGTTCATGCCCTTGACCTTCTGCACCTTGGAGTAATTGATTTCAGGAAAGACCAGCTGATCCTTGAGACCGAGGGTGTAGTTGCCGCGGCCGTCGAAGCCCTTGGCGGGAACGCCTCGGAAATCACGCACACGGGGCAGCGCCAGATTCATCAAACGGTTCATGAATTCGTACATCATTCTGCCGCGCAGCGTCACGCGGCAACCGATCGGCATGCCCGCACGCAGCTTGAAGTTGGCGATGGACTTCTTTGCCCGGGTGATGGAAGGCTTCTGGCCGACAATGGCGCCCATTTCCTCGACAGCCTGATCCAGGGTTTTTGCTTCGCCGATCGCCTCGCCGACCCCCATGTTGACAACTACCTTGGAAAGCTTAGGGATCGCCATAACGTTCTGGTAACCGAACTGCTTCTTCAGCGCCGGTACCACCTCGCCTTTGTATTTTTCCGCCAGAGTCGACATCGTTTCCTCCGCTTTACCGCGGCGTTCTACGCCACGGGTCCCGCGTTGATCAAGTTTTACTTATCCAGCACCGCGCCGCTGCGCTGTGCGACGCGCACCCGGCTGCCGTCTTCAAGAACCTTGCTGCCGACCCGAGTCGGTTTGTCCGTGTCCGGATCCACGAGCATGACGTTGGACACGTGGATCGCGGCTTCCCGCTCCACGATCCCGCCCTGAACGTTTTTCTGCGGGTTGGCGCGCGTGTGGCGTTTGATCAGGTTCACGCCTTCGACCAGAACCATTGAATTCGGACGCTCCACCCGCAATACACGGCCGCGGGTACCCCGGTCCTTTCCGGAAATGACCTCGACCTGGTCGTTTTTCCTGATCTTCATCTTGGGCATTTTTATATCTCCCTCGTCCGTCCTAGAGCACTTCCGGGGCGAGCGACACGATTTTCATGAACTTTCGGTCTCTCAATTCGCGAGCGACCGGACCGAACACCCGGGTCCCCACCGGCTCCCGGTTCTCGTTGATGATTACCGCCGAGTTCTGGTCGAACCGGATGTAGCTGCCGTCCTTGCGCCTTTGCGCGGCCACCGTCCGAACGATCACAGCCCTGACGACCTGCCCCTTCTTGATGTTGCCATCGGGGGAGGCCTCCTTGACGGAAGCCGTGATCACATCTCCAACTTCGGCATATTTACCCTGTGATCCGCCCAACAGGGTGATGCAGCAGATCTTCTTCGCGCCCGAATTGTCGGCAACACCGAGCATGGTCTGCATCTGAATCATTTCAAAGTCTCCTGATAACTCGCCGGGTTCAGGCGTTGGCTTCGCCGGTGGCGACCGTCTGGCCTACGGCGCGCCGCACCACACGTTTCACCCGCCATCGCTTCCGGGAAGACAACGGGCGGGACTCGACGATCTCGACGGTGTCGCCGATCCTGCAGGAGTTCGTTTCATCATGCGCCATGAATTTCGCACTGCGCTTTATGTAGCGTCTGTACATCTTGTGCATGATGATCCGGTCCACCTGGACCACGATCGACTTGTCCATTTTGTCGGACGTGACCACGCCGGTCTTCGTTACTTTTTGTTTCTGCTCGTTCTCGGACATCCTGGTTCTCCGTTAATGGACCGCGCCCGTCAGGACCGGACCAATTCCCTTTCCTTCCGGATCGTCATCACCCGCGCCAGATCCTTACGAGTCTGCCGCACCTTCCGGAAGTTGGACAACTGTCCCGTACCGTGTTGGACCCGCAGTTTCCAGACCTCCTGCCGGAGGTTGCGCTCTTCCTTGTCCAGCTCCTCGACGCTCATTTCACGAAGCTTGGAAATATCAGCAGCCATTACATATTCTCCCTGCCGACCCTACACCTCGCGGGTGACGAATCTAGTCTTGATCGGCAGCTTATGCGCGGCGAGCCGCATGGCCTCACGCGCGATATCCTCGCCGACACCTTCCATTTCGAAAAGTATCCTTCCCGGTTTGATCACGGCAACCCACGCTTCCGGAGCGCCTTTGCCCTTTCCCATCCGGACCTCGGTCGGCTTCTTGGTGATCGGCTTGTCCGGGAAGACCCTAATCCAGACCTTACCGCCACGCTTGATGTGACGGGTCATGGCGATTCGACTTGCTTCGATCTGCCGCGCCGTCAGCCAACAATCCTGCATCGCCTTCAGGCCGTAATCGCCGAAGTTCAACGTGCATCCGCCGAAGGCCTTGCCCCGGCGGCGACCCCGCTGCTGTTTCCTGAATTTAACCTTACCCGGCATCAACATGGCGAATGCCCTTTCCCGTTATCTCGTTGTTCGGTTCTAGCTCCGGAGTTCCCTGTGAACCCGAGAGGTGCGGGCATCGGAGGTGTATACCCATACCTTGATTCCGATGACCCCATAGGTTGTCGCCGCCTCGGTAAAGCCGTAATCGACGTCCGCCCGCAGCGTGTGCAGCGGGACGCGGCCCTCGAGGTACCACTCCGACCTGGCAATTTCGTGTCCGCCAAGACGGCCGGAGACACGTATCCGGATGCCCTTGGCGCCGAAGCGCTGCGCCGATTCGATCGACTTGCGCATGGCCCGCCGAAAAGCGATACGCTTCTCCAGCTGCTGGGCGATGTTTTCGGCCACCAACTGAGCATCCACTTCCGGCTTGTCGATCTCGATAATGTTTATGAACACATCACGGTCGGTGCGCTTTTTGATCTGCTCCTTCAAGCGGTCAACCTCGGCGCCCTTGCGGCCGATGATGATTCCCGGCCGGGCGGTGTGGATATTGACCTTTAGCTTGTTGGCGGCACGCTCGATCTCGATGGCGGAGACCCCGGCGTGCCCGAGACGCTTCTTGAGATCGGTGCGGAGCTTGAGATCCTCGTGGAGCAGCTCGGCATACTTTTTCTCGGCGTACCAGCGGGAGCGCCAGGTCTTGTTGAACCCGAGTCTGAACCCGTAGGGATGTACCTTCTGACCCACGATTACCTCCGGTCCGTTGCGGTGTCGTCCCCGGCCCCGCGGTTCGGGACGTCGAGTCCGATGGTGACATGACAGGATCGTTTCTTGATCTGAAACACCCGGCCCATCGCCCGGTGCCTGATGCGCTTCATCGGAGGGCCTTCGTCCACCAGTGCCCTGGACACGAACAGGTCGTCCACGTCGAGCTTCGAGTCCTTCTGCTGGGCGTTTGCAACCGCCGATTTCATCAATTTCTCAATATCCTTGGCGACACCTTTTGGCGAATAATGCAGAATCGCCAGGGCGTCTTCGACATTGCGGCCCCGCACCTGGTCGATAACCAGCCGGGTTTTCTGGGCCGACGACCGCAGGTATTTCAATTTGGCTGTGGATATCACCGTGCCCCCCCCTTCTACCTGCCACCCGACTTGTCGCCCTTCGAGGTATGTCCTCGAAAAGTACGGGTCAGGGAGAACTCGCCAAGCTTGTGTCCGACCATGTTCTCGGTCAGGTACACCGGGATGAATTTCTTGCCGTTGTGCACCGCGATGGTGTGGCCGACCATATCGGGAATTATGGTGGACCTGCGCGACCAGGTCTTGATCACCTTCTTGTCGTTCTTGTTGTTTTGTTCTTCGACCTTCTTGAGAAGGTGTGAATCGATGAACGGTCCTTTTGCAATTGAACGCGACATAGCCTCACCTGACCTTTATTTCTTGCGACGACGGACAATAAACTTATCCGTGCGCTGATTGTTTCTGGTCTTCTTGCCCTTGGTCGGCACACCCCACGGAGTCACCGGATGGCGGCCACCGGAGGTCCGGCCTTCACCGCCGCCATGGGGGTGATCCACCGGGTTCATGACCACGCCGCGAACCGTCGGGCGCCAGCCTTTCCAGCGGTTCCGGCCGGCCTTGCCGATATTTTCGTTGGTGTGTTCCAGATTGCCGACCTGGCCGATAGTGGCGTAACACTCCTGGTGGATCTTGCGCATCTCGCCGGACGGCATCCTCAACGTGACGTAGACACCTTCCTTGGCCATCAGCTGCGCGGAAGCTCCTGCAGCCCTGCAAAGTTGCCCGCCCTTGTACTGACGCATCTCGATGTTGTGGATCGTCGTACCCAGGGGAATCGCATGGAGCGGAAGGGCGTTTCCGGGAATGATGTCCGCATCCGGCGCTGCCAGTATGCGGTCGCCGATATTGACCTGGTTCGGGGACAGGATGTACCTTCGCTCACCGTCCAGGTAACAGATCAGCGCGATATTGGCCGAGCGATTCGGATCGTACTCTATCGTCTCGACCTTGCCCGGAATCCCGATCTTGTTGCGCTTGAAGTCGATCACCCGGTAACGGCGCTTGTGCCCGCCGCCCCGGTGCCGGATGGAGATCCGGCCCTTGTTGTTCCGGCCGCCGTTCTTGCCGAGCTTCGCCACCAGCGGCTTGTGGGGTTTGCCGCTGGACGTTTCGACCCGTACGGTCGAGCTCATGAACCGGCGCCCGGGACTCGTAGGTTTGTATTTCTTGATAGCCATGTCTTAAGTCCCGCCCTTATGAGGCTTCGAAGAAATCGATTTCCTTGGAATCTGCGGTCAGCTTGACCCAGGCCTTCTTCCAGTCAGGCCTCCTACCAAGGAACCGGCCCATACGTTTGGTCTTCCCCCGCACCCTCCCGGTGCGGACGTCGGCCACCTTGACGCCGAACAATGTCTCAACCGCCCGCGCGATCTCGATCTTGTTGGCTCGGATGTCGGTGCGGAAACAATAAACTCCGGTCTGATCCCGCTTGATGGTCGACTTTTCCGTGATAAGCGGCTGCCGCACAATGTCTTGAACGTTCCTCATGACGCCAGCACCTCGTTCAACTTTTTGATTGCGCTCTCCGAGGCCACCAGGACCTCGCAGTCCAGGAGATCGACGATGTTCACACCCAGCGCCCGGTGGACCTTGAGGCGCGGGTTGTTGCCTGCCGCACGCTCCAGGTTCTGCACCCCGACGCCGGCGCCACCCTCGTGGACCAGCAGGACCTTGCCCAGGATGCCGAGGCCGTTCCCTACGGCGTTTTCCAGTTCGCCGGTCTTATGGGTATCGAACTCCATTTTGTCGACACAAACCAGCTTGCCGTCCCGCAACTTCTGGGCCAGTGCCGATTTCAGGGCGTTCAGCCTCATTTTCCGGGGGAACTTCCAGGAGTAGTCCCGGGGCTGGGGCCCATGAACCGTGCCGCCGTGGCGCCACAGCGGCGAGCGATTGTCCCCCGCCCTGGCCCTGCCGGTGCCCTTCTGGCGCCATGGCTTCGCCCCGCCGCCGGAGACGTTTTTCCGGTTCTTGGTGGAATGAGTTCCGGCGCGGCCGGCGGCGCGGTAGGCGCAGACGGCCTCGTAGATGAGGTGCTCCTTGAGCGGATAATCGAACACCGCCTCATCCAGTGGGAGGGACCCGACTTTCTTGTTTTTCCAGTTCCTTATTTCTATTTCGGCCATCGGTCGTTTCCTCTTATTTCCAGGTGAAACACCCGAATCACTTCGACTTCCGGATCATGAGTTTCGAGCCGGGCGATCCCGGAACGGCTCCCTTGACCAGCATGAGGTTCTTCTCGCCGTCAATCCGGACGACTTTGAGATTCTTGACGGTGATTCTCTTGTTCCCCATCTGGCCGGGGCCTTTCATACCCTTGAAAACCTTCGACGGCGAGGCGGACTGGCCGATCGATCCCGGCGCACGGTGGTGCATGGAGCCGTGGGTCGCCTTGCCGCCTCCGAAGCCGTGCCGCTTCATGACACCCTGGAAGCCTTTGCCCCTGGAGGTGCCGATGACATCCACCTTGGGCACATCCTGGAACATCTCCACCAGCAGCGTGTCTCCCTGCTTGGCGTCGTCACCCTCTTCCAGCGAGAATTCCCGGAGAATCCTGGTCGGCGGCACCGAGGCCTTGTCGTGGTGGCCACGAATAGGCTTGTTGGCCCGCTTGGCCGCTTTGGCGTCCACGAGGCCCAGCTGCACGGCTTCATAGCCGTCCTTGTCCATGGATTTGCGCTGCACAACGACGCAGGGCCCAACCTCGATAACGGTAACCGGGGTCACCCTGCCGTCGTCGTCGAACAGCTGGGTCATCCCGATCTTCTTGCCGATCATTCCTTCAATCATCTTCATCCCTCTGGAACACAGTGCCGGGCTCCGTTCACCGGGCCCGCCCACTGGCGGTTCCTTATGCAGTCAGGGCGTTCAGGCGCTGGCCGCTCCGAAAGCCTTGATCTCAACATCCACACCGGCGGGCAGGTCCAGTTTCATGAGCGCGTCCACCGTTTCGGGGGTCGGCTGCAGAATATCCAGGAGTCGCTTGTGAGTCCTGATCTCGAACTGCTCGCGGGACTTCTTGTCCACATGGGGCGAACGCAGAACCGTCCATTTGTTGCGGACGGTGGGCAGCGGTATCGGTCCCGCAACCCGTGCGCCGGTTCTGCGCGCCGTATCCACGATCTCGGTAGTCGACTGGTCGAGAATCCGATGATCGTAGGCCTTCAGCCTGATGCGAATTTTCTCGTTCACCATCTGTTCCCATGCTTCGGTATCTGACACGAAGCTTCAAATCTTCGATCCGTCCCCGGCGCGCGTTCCCGACGCATCTGCGGCGGGCGGCCGGACCGGGAGTCCGGATTAATGTTGATAAAGCGTTACTCGATGATCTCCGTAACGGTGCCGGCGCCCACGGTGCGGCCGCCTTCGCGGATGGCGAAGCGCAGCCCCTTGACCATGGCGATCGGCGTAATCAGGTTCACCACGATGGTGACG
>CALZKF010000109.1 GCA_945787955.1 uncultured Acidobacteriota bacterium | reverse complement strand
GATGCCCTGGCCGAAGTTTTCGGCAACGAGGACTGTGCGCCGGAGGTGTTCTCTTTCTTCAGCCGTTCCGCAGTCGCCGGGGGCGACGGATCCCTGGCCGGACTGGTGGCCTACCACCCTGCGGCCCCCGCCGACGCGTTGGAGATCCTGGCTCTCCTCCTTACCAATCAGGATCGGTTACTGGCCGCGCCGGCGCTGATCGATCTGCTCCTGGCCAACCCGGTTCTCCGTGCCGAGCAGCGCAGCTGGATCCAGGAGGTCCGCAACCGGTCCCAACGCCAGATGGAGGCGGAGACGGAGCAGGCGGAGGAAGAACCGGCCGGCGAACCCGGGGAACCGGAACTCACCGTCGAGGATGTGGCGCGGATTCTGAACGTCGACATCGGCGAGTTGCTGACCGCCAGCGAGATCGCAGGGGGGGACGAGTTTCAGCAGGCCGATGTGTCCGAGGAGATACGGGGTACTTACCAGAAGATCCTGAGGATGAACACCTCGCAGAAGGCGATCATGGCCATGAAGGGCGGCCACGAGGAACGGGCGATCCTGATCCGGGACACCAACCGCGTGGTTGCCATGGGGGTGATGAAGAACCCCAGACTGCCGGACGGCGAGGTCGAGCTCATCGCCGGCATGCGTAATGTCCATGTCGAAGTCCTGCGAATGATCGGCGCCAACCGTGAGTGGACGAAAAACTACTCCGTGGCCCATGCCCTGGTGCGCAACCCCAGAACCCCGCCGGGCATTTCCACCAACTTCATCAACAGGCTGCACACCCGGGACCTGAAGTTCCTGTCGAAAGACAAAAACGTTCCTGAGATCATCCGGCGGATGGCGAAAAAAACCAGCGACCTGCGGGAGCAACGCTCCAGGGTCTCTTTCAAGAAACATTGAGGGGATAGCGATGCGCTTGCTCAAGGAAATAAGAAATCTCCTGGGCAATTACCATGTCAAGTCCGGGATTTACCACTACTACAGGGAAGAGTATAAACAGGCGGCTGATTTTCTGAGGAAGGCGCTGGATTCGGACGACAACATCACCTCCAGCGACCGCAGGACGGCCGGATACTATCTGACCCTGACGTATCTTGAGTCGGCGCAGCGCTTCGAAGAGCAAGGTGATGTCGAGGACGCCCTGGTGGAGTACGCCCACGCGGTGGAGGTCAGCCCGACCTACCCGGACATCCGTTGCCGGTTCGGCCGGGCGCTGGAGCGGATCGAAAGACCGGCTGAAGCGGTCGAACAGTACCGTCACGCCATCGCCAACCACAGCAACTACCTGGACGCCTGGGTTGCCAAAGGGTTCTGCCTTCTGGGCATGGGCCTCACCGAGGAGTCTGCTGACGCATTCCGGCATGCCTGCGAGATCAAAATCGAGGCGGTCCGCGGGCCGTTTGAGACCGGCATTGAGGCACTGAGCAAAAAATCGATCGCCTCGGCCCGGAACGCGTTTCACCAGGCATTCCTGTTTGTGCCGGACCTGTTCGAGGATCATCACCGCAAGGCTCTGAAATTGCTGAAGGAAGAAGACTATGAGCAGGCCCTTATCAAGATCGAGGCGGCGATCGAACTCAACCCGTTCTACCCGGACCTCTACAACTTCCGCGGTGTCGCCCTGTTCGAACTCGACCGTGTGGAAGATGCCGTGGAGTCATTCCGGAAAGGGCTCTCCATCAATCCAAAGTACATAATCCCCAAGATGAACCTTGCATTCGGCCTGCTGCACCTCGGCGACGTCAAGGAAGGCGAAGCGCTCCTGGAGGAAATCCTGGAGACCGACCCCCATGAGCCGGCGGCTTTGGCTAAACTGGAAGAGTTGCGCACATCCCACATTCCCGACAAACCGAAAATCCGCCGATCCGTCAACAGGGGAAGTCATCGATGAGTCATCAGGTCTGCGGAGCCACCGATGTCGGCCGGCGCCGGGAATCCAACGAGGACCAGTATCTCGTGGATCCTGAAATCGGAGTTTACGCCGTTGCCGACGGCATGGGGGGGCACGCCGCCGGCGAGATCGCCTCGGAACTGGCCATCGAAACCCTGTCCGCCGTCCTCCGTCGTGATGGCTGGCCGGACACGACCGGGGAGGGTACGGAACAGGAGCGCAAGACCCGCACCGCCCGGTCGATCCGCGAGGCGATCGGCGCGGCGAACAGGAAAATCTGCGAATCGGTGGAAAACCATGCCGAGTGGAAAGGGATGGGCACTACCCTGGTCGCCCTGGCCATCTCCGGAAACAGCGCCATCATCGGTCACGTGGGCGACAGCAGGGCGTACCTCGTACGGGCCGGGAAATTGTCACGGCTTACCAGCGACCACTCCTGGGTGAATGAGCAGGTCAAACTGGGCCTGCTGTCCGCCGATGACGCCCAGCGCCACCCCTGGCGCAACATCGTCACCCGGGCGCTGGGGAACCGTGCCGAGGTTGACGTCGACCTCATGGAACAGCCGATGCAGGAGAACGACCTGTTCCTGCTCTGCTCCGACGGACTGAACACAATGCTTCGTGACGGGGAGATCAGAACGATCCTGGAAAAGAGGGCGGAAGACCCGGAACAGGCCTGCCGGGAGTTGATAGCGGCGGCGAATGCCCGGGGAGGCGAGGACAACATTACCGTGGTCGTACTGCGGGTTGCATAGCTATCTCCCGCCTTTCCAACAGGTTCCACTTGACGGCATCGGGCACTACCCCTATATTCACTAGACTGGTCAGGTCGTTTCTCACTTGGCGGTATGAGGGTGTGGTGTGCGTCATGGATTGTCGGACATGATGTTGCGGTCAGGCAACCCGGTGTTACGGGTCCTGGGGGTCGTGGCGCTACTGGCCATCGCTCTGCCTTCAGCCGCCCAGTCCGGTCCGGCGGCGACCGGCACGAAACTCCCGTTCCGGCAGGGGCAGGTCCCGATCCCATGCCTCACACCGATGGCCCAGTCACTGCATCAGGCCGGACGGGCCGGGGGCCAGGCGGCCGGGTCGGCATTGGCCGCTCTTCGTCCCGACCTGCCCTCCGATCAAGACCGTTATCAAGAGCTTGTGGACGGTTCCCGCGTACTGATACCCAGCCAGGGTGGCGCCGCTCCCGAGGCAAAACTCCAGAATGACCTCCTGCGCCTCAAGGAAGCACTGTCCGAAACCCGCCGGCTCCTGCTGGATGGTTACGGGCTTTCGGTTCCGGGTCGGTTCACGGTAGTTCTGGCGCCGGTGGAATCCGGAGCCGACGGCTATCTGGTCCCCGGCATGGACGACACAGGCCCGGTCATGGTGCTGAACTACCCTGTCCGCAGCGAGCGACTGACCCGGTCTGCGGTACATCAATACGCCCATGCCGCCGCCATGGCCGGAGCGACTCCGGTCCCCGCAGGCTGGGCGGAAGCGTTTGCTACATGGGTCGGTATCCGCCGTACCGGATTCCCGTCCCTGCCGGAGAGGAAGATTCTTGAGCACCGCCGGGATCACCTGCAGGACGGGCTGGACTCCGGGAACCTGGAACTTTCCGCCGGCAACGCCTTGTGGTTCCTGTACCTCGACGAGGCGTTCGGACCGGAATCGGTCAGGCTGACCCTTGAGGAGCTCCGCCACGGAATCACCAGCGAAGCGCTGGAACGCGGCGTACGCCGGGCCGCAGGCTACAGCCTTCGGGAAGCATTCCGCGACTTCCACCTCTGGGTGGTTCTGACCGGGGAACGGTCCACAGGCCGGCATTTGAAATTCGCACACAGCCTGAGCGAGCCTCGGTTCGCCTCCCGCGCCGAAACCTTCCCGGCACTGTCGGTTCACGCCGATTCCCCCGTGGGTTCAATCGGTGCGGCCCAGGTTCTCCTCAGCGGCGACGGAGCCAAAACCGGAGGACTCGTCCTGCGCTTCGAAGGCGAACTGGGCACCGACTGGGAGGCGGATGTACTGCTCGCCCGCCTCGACGGAACCATGCACCGGATCCCGTTCGAACTTGGGGCGGACGGTCGCGGCGAGGCTACATTGCCCCTTTCGGAGATGCAGGAGGCACTGCTGTTGATCCGAAACCTCAACTCCGAGCCTTCCGGCGACCAGCGCTACACCTGGGCAGCCTACCGTGATACCGCTTACCCGTTCGAGTTGAATGTTCTGGAAGCGCTGCCGGTGGAGCATGGTCCTGCCGGCATCCGGGTTGCATGGGAAACCGAATCGGAGCAGGACCTGGTCGGGTTCAACATCCTGCGGGTTCCGGAGTCGGGCGGCGCCCCGGTGCGGATCAACCCGATCCGGGTACCTGCCATCGGCGACCTGTCGTCGGCTACCTCTTACCAGTACATCGACGGCACCGCCGAACCGGGCAGATCCTACGTCTACCATCTGGAAGGGATTACCAGGGACGGGCTGGCCAGCCGCTCGGGAAACGTGACCTCCGCCATCTCCGCACCCTGACACGAACCCCTGAATTTGCGGTATAGTGCGCTCTTTCCCTGGAGCCACTAAGCCGTGTCATGCAACAGCCCTGAACAAGCGTTGCGGGAAGCGATCCGGGAGGCCTGCCGGACCGCATTGGGCATCGACCCGGAACAGGTGCCCCTGACCTATCCCCCCAGTACCGCCATGGGCGACCTGGCCTCTCCGGTCTGTTTCGAACTGGCCCGGGTCGCCCGTAAGCCGCCTCGGGCGATCGCCGAGGAGATCGCCGGCGCGTTCCACCCGGGCGAGCATTTCAGGAAACTGGAAGTAGCCGGCGGGGGCTATCTGAACGCCTTCCTGAAGCGGAACGTGTTCCTGAGCCGGTGGCTTACCGACGGCAGGGAATCCGATGCGCCTGTTCCCGGGAAGATCATCGTCGAACATACCAATATCAACCCGAACAAGGCCGCCCACATCGGGCACCTGCGCAACGCGGTGCTGGGCGACACGCTGGTGCTCTACCTGAGACAACTGGGTCACCAGGTGGAAGTCCAGAACTATATCGACGACACCGGGGTCCAGGTCGCCGACCTGGTTGTCGGTTTCGGTCGCATCCGCGGCATGGAACCGGCCGATGTCAGGGAACGCTACTCCGACGAGCGCCTCAAGGCGGAAGGTCTCAGGTTCGATTACCTGTGCTGGGACCTGTACGCCGAGGTCACCCGGTGGTACGAGGAAGACCGATCCCGTCTGGAAGAGAGGGCCGCGACGCTCAGCGCCATGGAGGAAGGCAACAACCCTGTGGCCGACCTGGCCGCCTTCGTCGCACACCGGATGGTCAAACACCACCTCTGCACGATGCATCGCCTCGGCATCGTGTACGACGTCCTGCCGAAGGAAAGCGACATCCTGGCTCTGAAATTCTGGGAAGATGCCTTCGGCCTGCTGAAAGAGACCCAGGCAATTCACAAGCTCGAAGGCGGAAAAAACGACGGCTGCTGGGTCATGGATCTTCACGGCGCCGAGGAAGGCTCCGGCGAGGACCAGAAGGTCATCGTCCGGTCCAACGGAACGGTGACCTACGTCGGCAAGGACATCGCCTACCAGATGTGGAAGTTCGGGCTACTGCACCGGGACTTCCATTACCGCCGCCTGGACTGGTCGCCGTCGGAGGCGCTTTACCCGTTATGGTCCAGCTGCGCCGACAGGGGCGACGGCGGACATCCCGATTTCGGCAAGGGGCATACGGTTTACAACGTGATCGATACCCGGCAGTCCTACCTCCAGCGGGTAGTGGCCCAGGGGCTTGAGAGTCTCGGCCACCGGTCGGAAGCCTCCCGTTCGATCCACTTCGCCTATGAAATGGTCGCCCTGACCCCCGGCGCCGTGCAGGCGCTTCTTCCGGAACGGGAGCTGAGCGAGGAAGAACTCGCCAAGTCCTACCTGGAAATGTCCGGACGGAAAGGGTTAGGCGTCAAGGCTGACGACCTGCTCGACACCCTGATGTCCAGGGCTACCGCGGAGGTTCGCAGCCGCAACCGGGATATGGACAACGCCCAGGTGGCCGACACCGCCCGGAGGATCGCAGTTGGAGCGTTACGGTATTACATGCTGCGGTTCTCACGGAACCGGGTGGTCGCATTCGATCTGGACGCCGCCCTGGCGTTCGAAGGCGAGACCGGACCGTACCTGCAGTACTCGGTGGTCCGTTCCCGGAACATCCTCAGAAAGGTAGCCGACCGCTTCGGTGCGGAACAGGTGGAGGCAGGCCGGCTGGCGGAGCAGGCCGACCTGAACGTGCTGGCGGAGGATGCCCTGTCGGAACACTGGAACCTCGCCATTATGCTCTCCCGGGTTCCGGCGGTCTTGCGCCAGGCGGTGGACAGCCTGGAACTGGCCCTGGCTGCAAAACATGCCTACCTCCTCGCGCAGGCGTTCAATTCCTTTTATCATCGTTATCCCGTGGTGCAGGAAGAAGATGAGCAGGTCCGAACGGTGCGCACCGCCATTATCCGGCTGTACCACGACGGCATGATTCACCTGCTCGGCCTGATGGGGATCGAGGTCCCCGAGAGGATGTGAGGATCGGACTGTTCAAGCTAGTCCCAGCCCTGGTAGCGGCGGCGGCGCTGACGGCGGCGGCTGCGGCAGATAATGTCCCGACCATCCCGTTCGACGAGATCCGACCCGGCATGACCGGTACAGGTCTGACCGTCTTCGACGGCAGCCGCATCTCCGAGTTCCAGGTGGAGATCCTCGGTGTCCTCCCTCGAATCGGACCGGACCGCAACATGATCCTGGCCCGCTGCACCGGAGGCCCCCTCGAGGAAACCGGTATCCTGGCCGGCATGAGCGGATCACCGATCTACATCGACGGCCGTTTGGCCGGGGCCCTGGCTTATGGCTGGGGATTCGCCCGAGAACCGATCGCCGGGATCACCCCGATCGGAGAGATGCTGACCATGACGGGCCCGGCGGGGCCGGCCGGCGGCCCCAGGTCCTGGACGCAGGCTAACGGTGAGCCGGGCATCGCCCTGCTGACCCAACCCGAGGGTCTGGACAGGTTTTTCGAGGATCGCCTCACCGACCTGGTGGGACGGCGGGCAGGGGCGCGGTCGGCTTTGCCGGTATCGATTTCCGGATTCGGCGCCGCCGGCTTCCGGATGCTGGCGAACCGGTTCCAGCAGTCCGGCCTGGTCCCCCTCCAGGGCAGCGGCGGGGGCGGCGATGAAAGCGGCGGGCCGCTCAGGCCCGGATCGGCCGTCGGCGTCAAACTCGTCCGGGGTGAGGTGGAAATCGCCGCAACCGGCACGGTAACCTGGGTGGACGGCAACCAGGTGCTCGCCTTCGGCCACCCGATGTTCCGTCTCGGCCAAGTCGATCTTCCGATGACAGCCGCCCGGGTGGAAGCGCTGCTCCCCAGCCTGGAGATCTCCTCCCGGATCACCCGGACCCTGCAGGAGGTCGGTGCACTCCGCCAGGACCGGCCTGCCGGCATCCACGGCATCACCGGGACACGGCCGGGCATGATCCCGGTCCGCCTGAGATACGGCGACGGCACCCGGCAGCAGACTTACTCCTACGACGTGGCCGACGACCCGATGCTGGCGCCGGTTTTGTTGTTCTACACATTGGGCGGCATCCTGGCCGACAAGGACCGGCCCGGTGCAGCCTCCACCCTCCGACTGGCCGAGGGCTCGGTGATCCAGCTGGAGGGGCAGGACGACGTCTCGCTCACCAACCTGTTTGCCGGCGCCACCTCCCAGTTCTTCGCCTCGGGGACCGCGGCGTACATCCTGCACCTGCTTATGAACAACGAGTGGGAAACTCCCGCCATCGCCGGAATCAACCTGGTTCTGGAGCGGGAACCGGACTTGCGAACCGGCCGGGTGACCGGGTTGACCCTGGACCGCTACCGGGCCCGCCCGGGAGACACGGTCCAGGCGACGGTTACGGTGGCGCCCTGGCGAGGGCCGGATGTCGCCGTCACGATGGACCTGACCCTGCCCAGAGGGACGGCGTCCGGCAAAGTGCGCGTTCAAGCCGGCGGCGTGCTGGACCTGCTCCGTGCCGACAGCTCCATGGAAACGCAGGTCCTCCCCCACCGGCTGGATCAGTTCATCCGCCTGGTCAACAAGTTGCGGAAGAACGACCAGGTGCTCGTCATGGCCGCAAGGCCGGAAGCGCTTCGCTCCCAGGGCGGCATGATGTTGCCGAACCTGCCCCCTTCCGCCGTGGCCCTCCTGGATACCGCCGCAACCGGCTCCTCCGGTACACGCACCACCTTCGTGAACATCGCCGAGGCATCCATCCCGGTGGAGTACCAGGTTCACGGGCTGGTGACGACGGTTTTGGAGCTGGTGGCGGATTGAAGAACCGGTGTTCCATCCTCGCCGCCGCCATGCTGGCCCTGGCCACCATCGCCGACGCAGGTGGAACCGTTATCCATACCGAAACGGTGGACCGCCTGCTCCAGGGCAGCCTGGACGGGATCGCCGTCGGCGGCGACGGCCGGCTGACGCTGGCGCCGGTCGTCCGGCCGCTGGCTCCAGGCGGAGGGCTCCCCGGCGCCGCCAGGGCGTGGAGCCTGGCCGGCAGTCCCGACGGCATTACCTACGTCGGATCCGGCCCGAAGGGAACGGTCTACCGGATTCGGCCCGGACTCGATCCCGAGTACCTCGCCGAAATCCCGGAACCGATGGTTACGGCCCTGGCCGTGCTCGGCGACGGCACAGTCCTGGCCGGCGGCAGCCCGGGAGGACGGATCTACCGCATCGGCCCGGATGGCTCGACCACCCTGTTTGCCGAGTTGGGGGAACGGTACGTCTGGGACCTTGCAGTCTCCGCCGACGGACAGCTGTTCGCAGCCACCGGTGAGAACGGCATCCTGTTCGAGATCGACCGCCGGGGAACCGCGGAAAAGCTGTTCGAGGCACAGGAGTCCCACCTGGTCCGGTTGCTGCTCCACCCCGATGGCGGCGTCCTGGCCGGCGGCGGCGGCCGGGGTATGCTCTACCGCATCGACCGGGAAGGACATGGCCTGGCGCTCTACGACGACGAGATGGATCAGGTCACCGGAATCGCTTTCGTACCGGACGGCGCGGTGCTGGCCGCCCTGCTGGCGGCGCCGATCGTTGCGCCGGGGCCGGCGGCGGTCCGGTTCAACATGCCTGGAGAGATCTGCCCCGGGTCGCAGGGCCTTAAGGTGGAAGCGCTGGAGGAACAGGCTGCCGCCGTCATCGAAGGCAGAATCGAAGGCCTCCCCACCGGGACGGAACGTCGTCCGGCCCGTGTCATCGGGAGGGTGGTTCGGATACTGCCTTCCGGCCACTCACGGGTACTTTGGCGATCCACCACCGAGACGCCGTTCGCCCTGGCGGCGGACAGCGCCGGCCGGGCGGTGTTCGGAACAGGAAGCCCGGCCCGGCTGTATCGCTGTGACCGGGACGGGGCGGCCCTCCTTCTGGAACTGCCCGAGGGTATGGCGGCCGCCCTGGCGCCGTTGCGGGACAGCCTTGTGGTCGCCACCAGCAACCCGGCAACTCCATACGCGCTGGCATGGGATCACCGGGAGCCGGGCGTGTACCTGTCCTCGGTTCTGGACGCCGGCGTCGAAGCCCGCTGGGGCGCGGTGCGCTGGAACGCCGGCGGACTTCCCGGGGAACTGGAGTTCTACACCCGGACCGGCAACGGCCCGGTCCCCGACCGGACCTGGTCGGCCTGGTCCCCTGCCCGGACGATCCCCGGCAGAGGCGGCGAGGGCGGCCCGGACGGCCGCTACCTGCAGTGGCGGCTCCGCATCCCGGGCGGCGCCACCGGCGCTTCCGCTTCCAACGTGACAGTGGCCTGCCATCCGGGCAACCGGCCGCCGGTTCTCGAATCGTTCCGGATCGCCAGGGACGGTTCCCCCACCCCGGGACAGAGCCGGTTCGCATGGACTGCAGGCGACCCGGACGGCGACGAACCGCATGTCACGGTGGAGTATCGCGGCAGCGGCAACGAGAACTGGATCGCGGCGCCGATCCTGGCCGCTTCCGGAGGAGGCACCTGGGACACCAGCCGGCTCCCCGAGGGCTTGTATCAGCTCCGGGCACGGGTCGGCGA
>CALZKF010000108.1 GCA_945787955.1 uncultured Acidobacteriota bacterium | reverse complement strand
ATACCTCTTATTGCTGCCTGCACTTTCGTAAGTCTGGCGCATCCAGAAACCGTTTCTGCATACTCCTCTTCACTGGTCAGATCAATGCCAAACTTCGACTGTATATCCTCGACTGAGTAATCAAACGTATTCGCAAGATAAGCTAGATACGCCTTCTCCGAAAAGACACTCTCCTCCCACTCACATTCACAGGAACTCGCAGCCGGCGTTTCCCAAATGCCTGGAACAACTTCTATAGCACCGTCTCGCCACACGGCCGCAGCGGATTCCAACAGCTCGCCTGCCGTATCCTCGCTGATACCGTACTGATGAGACCGAGTAAGGTAAACCAGGACCGAACTCGACAGCTCGTGCGGGTCCGAGACGCCGAGGGCCAAGGCGATCAATCCCTTCCGTAGATCTTCCAATTCGCCCAGCAACCGCGTTTTCTCTGCTGGTCTCGCCGCTTCGAACTTCTCGAGCAACTTGGTTCCGAGCGCCTTTGGCTGAGTGTTCGCCAGACTGAGCAGCGTAGCGATCTCGACCTCATGTAGCAACTTGACGAAATGCGGGGGCACCCGCGCACCGACGGTGAGGTTCGCTCGGAGTTTATGATTACGCAGGCGCGTTTCAGTCAGACCAGCTTTCTTAACCTCTTCACGATCGGTAAGCTCTG
Organism: uncultured Acidobacteriota bacterium; assembly: GCA_945787955.1. Taxonomy (GTDB): domain Bacteria; phylum Acidobacteriota; class Polarisedimenticolia; order Polarisedimenticolales; family Polarisedimenticolaceae; genus Polarisedimenticola. Next base: position 9,329 of record CALZKF010000108.1, on the reverse strand, counting down.
AGACGCGTGCCGATGCCAGATCGACGGCTGACCAGATACCTACCCTGGTCAGCGCCGCCGCGCCCTTTCGGCCCAATCCCAAGATCTCCCGACTGAGACGTCTGCCCGAGATCAACTCACTAATCTCCGCCTTGAGGCGCTTAACTTGATTCGCTGCCTCCCTATCTGAAAGTTCTGGCCAGGGCGACACCTGTTCCTTACGCAGCACTTGCACAATCTTACCGGATCCCATGCCTGCGAGCGCCCCAATACTCTTGATTCGCGTGCGTTCAACCAGTGCCTCCTTCGCTTCTGCACTCAGGGAGGTTACATTGTCTAATTCACTGTATCCTTTCAACACAGCGAGACGCGCTTTGTCCCGCTTTAACCGGATCCCGTACTTCTTCGCCAGTGCGTCAAGCTTAAGAGTACGGAGGTCAGTCAGACTTATCGGCTTGGACCGGTGTTGGAGCCGCGGGAGTGATTTATCTGGAGAAAAACCGAGCCTCATCGGGTTCACGATGCCTCCTACGATTCCGTTCGTTTAAACTGGTAATTCACCACGAACAGGAGATTCTTGATGACATCGAGATCGAGGGCGGGGTTGGGATCGGGTTCCAGGCGCATGTAAGGTACTGTAGCTGTCGGCTCACTCTCGAGTTCTTTTTCGCTTTTTAGTAAGCCAGCGTCATAACTACCTCCAAGTCGCTTGAACTTGCCCTCAAAAACCTCTTTACTCAACATCCTTCGGTTCCTCCGTATCGATGCCCAAATATGATCGCAAGAAAGACTCATGAATCTCGAGATTCGTCTGCACATCGAACGTCATTTGTCCTTCGCGTTGCCAATCGGCGATTACCCGTTCCGCTTCCCTATTGGCGGTCTTTACTTGATAATTATAGAGAGTCTCCGCAGTCTCAAATACGTCTTCCGGGAGTAATCCAACGACTACTTTTTGTATAACAAGAAGTTTATCTGTCATTACACCCCCTTGACTGGCACCAACAAATTCGTAGGCGCCTCCGGTCAGTAGATCAGCTCCTGGTACACGTCGAAACATGAAGGAATATGTTCTCCACTCGCCCGGTTCTAACTGAGCTTCGAATTCCTTCATTTTTTGAACAGCCTCGAACGTTGATCCGACGGGTATCGCGAAATGGTATCGGTCTTTCCCAACAATTGCTCCTGCGGATATAGCCCCTTCTACTCGATGGAGGTACTCTTCATGCAAATCTGCCATACTTACGCCCACTGCTTGAAATGGTGTCGCAGCTGGTCCGGCCGTACCACCCAGGCCACTAGTTTGTTCTTGACGGTTGACAAAAGAGTTATACCAATTCATGAATTTTTGGTGCTGACGTTGCGCATGCTTACGTTGAAGCGCTTGTTGCCTCTTCGTTGCGTTGGACGATTGAACCATCCGCGAGCCTCGACGACTGGAGCCGCGCCTGCTACTTCGCCGCGCACCAGACCTTAATCCTGACGGGTCGTACCACGCGAATGGATTATTCATCATGAATTCATAGGCAACTGATTTATCTGAATCGTTAAGTGCATCTGGGCTCAGCCATCGTGCGAGCCATGGCGCAAAATACCGTGCCCCAAAATACCGGAAGCCGCTTTCTTGATCGCACCCTTTTCCTGCGTAACGGTAAGTTTTACCGTCAAAACCGCCGAAGGTGGTCTCACCGTAGGCTGTGTACTCTTCCCTATTAACCCATGTTCCCCCTTGATCGATCGTGAGAACACTGCTTTGTAAATGATCACTGATCGTAAACAATACCGCTGGTACTTCTACAGCTGGACCGTTCCCAACGCGAATTCTTACTATATGGCTATCGTTGTCGTACACATGAATCATGTCATATTGGTAACTTGTAGAAGCATCACTGACACTGTGACGTTCAAACATATTCTCAATATGGACTGTACTTTTCACGTCCTTATTTCGGTTACGCACTAGCTTCTTTACGCGATGACCACTGCGATCGTAACAGTAGTAACTGTATGTTAATGGCTCTTCTCCTGTACGTTGAATCCTGAATTCCCGCAATCGGTTGCTATGATCCCACTCGAGATGATGCTCGTTCTTTTCTACGACTAGGTTGCCTGTGGAATCGAAGCCGTGAGTCTGGCTAACGTCTATCTGATCATCCCCTACGTGAGTTAGCGTATTGTTTGGCGCATTCATCCATTCGTCGTTTGAGCCCATCTGCACTTCATATTCTTGGCGCCACTGGAAGGGATTTCGTCCACCCATGCCAAAATAGCGAGTCCAGGAGTTCCCGTTGTTATGTTTTGTGAGGGTGACCATATTTCCCACTGGATCGTACGCATACTCTTCGGTGTAGATCGCTGTTATCTCGGGCGCGTTTCCCTGATCTGATGCACCATGATCCCTAGCGCCATAGCCACAAAAGGAATTGTCGCCCCACTCTCTCGGTTTTGGCACGTCCTTGCACTCTCGTCCGGTTGCTTTTATTAGCCGGTACAACGGGTCAAAGGCAAAAATCCGACACAGCGTATTTGGCCCTAACTCGCTATTCGCTACCCCGCATCCTGGTGTACGATCGAGCAACTGAATCAAATTGCCTGCCAGATCATACGCGAAAGCTATGTCCTGAAGAGCCACTCCCTCTGGTGTAAAGGTAAACTGCGCAGAAGAATGGAATCTCTCAGTTCGAAGTCGTACCAAATTGAAATTCTTGGGGTTGTATGCATAACGCGTCATCAATCGTGGCCCAGGTTTTCTGGTGTCTCGGTCGCCGTAAGTTATCAATGTTCGCTGACCTTTCACGTTGTAAGCTATATGCTCAACTAAGACTTGCCCATCAAGAAGGACACGTTGCAGCTGACCCGCACTGTTGTACATCATTTTCAACTGCTTACGGATCCCGTCGACACTTAATGGGTAGAAGAACTGCTTTAAGCGGTTTTGCGCGTCAAATCGATATGATATCTCGAAGATAGTTGGATCTAGTATGCTTTCCGCATGTGCTTCGAGACTGCTCGAAGATGCATGGGTCCAATCGATCCGAAAAGTGGTAATCCTCCAATTGTTCGTAGGCGCTTCATCAAAATTCGAGAGAATCAATTGATCGCTGATTACCTGAAGTTCCTTTTCGAGAACATTGCCTTTAAAATCGTATTCTCTGAAACACAGTCGCCCAGCCTCATCGTACTGAGTGTAGGGCTTGCCAAGTAAATTCTTTGCACTTGCCTGGGAACGGGATAACCCGGATTCTTGCGACTCTCCGTAGATAACTCGCTCTCTAAGCGTGGTCCTTTCCTGCTCGCTATTGTCACGCGCCCAAACATGCGTATTGCGTAATAGCTCATCGTAGGCATAAAATATGAAGCTGCCCTTGGAATCCCGTCGCTCCAACACATTCCCCGCTGCATCATAGACATTTAGCGTAATTCCAGCGTCCAGGTGCTCAGTGCGCAGCCGACGATCAGCGAGGTCATAAATATGTTCCGTGGTCTTGCGGTTAAACTCATCCCAAACCCTGAGTAGATTTCCTTGGATGTCATATTCCTTTCGAGTCGTGTACCAGTCTATTTGCGGGTGCTGACCGTTTCGTTCAATCTGTTTTACCGGCCGGCCCAAGGCGTCGAGTAAGACGCTGCTTGGGGTATTCCAGTGGTAGCTATAGGTACCGACCGCCTGATCTGTTGAGTGTGTTCGCTCCGCGTTATCGTTCGCATCATAGGCGTAGACTTCCCATGGAGATGGCTCGAATTCGACTGGGTTGGTCACATCGCTCGGGATTCCATGAATAACTACGTGTTCGGAGGCGTCCGAATGAACCACTCTAGTAACCCGACCGAGTGGATCATAATACAGTGTCGCGTTACCGCCGTGTTGCGCGTCATTCGGGTCAGTGTAATCCCATCCGGTCGAATAACATGGTTCATACCTCTCCACCACTCGGCCCTTATTGTCGAATTGTTGCCATCCGCTAATAACAACATTCGCAGGGTTTCTTTCTGGATCGCGAATCCGCGCGATTGGTTCAGAGTTCTGTGCTTGATCTACTGGCAGAACACCATCCCCGAGTTCTTCGCTTCCAAAAAGTACATCTTCAACATGGGCTCGGTTCTGTATCTGGCGCCCGAAGCCGTCTACATACTCCCGCGTTTCGATCACCTCTCCTGCATCATTCGGATCAGTGATGTGAAGTTTGTATCGCTTCGTGTGCCTGTATATCGGCGTTTTTGATCTATAAAACGATTTGAAATCGTAGCTAAAAACGGTGCTAGATCGGCCTTTATCCCCCTCAGCAGGACGATTCGGCTTCCCCAACCAGGCTTCGGACTCTAGCAAACCCAAGGCAGCATAGCCGTATTTGACTTGATTCCCGTTTGAATCTGTAACAACTCGCGGTTGAAGCACCCTGTAATCGTAGCCTATATCAATCTCAAGTAGTGTAGGTCCCACTACTCTCGTTAATAAGAGATCGTAGGTATCCTCATAATGAAATGCTGTCTCGTGTCCGAAAGGGTCTCTTTCCCCGACCACTAAGCCTCGCTCGTTGTATGCTCTTTGAGTTGTCGTGCTGAAGAACCCACGTTGTCGGCCTCGTGGATCATTAGTATGAAATATATAGCCTCCCAGAATAGCCTGACCCCGTGGTGGCGGTTGCACGAATTGGCTTATTCGTTCACGAAATTCAGACGGGTATTCGCCCGTCCAGGCTGGAGTTCCAGAATTCACGCTAAAGTAGGAAGGCTGCCCAGCAGGTCCAAAACCCGGCTGTCCAAGCCGATATCCTTCGCGAAGTCGTTCTTCCGAAAGCACCAATTGCTCGACGCGCTTGACGGCGCCATAGTCGCCTATCTGACCGATGTCTAATCCAACGTAATCACTGCCGTCATAATAGTAAAGATTTTGCCGGACTACTTGATGCTTTATAGGGTATCCAGACCTGATACTATCCCAAATCCATAAGGCGCTTGGTTGCGAATCTCCGCTGCTGTCTGCAAGGCCATCATTGATGATTTCGTATTGCGTATGTTGCGCGACGCGATCAACAATGTAGTGGGTGGCATCATCCTTTTGTGCGTACGCCGTGACATCATACGTAGCAAGAAAGGGTTGGGCTGGAGCGGTTGTCGGCTTTATGTAGTCCCGACCGCGTGGAACAGCAACCATAATCTGAACACGTGGCAATCCGTAGTTATCATAGTCTTCCTTAAATTCAAGTTGTGTCATGGGGTCGTCGCCACGCTCCCACTGTGTAGTCCGTTCTGCTAACTGAAAAGGGAAGAACACGCCACCGGTAACACCATCAGCAATAAGAGTCCTTAAACAGTGAGACTGTTCGGTCACTGTGTAAGGCCGCTCGGCACGATTCGAGCCGTCTCGTGCGAACAATTCGGTCCGAAAGACCCTGCCCCGCAGTGCTCTCAGGGCATCTCTTTTGTGCCGTCTCGGTAATGCGTAGAGTTCGGCAGCCAAGTCGGCTGGTCTTCGGAATGCCGGCTGATCACCAGACCAATACTCGGCAGAATAGTCCAATTCTTGGAAAGAGAGCTCACCACCCACGGGCCCAAGATGAAACCATGTTCGCAGTTCTGTTGGCGGTGAAAAATGGCGTAGTTCCACTTCGTTGAAATACTGCCTCCCAGGATCGAGTCCAAACTGGTGATACTCCTCAAAAACCTCTGTGTCCCAGCTGTCTACCCGACCAAAGCCGCGGAATTCGGATTCGAAACCGTCCCAGTAGCCGTGGTGGTAACGATACTCGTTTGTGAGTTTACCCCTCGAAAGCTGGTCCACAGACTCTACACGGGCCACCACATAAACGGGAAAAGGGAGGGTAGTGCGCCATTGATCAGGTGTTCCCTGATCCTCACAGTAATAATGCGTCGAGGGCGCATAGGCGATATTTGTGATCGCGCCCATGCTATTGTCAATCTTTTCAAGCAAATACGGCTTGTGGTTGCCCATCAAGTCGAGAAAGAACATCCCCTCGCTTACTGCCCCGTTAACGTCTCGACTCCAGAGGATTACCGGCACTCCCGTACCTAAAAGATCTACAAGGCGTACAGCGCTGAAGTCAGTTACACGTGGCGTACCCGGTATCTCCACAGGATTGCTCCAACTATTGCCGCTACGGTTTATCCATACGACGACCTTCTGATCATCAACATAAACGAGGTCGCAAACGCCGTCACCATCGACATCCCCGAGGAGAACACGCCGCGGGTCATATCCGTACGGAAGCTGAGGCGGATTCCGCATCGTGATACGTTGCGCGAAGTCGCCACGCCCAAGCGAGGGCCAGTAATCGACGCGATTACCTCGAACTACAACGATATCGTTCAGCCCATCCCCAGTCATGTCGGCCCACTTTACGTCCGGACTGGAGAAAGACACGTCGGGAAATTCCCACAATTGCCGACGCGGCACAACCCGTGTGGTATGCCAGCCCCTGTCTGGATGATTAAAGAAACACTCAAAACTCGATGAGGTAGAGCGAATCGCATCCGTTACACCGTTCCCATCCAGGTCCACAAGCCTCACTTCCGAGTCTTCAAGACTGAAAGAAGGCCCTGATTCCCACACACGAAAAGAGCGTCGATCCCATCCCCCCTGGAAGTCTAACGGATAGAAGCCGGCAAGCGACGGTCGGTTGATTACTAAGTCTGTTCGGCCATCACCGTTTGCATCGATGAGTTGGACCCCGGGCTCAGATAAACTCAGCCCAGCTGGGGTTTCTTGCATCTGGCGAGGCCGATCAAAACGCCCAGCTCCAAGGTTTCGCCAAAAGCGGATCTGAGCTGAACTCATCTCTAGGATATCTGGTAGGCCGTTACCGAATAGGTCCACGAGTTCGTAGTTTGCATCCGCCAAGGATACGGCGGGCAATGCATCACCTTCGACGAGTTTTGCGCGCCGTTTCTGCGGTTCATACTGGCCATACGAAAATATCAAGGGCGGAAGCCTCTGCGAGCGTTTTTCTGGGACCGAATGATTATCGTCGTGTCCTTCCGCTTCGATCTGTGCCAGTAAGGAGATCTGGTTGCTCGGAGGACTCTCCGAAAGAGAATGGAGTTCATCCAAGTATTTGAGGTGGAAAGTGCGAACACGTGCCAACCCGTCCGCGTTCGTCAAGATCTCAATCGTTTTAGCTCGTTTAACCGTCCTTATCTCAAAACCCGAGCGATACTCACTAAACGGGTCCGGTCGTGGTTCATAGTAAAACTTTACGTGAACCAAAAAGCTTGGATTCGCAGGATCACCGTAGTCGACGTAACGGATCTCGGAAAGGTAAGACTGATCCCATTTATGAGGACCGTCCTCCCGAACTTCGTCGCGAATGTACGCATATTCGATCAGGTTATCGAATGGATCTCGAACTTCGCTTAACTTCCACGCATAGCACCGGCGCTTGTTAGCCGGATCAGCAATGATCGCGGAACTGCTTCCGTTACCTTCTACATCTGAAAGCCGCGGTACTCCATATCTGCTCACCGTGCCATCACGACTCCAAACCTCCCAGTAGTCTTGACCGTCGACACCTGCATCGTACCGCTCAATCCGGGCGAATGTTGTCTCGGTCCTTGGTTGATAGCGAGTAGTATTGCCCTCCCGCGACACTGCAACCAGATCTTCGGACCCAGAGAGGATAAAGACATCTTTATCATCATCATAAGCAGGAACACCCTTGGAGGACTTACGTTCAATCCCGGGCACATTCAACGACCATCCCAGCCCAAAGGGCGAGTTGCCATAACCGGTCGAGTAAACAAGACTGAGTTGCGGCTGAAACCCATTTCGCCCAGGTGGGAGTTCGATCGGGACGCTGTAGTTACCGGTTCCTGTGAATAAGTCAGGCGCAAACTTCTCACCTAGGCCTCGCAGCGCCCCGCCACCCTTGGGAACCGCAATAAGTCCGATGCCAGACTTATTACTCATCCGTATTCCCTATTGATGCAGAGAAATAGACCTTCGGCGCCTGAGAGAATGAATAAATCCGATTCTGCCTCATTCTAAGACTTGGCCGACCTTTGTTTGTTTCTCGGGCTATTACGGGAAGTGCGAGAATCCCCCCCAAACCAAAAGGACCATTACCGGCGACAGAGTAATAGAAAAGTGAGAATTCAGGGACAAATCCGGAGTGATCCGGACTGGTAGCAAAGGGCATTGTCATTAAACCGGCGCCCACCAACGGATTGTTGGCAAACCTTTCTCCAACACCCCGAATGACATCTCCACTTGTCTTTAAAACTATAGAAGGCGCTTCAGTACGAAATCCGCTCTCTTTAGAGGGAGTCAATTTTACTTTTTGCCGTCGTGCTGTTGGAGATCCTACAGCTTCCCCCATGACATCTTTCCTTAGCTCTTCCTTTAGTATTTTTACTAATCTGGAATGGAGTTAAATTTCACTCCGATTTTCCAAGTTACTACAGGTAATCTATCAAACGCAAAAATTCATATTTCATATAACAACATCTGATTCACCACACAACCCTAAAGAAAATTTTTACTCGAAAAGAATCCTATTGTTTGATATGTGTCAAAAATATGTATATTGAGACGAGTAGCTACGATACGAACGGTTTGACCGTACCCCAATAATTAGGGCCGTCTTGGATGTGGGATTTCCCTATAATTCTGACCCTAGGAGGTTCCAAATTGAAGCGCAAGAGCTATTCCGAAGAGAAGAATATTTCGATCCTGAAGGAGCATGAGACATGCGCCTCTGTGCCTGACATCTCTCGCCATTACGGCATTGCCGAGAACACGATTTATCGCTGGAAGTCGAAGTAATGCGGTATGGAGGTGTCCAAAGCCAAGCGGTTACCTTAACAGGTGAAATTGGAGCGAGCGATAAGCCAAGTATTTCCAATACAAACGTCAAAGTACCTGCAACGATGATGTGTGTATTTTTCTTTTTGGGCCTTTGCTCGACGACTATTGCTGGGTGGCAGTGTGTCGGTATTGCGAATGAGATCAAGCATGAGGGTTTGCCGCGTTGACACCGCCCCCCACAAAATACCTACACTAAGCAGTGAGAATATCCGACACCGATTAGCGTGGTCAGCCGATCGTCGTACCTGCCGGGCATCGCTAAGCTGTGCAGGCGATGTCAACGAAGCCCTGTTCTGCCCACGATTCTCCCAAGCCGAGGATTCACTACGAACGCCGCCGTCCGGAAGAGACGGCGTTGTACCGTATCGTGCAGGAAAATATCGAAACGTTTTATGCCCAAGTCGAAGCGGAGTCGGGCACGTCACTGCCAGCGTTTGTGAAAGAAGAATTCGATGCGTTTCTTGATTGTGGAATACTCGCCCGAGGTTTTGTACGCCTCAAATGTGGGAGCTGCCACCATGAGAAGGCA
>CALZKF010000107.1 GCA_945787955.1 uncultured Acidobacteriota bacterium | reverse complement strand
TCTGGAACGCACTCGGGCTGCAACAAGGCGAGACGGAGACGGTGGCCTCGGAACAGGTCCGGGTTTCGTTCCTGCCGGTGGGGGAATCGCGCATCGAACTGCTGGAGCCAACCGATGAAGACTCCCCAGTCGGCCGGTACCTGAAAAAAAGGGGCGAAGGTATCCATCACATCGCCCTTCAAGTGACCGCACTGGACTCGTTGCTGAACAGGCTGCGGGACGACGGCTGCGACATTCTCGGCGACGGTGCACGCCCCGGGGCCGATGCCAGCCGGGTCGCATTCCTTCATCCAAGATCCTGCGGCGGCGTGCTCGTGGAGCTTGTGGAGGAATCTCCGGTGGAATCCGAGTCCAACACCCTGGCGCCGGGAGCAACGGTTCTGGCCTATCTTCGAGACCCTGGTGAGAAACTTTGGGGGATCCTGCGATCACTGGATGCATCCGGTATCGTCATCGAAGGGATCGACCTGGGTTCGTTCGACAATTGGGTCTCCCAGATCGAGCGAAAGGAAGAAAGCGTGGTGGGACCGTCGGTTGTGTTCCTGCCGATGAGCAGGATTGAACGGATTCTGCTGGATCGGACCAGCGGGGACATCGAGTCCCTCAGCGAACGTTTCTTCCGACGCGTCGGGCGGTCCGTTCGGGAGGTTCTGGCCGGCGAGTCCTAGTCGGAGGGCGCTCGGTCCGGGGCGCAAAAGGCAGAACCTGGTTCTTGCCCTGGCGCTTGGCCCGGTACAATGCCTGGTCGGCGTGCTTCAAAAGCGACGACAGGCTCTCGCCGCCGTGTTCCGGGAATATCGCCAGTCCAATGCTGGCGGTTGTGACCGCCACATCTCCGTTCGCGGTTACACTCAGTTTTGCGATCGACTGCCGCAGGCGCTCAGCGATGGTTTGAGCCCCTTCGAATCCGGTTTCAGGCAACAGGATGCAGAATTCGTCGCCTCCGTAGCGGCAGGCCAGGTCTGCTGAGCGCAGGTGGGACCGGATTTCACTCCCCAGAAGACTCAGATAACGGTCCCCGACCTGATGCCCATGGGCGTCATTGATCTTTTTGAAGCCGTCCAGGTCGATCATCAACAGGGCGAAACGGCTGTTATAGCGCGATGCCCTGTGGTGTTCTTCCCGTACACGGCGGAAAAAGTAATCCCGCAACGAAACACCGGTCAGGGAATCGACCGTTGCCATGCGATAGTTTCTGGCGTTCTCAATGGCCACCGCCGCCTGCTGGGCGATGGTGGTAAGCACCGCAAGGTGGTGCTCGTCGTAGGCGGAGGCGAGAATGCTTTGAACCATCAGTACGCCGACGACACGTTCCTCGACGATAAGGGGAACCGCCAGGATGGAGGGGTAATCTCCGCCTCCAGCGGCTTGCCGCAAACCGCGCCGCACGAGTTCGTCCTGCCCGCGGCCTATCCGCATGCCCCGTTTTTCCGCCGCTACCCATTTCTCGATTCGGCGCACCGCGCCGCCATGACCACCTGCCTTGCCCCGGGTATGGTGATACACGTTTTTGAGCTCACCGGCCGCCGGCTCGGTCAGTGCGATGGAGAACCGCGAAATGTCCAGAATCTTACGGCATTCACGTTCGACGATGATGAAAACCTTCTGGAGATCCAGCGAGGAGACAATCTCCCTGCCGATGGAATGGAGGGTCGCGAGTTCGCTCACCCTGGCCGCCAGGGCGTCGTTTGTGTTCTGCAATTCGGCTCGCACCAGTGCCAGTCTCCGCATTGCCCAGGCTCCCAGGAGGATGAGGCACGAAAAAAGCAGGAACGGTCCGAGTCGGAGAACGGGGACAACGTACGAGGCCAGGATCCAGGCCAGGGGGATGTTCAGCAGTTCGATAAATGCGGCGTGCACCGAAAACAAGCCGCCCGGCAGGGCAGGGGACCGTTCCAGGATGCCGAGCAGGAACCAGCCGCTGCCGACCGCCATGCCGGACAGAATCAGATACAGCACAGGTGCCTGAATCAGCGAGGGCACCGGCAGGACCGGCGTGCCGGGTGACAGGTACTTGAGTGCCGCTGCGTAGGTTGCCAGCAGGGCGGCGGTGAGCGCCAACGTATTGGCCGATCGACGTGAAACCAGGCCGGTGATACCGGACGGGTTCACCAGCAGGGCGGCGAGGCCGACCCACAACCCGGACGCCGGGGACAGTGCCATCCAGGCCGCAAGAATGAAAGCTGGAGCAAATCGGATCACGTGCCCGCGCTCCGTTCGGATCCACGCCGAAGCGGCAAGGCCTGAAAATACGCATAAAGTCAGTGCGATAGCGACAACATGGTCCGCACTTCGACCTTCATGCACCGTTGCGATCAGAGTCGTCAGAACAGCGACCGCCAGCGCACCGATCCGGAGCACTGCGGAAATGTCAGGTTGTCGCTTGTTATGCATATGTTTAGCACACAATACGAAAATGTAATCTAGCGCATACACATTTAAAGATACGAGCAAATCAATATAGTGCAATAAAAATGTGACAGGTGGGGCCGCTTGACACCCGGAGGAACGGTTCCAATAATGGTTTTTCACCCTGGAGCGGACTGCAACCTGTTCCTTCTACACGGAGAAACAATGAATTTCCGGGCATTTTACGGTCCGTCGATCAGCGCCGTTTTAATGCTGGTCCTCATGGTGGTGTCTTCGCCGGGACCGGCAGTTTCACAGTCGGAGCGGTTGATCGATTATGACGTGCCGGTCCAGCAGCAGTTCGCCACCTGGCCGCCTCCGGAATTGCTGCACCGGACCTACTGGTACCCGTGGTCCTGGCGGACCTTCCAGCGCGCTGCTCTTTTCGACAAGCCGGTTTTTCTGTTCATCGATTCTCGCTGGAACCTCAACGCGCATCGCACCCGAGAAGACCTGGTAGGAGATGCCGTCATCCAGGAAAGGCTCAATCGAGGTTACCTCACGATTTACGTCAACGCCGACGAACGGCCGGACATCGTCGAACGTTACCAGACCGGGACCATGCCGGTGATGTCGTTGCTGCTTCCATCCGGGAACCCGCTCATCACAAACAAAACTCCCACCGGAGAGGGCATGCCGATCACAATCGGGGCGGTGGACCGGGAGCGGATGCTTTTTCTCCTGGAACAGGGCAACATCTACTATGACCAGTGGACCAACTTCCTGACCCATGTCGGACAGGAGTGGGCCGGTATGGTGCAGCCGACCGATCCGATCAGCGGCGAGGTCGGTTTCGAGGCCTCCGACATGATGGCACAGTGGATCTCAGCCAACTGGGATCGGTCCGACGGCGGGATCGGTCTGGCGCCCAAGTTCGTCATTCCCGGTCTGCCTGAATACGCCCGGATTCGTAAAGCGAGGTACTTGCCCGCCACGGCCGAGCTGACCGGCAATTACCTGCCGGGACTTCTTTCGGGGCCGTTGCACGATACGGTTCACGGCGGAATCCACCGCATGGCCGCCGGACCGGACTGGTCCGAGATCCAGTACGAAAAGCTGCTGGACCGCAACTCCACGTTCCTGCACCAGGTGACCCTCGCATTCCTGGACGCCCCGTCCGATCTCTACAGGAAGGCCGCCACCGCTGCGGGGCGGTTCATCATGGATACTCTGGCCGACCCTCAAGGAGGGTTCTACCTGGGGCAGACCGCCGATTTCGAATCGGAAGACGGGGGCGGGTACTGGAACGATCCGGAGCGGGAGGGATCTGCGCCTGAGATCGACAAGCTGGCTCTCTCCGCGCCGAATGCACAGGCCGGAGCCGCACTGATCCGCGCCGGGATCGTACTGCAGCAGCCGGACATGGTGACAGCCGGCAGGCAGGCTCTGGATCGTGTACTAGGCGGCTACCGCACAGGACGCGGCGTCGGTCAGGTGCTGCCGCCTTCGACATCGGACCATAAATATCTGGAAACCCAGGCCGATGTGGCGTTCTTCCTCCTGGACGCCTACAACAGCACCGGTGAGCGCCGGTACTATGACGCCAGCCTCAACCTTGTCGAGTTCTCCATCCATAACTTTCGTCTTCCGGGGGAAACCCGTTTCCGGGACCATATTCCGGAACCGGACCCGATCGGGCTGCTGAACACGCGGCGCTTGCCGTTCCGTGCCAACATCCAGATGGCACGGACCATGATCCGGTTGGGTCACCATGGAGCCGGCGAGCGCTTCTTCATGGAAGCGGAGGACCTGCTCGCCGAATACGCCGGCTCCCTTGCCATGTTCCGGGTTCACGCTGTGATCGCAGCCCTGGCGGTTGAGGAGGCTGTGGCCAAGCCTCTGCTCGTCACGCTGCAAGGCGACCCTTCCTCCGAATCGGTTCGGGCCCTCCGCCGGGCCGCTGTTCGTTCACCGGCGAGCTGGCTGATTGTGGTGCCGGGTATCGGAAATCAGGACGGCACTTTCCCCGAATCGGAAGCATGGGTGGATGGCGCCGGCGGGCGGCGCAGCACGGCTGATCCGGTGGAACTTGCCCGGATTCTGAAGGACCTTTCCGATATCGGCCCAAAGAGGGTTGACTGATGATAGAACCCAGGGCGGAAATCGGGATCCTGGGCGGCAGCGGGCTGTACGGCCTGGCCGGCATGGAGGGCGGTGAGGAAATCCGGGTGGCGACACCGTTCGGAGATCCGTCGGATCGCATCAGGCTCGGTACCATCGGCAAAACCAGCGTCGCCTTCCTGGCCCGGCATGGACGCAAGCACACCCTGCTGCCCTCGGATATCAATTACCGGGCCAATATTTACGCCTTGAAACTGCTGGGGGTTGATCGGATCCTGTCCGCTTCGGCGGTCGGGTCCATGCGGGAGTCGATTCACCCCAGACAGGTGGTCCTGCCGGATCAATTCATCGACCGCACCCGGAATCGGATTTCGACGTTTTTCGGCGACGGCGCCGCCGCACACATATCTTTCGCCGATCCGGTCTGTCCGGAACTTCGGACCGCTCTCCTTGCAGGGAGCCGGGCCGAGGGCGCCGTTGCTCACGACGGCGGGACCTATCTCTGCATGGAAGGCCCGGCGTTTTCCACCAGGGCCGAGTCCCGGCTGTACCGCTCCTGGGGTGTGGACATCATCGGGATGACCAACCTTCAGGAGGCGAAACTCAGCCGCGAGGCTGAAATCTGCTATGCCACACTGGCCCTGGTTACCGATTTCGACTGCTGGCACGAGGATGAGGACGACGTTTCGGTGGATAGCCTCCTGGCTACTTTGAAGGCCAACAGCCGGCTGGCCGCCGACGTCCTGCGGAAAACGGTCGCGGGCCTTCCCCGGGAGCGGCGTGAATGCCGGTGCGGACAGGCCCTGAAATATGCAATGATCACCGATCGGGATTCCATTTCGCCGGAGGCCAGAAAACGGCTGGCGGCGATCCTAGGTTAAGAGGAGAGATCATGGCCAAGACATCCGAAGTCCTGGAAGGACACCTCGATGCGAAGGGCATGCGGTTCGCACTGGTGGTTCCCAGGTTCAACGACCTGGTCTGCGAGAGGCTCCTCGCCGGCGCCATCGACTGTCTGGAGCGCCACGGCGCGACGGCGGAGGGCCGGTCGGTTGCCCGGGTGCCCGGCGCCTGGGAGGTTGCCCTGGTGGCCGATCGTCAGGCCGCCAGCGGCCGCTATGACGCCGTGATCGCCCTGGGGACGCTGATCCGTGGCGAGACGCCGCATTTCGACATGATCGCCAGCAGCGTCACCCGATCCCTGGCGCAGAGCTCAATCGGCTCCGGCGTTCCGGTACTGTTCGGGATATTGACAACAGACACCCTGGAGCAGGCGATGGAACGTGCCGGCGCCAAGGCGGGCAACAAGGGCTGGGAGGCGGCACTCTCGGCCATCGAGATGGTCAGCCTGTACCGCCGCATGAAATAAGGAATCCGGATTTTGGGTCAGCGCAGGCGCGGCCGCGAATACGCACTCCAGCTTCTCTTCCAGATGGACCTGTCGGGAGGATCACCGGAGGATTTATTTCCTGACTTTTGGGAAGGTCTGGAAGTCCCCCGATCGGTGCGTGAATTCGCCGAGAAACTGGTGTCGGGCACCCGGGACGAATCGGATCGCCTGGACGAGGAAATCGGTCGCGCCGCAGAGAACTGGCGCCTGGACCGCATGGCCACGGTGGATCGCAACGTGCTTCGGATGGCGGCATGGGAAATGATATTCGATCGCGAGACCCCGCCTGCGGTGATCATCGACGAAGCGATTGAGATCGCCAGGAAATTCGGCAGTGAGGATTCAGGGGCGTTCATAAACGGCATCCTCGATTCCATCAAGAACCGCATGCTCCGGGGGAGCGCATGAGCGACTACGATCCGATGGCTGTCGAAGCAAGGTGGCAGGCCCGCTGGGACAGGGCCGGTTTGTTCCGCGTGGACGACTGCGACCCGGACCGCAAGCAGTACTACTGCCTCGAAATGCTGCCGTACCCCAGCGGTAAATTGCACATGGGACACGTCCGGAATTACGCCATCGGTGACGCCGTCGCCCGATTCCACCGCATGCAGGGCGAACAGGTACTGCACGTAATAGGGTGGGACTCCTTCGGACTGCCCGCGGAAAACGCAGCAATCCAGAAGGGCGAAGCACCACGCCGCTGGACCCTCGAGAACATCGCCACCATGAGATCCCAGTTGCAGCGCCTGGGACTGGGGTACGACTGGAACCGCGAGATCGCCACCTGCCTCCCCGAGTATTATCGGTGGAACCAATGGTTTTTCCTCCGGATGCTGGAAAAGGGGATCGCCTATCGCACCAGCCGGCCGCTGAACTGGTGCGATTCCTGCAACACGGTTCTCGCCAATGAACAGGTGGTCTCGGGCCGTTGCTGGCGGTGCGACTCCCCGGTGGCCCGCCGGCAGTTCGAGCAGTGGTTCCTGAAAATAACCGACTACGCCCAAGAGTTGCTGGACAACCTGAACGGGCTGGAATCGTGGCCCGAAAAGGTTCGCAGCATGCAGCAGAACTGGATCGGCCGCAGCGAAGGCGCGGAGGTCGCCTTCGCAGTCGACGGCAGCGACCTGAAAATCCGGGTTTTCACGACCCGCATCGACACCATTTACGGCGCCACCTACCTGGCCCTGGCCGCGGAACATCCGGATATTCCGGAGTTGATCCGGGATGTCGCCGAACGGAAGGCGGTGCAGGCGTTCCTGGATGAGCAACTGGCCCGCAACCTCGAGGACCGTTTCGCCGACACCGCGGAGAAACAGGGTGTATTCACCGGCCGGTACGCCGTGAACCCGTTCTCCGGGGAGAAGGTGCCTATCTGGATCGGCAATTTCGTCCTGACCGACGTCGGCAGCGGCGCGATCATGAGCGTACCTGCTCACGACGAGAGGGATTTCGCATTCGCCAGGAAGTACGGCCTCACCATCCGGCCTGTAGTGCGACCCGTAGACGGAGAGCCCCTCGATCCGGCAACCATGGAAGGCGCATTCAGCGATTACGGCATTGCATGCACATCAGGCCGTTTCGACGGTTTGCACACCGAAGCAGCCGGAGAGGTCATGGGCCGCCATGCTGAAGAACATGGCTTCGGCAAGCGCACCGTGACTTACCGTCTGAAAGACTGGGGCATCTCGCGGCAGCGCTACTGGGGCACCCCGATCCCGGTGATCCACTGCCCCGATTGCGGCCCGGTCGGCGTGCCTGACGATCAACTTCCGGTGCTCCTGCCGGAGGAGATCGAGTTCTCCGGTGAGGGCGGTTCTCCGCTGGCACGGGTACCGTCGTTCGTTGAGACGAGTTGTCCTTCCTGTCAGGGGCCCGCCCGCCGGGATACCGATACCATGGATACGTTCGTGGACTCCTGCTGGTACTACTTCCGCTACCTGGACCCGCGAAACGGGGACCAGCCGTTCGACTGGGAGCAGGCCCGCTCCTGGTTCCCCGTGGATCTTTATATCGGTGGCGTGGAGCACGCAACCATGCACCTGATCTACACCCGGTTCTGGACCATGATGATGCGCGACCTGGGTCTGGTCGACATCGACGAGCCGGTGCTGCGCCTGTTCACGCAGGGCATGGTGAACAAAGACGGTTTCAAAATGTCCAAGTCCAGGGGAAATGTGGTCGACCCGGACGATCTGATAGAGCGCTACGGCGCCGACACCATCCGATTGTTCTCGCTGTTCGCCGCCCCGCCGGATCGGGGCCTGGACTGGAACGAGGCCGGTGTGGAGGGCTGCCACCGTTTCCTGACGCGGCTGGCCCGAACCGTCGGCCGCGTCGCGTCCCATCTGCCTGCTTCCGGCACGCCGGAGCCGATGGGCGAGTGTAACGGTGACACACTGCTGCTGCGGCGGAAAACACACCAGACCATCGCCCGGGTGACGTTCAACCTGGGGCCACGGATGCATCTCAACATTCCGGTGTCGGCGATCATGGAACTGGTCAACACGGCCACGCCGCTGCTGAAACGGCTCGGCGGCGGCGATGACGGTTCCGGGCTGCCGTGGGCGCTGCGGGAATGTTTCGAGACTGTAGCCCTGCTTCTGACCCCGTTCGCTCCCCATTTTGCCGAAGATATCTGGGAACGCCTGGGTAACCGGCGATTCATTTCCGATGCAGCATGGCCGGTGGCACGCCAGGACCTCATGGAAGAAGATGAGGTCACGGTGGTGGTTCAGGTCAACGGCAAATTGAGGGCCCGGCTGACCGTTGCCGCCGGGGTTGACCGAGAGGTTGCCCTGGCTGCGGCGCGGGAAGATGAAGGTGTGGCCCGGTATCTCGACGGCAAGCAGCTGCGCAAGGTGATCTTCGTTCCGGACAAATTGCTGAACCTGGTGGTGGGATGAGAAGGAATACGGGACTGTCGTTTCTGGCGGCGGCGATCCTGATTGTCGCCGGCTGCGGCTATGCCTTGGTCGGCAAGGGCTCGGTGCTTCCCGACCATATCCAATCGGTAGCGATCAACGCCTTCGAGAATCGCACCACCCGGCCGGAAATCGAACAGCGGGTTACGGAGGAAGTCGCTCGGGAGTTTTCCCAACGCGGACGTTACCGCATCGTATCCGACCCTCAAAAAGCGGACGCCGTTCTTGACGGTGCCATCGAGAGCTGGTCGACCCGCCCGGTTCAGTTCAGTTCCTCGGGACGGGCGACACGGGTCGAAACGGTGGTGACATTGCAGGCGACTCTCCGTGAAACCGCCAGCGACGAGATCCTCTGGAGCCAGTCCAGGTTGATGTTCCGGGAGCAATACGACGTTCAGGAGGAAGGGGAGTACTTCGACGAGGAGACCCTCGCTCTGGACGATATCGCGCGGGGCGCCGCCGGCACCCTGGTTTCGTCGATTCTCGAGGGCTTTTGATGGCGGGCCGGCGCTCAACCGGCGGCCGCCTGACCCTTAAAGGTTACGGTGGGGCGGTGCTTGAGCAGTTCAGGGCGCGGCTGGCTTCAGGATGGCCCTGCGGCATCACGGTGCTCACCGGCCGGGACCAGTATCACATGGACGCCGTGCAGGCGGAACTCCTGGAAGCGCTGGTACCACCCGGATCCACCGACTTCTCCCTGTCCGTCTACGCCGATGAAAAGGTGGACGTCGGATCGGTGGTCGCCGCCGCCCGCTCCCTGGGAATGTTCTCTCCCCGGCGGGTGATCCTGGTTCGTGAACTCTCCAGCCTGGAAGGGGAGCCTGAAGCGTTATCGGAGTATGCCGGGAAACCTCCGGAAGGCAGTTACCTGGTCGTCAGGGCCCCGGATCTGGACAAGCGCCGCAAGCTCCACAAAGTGCTGTTCGCCTCGGCCCACACCCTGGAGTTCGGTGAAGTAACCCGGTCGGATATCGGGCGTTTTACCGACGACATACGCAACAAGGCGGCGGAAAGAAACCTGGCCTTGTCCCGTGAAGTCGGCGAATTTCTGAAGGAAACCAGCCAGGGCAACCTGTACCGGGTGATAGGAGAGCTTGACAAGATCCGGGACTGGTTCGGAGGGCGCGGGAAAGTCAAGGTCGGCCTGGAAGACGCAAGGCAAGTGCTCAGCGGCACCGAACTGCTCCAGGGCTGGGCGGTAGCCGACGCCATCCTGGATCGCAACGAGGCCGCCGGTGTCCTGGCCGTCCG
>CALZKF010000106.1 GCA_945787955.1 uncultured Acidobacteriota bacterium | reverse complement strand
TCGACCTGGTCGAGGGCAAAAACGCCAATGCGGCGGAGGTCCGCTTCCTGCACATCGAAGGGGATGTCAAGATCAAACGGGCGGGGGAGTTCTCCTGGGAGCCGGCCCAATACAAGATGGTGCTGAACGTCGGGGACCAGCTCAAGACCACCGCCTCCGGTTCGGCGCAGTTGATCTATTTCGACGGAACCAAGTCCACCGTCGATTCCGGATCCCTGCTGGAGATTCGTCAGCTGTTCGAAGATCCAACCACCAAGGAGCGCAAGGTCAGCGAACGATTGGGCTGGGGCAGCGTCAAGGTCTCTACCCGGAAGCAAAGCGGCCCCGGCTCGGAACATGAAGTATCCACCGAGGTCGCCTCTGCCAGGACAAGCGAGGAAGGGGAGTTGAGGGTTCGCTACGACAAGGACCAGGGCGTTGCACGATTCGACTCGTATGACGGCAAATGGGGGATCAAGACCCAGGACCGCCAGAAGTCGCTGGGCAGCGGCCAGACGGTGGACGCCTACGGTGACGGCCGGCTTTCGCCGACCCGCGACCTGCCGACCGCTCCTCGCCTGCTCTCACCCTCCGACCAGAAAATGTTTGTTTTCGAAGATCCGACCACGGCGGAGATGACTCTGCGCTGGGAGAAGGTCGAAGGCATCAGAGAGTACAAGCTGACGATTTCCGAGAAAAATCTGTTCACCGATCCGGCCTACGAAGGGGTGATCCGAGACACCTCCATCGCGGTGGAAGGTTTGTCGGAACAGCCGTACTTCTGGAAGGTTGAGGCGGTGATGCCTGACGGCGGCCTCGGTCCATCCAGTGCGGTACGCAGGTTCCGGGTCACCAGCCAATCGGTCCGGGACACCCAGGATTCCACCCCGCCTCCCCTGGAAATTACGGATTTCCTGCTTTCCGGCCCAATGGTTATCGTCAACGGCGTGACCGAACCGGGGGCGGGCTTGTGGATAGATAACGAAAAGATCGATGTGTACGAGGATGGCAAATTCTATGCTGTGGTCCGTTTGCGGAAGGAAGGCGAAAATATAATCGAATTTCTCGCCCAGGACGCGGCGGGAAACGAGAAGAAGGTGCAACGCCGGGCCTATGTGGAAACCTATTGAAAACTGCCAAGGGTCAATATCGGTTGCACTTATGACCGTGGGTCATTAAGATTCCTTTCTGGCATAGTTTCGTCATTATTTCAACAGATTCCGGCGGGCGGCCGCCTGATTGAGGGGACCATGCGCTGGTCTGCCAAATCGATACTGTCACTGTTCTCCAACGATCTGGCCATAGATCTGGGCACCGCCAACTCCCTGGTGTTCTGCAGGGGTCGGGGGATCATCGTCAGTGAGCCGTCCATCGTGGCGGTGAATCAGCGCACCGGCAAGGTGGAGGCGGTCGGCCGTGAAGCCAAGGAGATGCTGGGACGAACCCCGGGTAACATCGTTGCCATCAGGCCGATGAAGGACGGTGTCATTGCCGATTTCGAGCATACCGAAAAAATGCTCGATTATTTCATCAAGAAGGCCCACAACCGTTCATTCGGCGTTCGGCCGCGGATCGTTATCGGTGTGCCCAGCGAGATCACACAGGTCGAAAAGCGGGCGGTGCGGGACTCGGCCATGAAAGCCAAGGCGACGGAAGTCTATCTTGTGGAACAGGCGATGATGGCGGCCATAGGAGCCGGGCTGCCGATCACCGAACCTACCGGCAATCTGGTGGTGGATATCGGAGGAGGCACCACGGACGTGGCGGTGATCTCCATGGCCGGCATCGTTCATTCCCGTTCGGTGCGGGTGGCCGGCAACGAGATGGATGAGGCTATTACGCAATACATCAAGCGCAAATACAATCTCCTCATCGGTGAACGGACTGCGGAGGAAGTCAAAATGGAGATCGGCTCCGCGTTCCCGCTGGATGAGGAGCTGACCATCGAGATCAAAGGCCGTGACCTCGTAGAAGGGGTGCCGAAGACGATCATGATCTCGGACGAGGAAATCCGGGAAGCCCTGGCCGAGCCGGTGGCGACCATCATCGAGGCGGTGAGGATCGCCCTGGAGCAGACGCCTCCGGAACTTTCAGCGGATATCGTTGACCGGGGAATTGTTTTAACCGGCGGTGGTGCCCTGCTGAAGAACCTGGACAAGCGGCTGCGGGAAGAGACCGGTTTGCCGGTTTCCATCGCCGACGATCCGTTGACCTCGGTGGTAATGGGCACCGGGCGGGTTCTCGGCGACTTCGCCCTTCTTCGCAAGGTGGCCCTCGAATAGGGGCCTGCAGGCTGTATGTCGAGTCCAAGCCCGGTTCGCGGAAACTCGGTCTTCCTGGTTCTATTGCTGTTTATTCAGCTTCTGCTCATGTC
Source organism: uncultured Acidobacteriota bacterium (assembly GCA_945787955.1). Lineage (GTDB taxonomy): Bacteria > Acidobacteriota > Polarisedimenticolia > Polarisedimenticolales > Polarisedimenticolaceae > Polarisedimenticola. The sequence goes on along the minus strand of CALZKF010000106.1, from coordinate 7,713 downwards.
CGGCAGCGTCAAGGGGGGTGACGGCGTATCTCGCCTGGAGGCGGCCGTCGTGATCCTGACATCTCCGGTGGCAACCGTTGCATCCTGGGCCGGCTCCGGCGTGCGATCCATGTTCCTGGGGGTTCGGGGCACCTTGGTGGCCAGACGGGAAAACCTGAGGTTCCGCGCGACGGTGGAAGACCTCGCTGCCGAACTGGACCGGCTCAAGGAGATCGAACCGGAGAACCGCCGGTTGCGTGAACTGTTGTCCATGCGTGAATGGATGGCGCCGGAGTCCATCGGCGCCTCGGTGGTTTCGGCGAGTCTCAGCCGCGAATCCCGATTGATCATCATCGACCGGGGCAGCGGCTCCGGGGTTCGGGAAAACCAGGCGGTGGTGGCGTGGGGAGGCGCGGTCGGCCGCGTGGTCTCGGTGTCGCCCGGCTTCGCCAAGGTACGCCTGCTGAGCGATCCCAACAGTGGGGTGGCCGCTGTGATCCGGCACAATCGTGTGGACGGGATGGTTCTGGGGGAGGGCGGCGACAGCCTGGTGCTGACCATGAAGTACGTCTCCGGCTTTGCCGACGTATCCATGGGAGACGTTGTAGTGACCTCGGGCCTGGACGGCATTTTCCCCCGGGGGTACCGCATCGGAACAGTGACCTATGTCGGAGCCGGCGGCACGGTCAGCCGTGACATTCATGTCAGCCCGGCCTGTCGCATCGACGAACTGGAGGATGTTCTGGTCCTCACCGGCAGGACGGCGGGAGGGTTATTGCGGGGCCCGGAGCTGGAGGCGGACCGGTGACCGCACTGGGCGCGATCCTGTTCGTGGCCGTCTGTCTGGGGCTGCAGGTCCTGGTGACCTCGCTCGTCCCCGGAGCCGCGGAATATGTCGATTGCCTGATCGTACCGGTTGTCTGGTTCGGTATCCGCAGGTCCCAGCGGGCGGCCATGCTCACCGGCTGCATGGCAGGCCTGGCGCAGGACGTCTGGTTCCGGTCGGCGGTGTTCGGCCTGAGCGGGTTCGAGAAGACTTTTCTGGGCTGGATCCTGGGCGGACTTTCCTCCCGTTTCGATCTGAACTCGACAACGAGCCTGTTCACCACCGGGTTTATGTTCTCCGTGGCCCAAAACCTGCTTGCCATAGGCCTTCTCAGGCTCATGGACCAGGTCACCGTCCGGCCGATGCTGGTGCACTGGTTGATCCAGGGTTTGGTGGCCGGGTTGCTCGTAGTGGTCGGATTCGCCATAGTTAACCGTATAGCCGGTGAAAACGATACCGGATCCGGCTACTCTTCTTACTAGGCCAGAGGCATGGACTACCGGGAACGGTTTGAGATAAAGGATTACCGCAACGAGCGGATGCTCGGTGGCCGAATCGGCCTGATGCACGCCGGCGTGATTGCGCTGCTGCTGTTTTTCTCGCTGAACTTCTGGTATCTGCAGGTTGTCCGGGGAGACAGCTATGCCGCCCTGGCTGAGAACAATCGCCTCCGGAGGGTGGTGCTTCCGCCGACCCGAGGCGTGATCCGGGACCGTGACGGTCGGGTGATCGCTTCTACCCGACCCTCGCTCAACCTGGTGCTGACGAGAGAGTCGAGCCGGGACGTCGACATCCAGCTTCGCCGTCTTGCGCCGATCCTGGGTCTGCCCTACGTCGAACTGAAGGAACGTTACAACCGGATGAGGGGCCGGCCGCTGTTCGAACCGATGGTCCTGAAGGTGGACGTCAGCATGGATATCCTGGCCCGGGTTGAATCCCGGAGGGAGAAATTCCCCTCGGTGGAGGTCCGGCAGATCGCCCGCAGAAGCTATCCCGAGGGTGCGGTGGTTTCCCACCCGCTGGGTTACGTAGGCGAGGTAAGTTTCGCCCAGCTTACATCCGATGGAGAGGGACCGGATCTGGCCAGCGGGGATATCGTAGGCAAGGCCGGGGTGGAAAAGGCCCAGGATGAACGCTTGCGGGGCGAGCGTGGCGTCACGTTCGTTTCCGTGAACAATCTGGGCCGCAGGATCGGGGAAGGACGCATGGGTCAGCCGGCGGTTGCCGGCGCCGATCTGGGTGTCTCCGTGTACCTGGATTTGCAGCGAACGCTCATGGAAGCTTTAGGTGATGAAATCGGCGGCGCCATATTCATGGATCCCTGGACCGGCGAGATCCTGGCTATGGGATCCACACCCAGTTACGATCCCAACGATTTCGCCGACGGGATCAGCCGCCAGGTTTGGGAGTCGATTCAGGGCGACCCCCGCCGCCCGATGCATAATAGAGCGATCGCCAGCTTCTACGCCCCCGGATCAACCTTCAAGGTCCTGGTTGCAATCGCAGGCCTGGAGTCCGGGGCGATTACCCCGTCCGAGAGGGTCTATTGCAACGGCTCCACCCGGATCTACGGCAGCACGCGGCTGTGCTGGAAACGGGGCGGGCACGGATGGGTCGACCTGCGCAAGGCGCTGACCCAATCTTGCAACGTCTATTTCTACAAGGCGGGCCAGAAGACGGGGATCGAGGCGATCCACAAGTATGGCGAGATGTTCAACCTGGGCAGAACCCGCGGACTGGACATTCCCGGTGAGGCCGGCGGGATTCTGCCGTCAGACGCCTGGAAGCGCCGGGCCAGGGGGGAACGGTGGTACCCGGGGGACACCATTTCCGTCTCCATCGGGCAGGGGCTGTTGGCGGTCACCCCGCTCCAGATGGCCACCCTGATGGCCGGCGTCGGCACCAAGGGCTCCCTGCCGTATCCTCGGCTGACCGCCCGGGGCGGAAGGCCCTCCTCCAAAGTCGAAGTCTCGGAGAGCACATTCGATCTGATCCACGAGGCTCTTGCCGACGTGGTCACCGAGGGCACCGCCCGCCGGGCCGCCGTGGAAGGTCACACGGTGGCGGGCAAGACCGGCACCGCTCAGGTCTACAAGATATCCGCCGGTATCGATGCCGACAAAATGGACAAGGCCCAGCGGGACCACGCATGGTTCGCCGGTTACGCCCCGGCGGACAACCCTCGGATCGCCTTCGCCGTGGTGGTGGAGCATGGAGGCCACGGCGGCACCACCGCAGCTCCGATCGCCCGCAAGGTACTGAAAGCGTTCTTCGCCAAGGAAAGAGCAGGCGCCGACTTGCCGGTTGAGGACCGGGCCGACCGGGGCAGGCCCGATCGCGGACGGGATGGATCCTATGCGACGTCTTCTCGATAGCCTGGACACTCCGACGATTTTCGCGGTGCTGTCCCTGGGCGGCCTGGGCATCCTGGCCATCGCCTCGTCCACACTGAAACAGCCGGGCCGGGACGACCTCTGGAAAATGCAGCTGATCTGGATCCTGATCGCAGGTATCGCCGCCGCGGTGGTTATTCTGATTGATTATCACGTGTGGGCCGGGATCGGAATGGTGCTCCACGGTGTGGTGGTGGCGCTCCTGGTGGTGGTGCTGTTTTACGGCCGCGAAATCGGCGGCAACAAGTCATGGCTGGTTTTCGGGCCGCTGCGGCTTCAACCGTCGGAACTGGCCAAGTGGACAACCTGCCTGGTTGTGGCTGCCTACCTGGCCCACCGCCACAAGGAGACGCTCCGTCTGCGCGAGATCCTGGAACTGGGGGTGTTGGTCGGCGTACCGATGGGGCTCATCGTTCTGCAGCCCGATTACGGCACCGCCCTGATCTTCGTTCCGATTTTCCTGGCGGCTATCTGGATGGGCGGGCTGAGGTGGAAGGTCATCACCGGGGTGCTGGTGATCGGCCTGGGCCTGGCACCGGTGGTCTGGACCCAGCTTGAGCCGTACCAGCAGGACCGTATCCTGACCGTGTTCGACCAGGAACGGGACCCGTCAGGAGTCGGTTACCAGGTGCGGCAGTCGAAAATCGCCATCGGGTCCGGTGGCCTGACCGGGAAAGGCCTGTTCGGCGGCACCCAGAGCCAGCTTAATTACCTGCCTGCCCAGCATACCGATTTCATCCTGGCAGTGATCGCCGAGGAATTGGGGTTCGTGGGGGGCGCCGGAGTGCTGGGATTGTTCTATTTCATTATGTACAGAGGGTTTGCGGCTGCGCGCACAGCTCAGGACCGTCTGGGGACCTACCTCTGCCTGCTGGTGGTTTCCTGGATCGCCGGGCAGGTCGCGATCAACGTCGGTATGGTTCTGGGTCTTCTGCCCACCATCGGAGTTCCGCTTCCGCTGCTATCCTACGGAGGTTCAGCACTGGTCGCCGTCCTTTGCGGCATCGGCCTCGTGGTCAACGTCCGGACCCGCCGGTTCGTCAATTGAAGGGGAGCACCGGCCGGTTTCCGGGAAGGTGGAGAAGATGTTTGATCTCTATGCCGACTTGCTGCCGCAGGTCCAGAAGCCGTTCCGTTACGTTGGCGGGGAGTGGAACGAGATTGTCAAGCAGCCGGGATCCACGGATCTGACCTTCGCCCTGGCCTACCCGGACATCTACGAGATCGGGATGTCACATCTCGGCTTCCGGATACTGTATTCCTTGATCAACAGCCGTCCCGACGCCGCGGCGGAGCGGGTGTTCTGCCCCTGGCCCGACATGGCCGACCTCCTCCGAAAGCACAATCGACCCCTGGCGACCCTGGAGACCTGTACGCCGCTTGGTGAACTGGATGTGGTCGGCTTTTCGCTGCAGTACGAAATGACGTTCACCAACGTTCTGGAGATGATGGACCTGGCGGCAATCCCGGTGCGTTCTCGGGACAGGCGGGAGCAGGATCCGCTGGTTGCTGTCGGCGGCCCGGTTGTGTTCAACGTGGAGCCACTGGCCGATTTCGTAGACCTGGTCTTTGTCGGGGATGCCGAGGAACTGGTTCCGGAGTTCCTGGACCGTTTGGGTGAACTGAAGAAGTCGGGAGCAGGCAGGGCGGAGAAGATCCGTCTTTTGTCGCAAATTGAAGGGATCTACGCCCCTGCGCTGTATGACGCCAAGCCGGACCCGAAAACGGGACGGCTGATTCCGGTCCCACGGGGGGAAGCGCCAGCCCGGGTGCGACGCCGTATCCTGATGGACCTGGACGACGTTCCGTTTCCGGACAACATCATCGTGCCCCACGGCGAGATCGTACACGACAGGGTTTCAGTGGAGATAATGCGGGGCTGTCCCGTCGGGTGCCGGTTCTGCCAGGCCGGCTACATTTACCGCCCGACCCGGGAGAGAAGTCCCAACTCGGTGCGGGACACGGTAATCCGCTCGGTCCGGTCCACAGGCTATGACAAGTTTTCCCTGTCCTCCCTGAACACCGGCGAGTACGGCGCCGTCCAGCCGGTGATGATAGACCTGATGAACCGGTTCGAGCCGGAAAAGGTTTCGGTTTCACTGTCTTCCATGCACGCCTCCACCATGACCGAGGAGCTGGCCCGGGAGGTCCGGCGGGTGCGCAAGTCCGGGTTCACCATCGCTCCGGAGGCCGGGACTCAGCGCCTCCGGAACGTCATCAACAAGAACCTGGAGGAAGACCAGATACTCAACGCCTGCCGCCTGGCATTCGAAGCAGGCTGGGAGCAGATCAAGCTGTACTTCATGCTGGGCCTCCCAACGGAGACCGACGAGGATGTGGACGGCATCGTGGACCTTGCCCACAAAATCCTGGACCTCGGCCGCAGGACAGCCCCGCGGCGGAAGAAAGTGGAAATAACGCTCTCGGCGTCGTCGTTCATCCCGAAGCCGGTCACCCCGTTCCAGTGGGCGGGGATGGACCGTATCGAAAACCTGTACCGCAAGCAGGACCGCATCGCCGGCCGGGTAAGGCGGGGAGTTCGCTTCAAGCACCACGAATGCGAGACCAGCTTTTACGAAGGTGTCTTTTCGCGCGGCGACCGCGCCCTGGCCGATGTCCTGGAAACCGCTTGGCGCAGCGGCGCCCGGTTCGATGGCTGGTCGGAACATTTCAACCGGAAAGCCTGGGTTGCGGCGTTCGAAACCAGCGGCGTGGATCCGGAGCGGTACGCCTACGGCGAATGGGATCCGGCCGACGCCCTGCCGTGGGACGTCATCGATTCCCAGGTCAACAGGAAGTGGTTGGCACTGGACTGGGAACGATCCCTGAAGGTGGAGAATACGCTGACGGTTTGCGGACCGACCGATTGCCACGGTTGTGCGCCCTTCGCCAGGGACTGCGTCAAAGGCGTGGTTGCCGAGACCACCGGCCGCCCGCTGGACGACTCGCTGCCGGTTCTGGCCAGCACTACCGCCGGGTCCGGCGCCGCCGCTGCTGCGAAAGGTCCCGGCGATATCCGTATCCCGCTTCCGCCGCCTCGTGAGATCGAGGCCGACCCGGCGGCGAAGTACCGCTACCGCATGCGTTATACGAAGTCGGGGCAGGCGGTATTCCTGGGGCACCTGGATTCGGTCCGCACCATGCTTCGAGCCCTGCGCCGCGCCGGTGTTGTGCTGGCATACTCACAGGGGTTCAATCCCAAGCCGAAGGTGGCATTCGGGCCGGCCTTGCCGGTGGGCACCGGGTCGGAGGCGGAGTATATGGATGTGGATTGCCTCGATCGTCTGGTGCCGGAGGATATCCTGGCCGGGATCAATGCCGCACTGCCCAGGGGGTTTCGGATCCGTGCGGTCCGGGAGATCTCCCGGAGTGTTCCGGCTCTCTGCGAAGCGATCTCGGCGGCCCGATACAGGGTCGATCTGCCGGACGGCGCCGAAGCGGTCCGTGAACAGGTGGAAAACCTGCTGAGCCGCCCGCATATCCAGGTGCGGCGGGAGAAGGGCGGCCGCGAGACGGTCCTGGACCTGCACACCGAACTGCTGGGTATCGTTCCCGGTGAATCCGGAGGGCTGCAGTTCACACTGGCGGTGAACCGGGCGGGAGCGTCGCTCAGACCGGAGGAACTGCTGCAGGAACTATTCCGTGGTCAGAACCAGGCACGGCTGACCCGTGAGGAACTGCTGGTGGAAGCCGGCGGGAAAAAAGTGAACCCGATGCTGGCGGCGTCGGTGGCAGGCCATGAAAAGCGAACTGTTTGTTAGCCGGTTTGCCGGCCGCACCTGGGCGGTGCTGCGCGAGGCGGGCGATGTCGCGGAACTCCGGGTCGATGACGGGCAGCCCGAGGGTCTCGTCGGCCGTCTGGTCAAGGGCAAGGTCACCAAGGTCCTGCCCGGAATCCAATCCGCATTCCTTGATATCGGCCTCGACCGTGACGCTTTCCTTCATGTGGCCGACCTGCTCCTGCCTGGAGAGACCGGGTTCGTGGATCCGTCGGGCGACGAAGACCTCGCTGACCTGCAGGCGGTCCGGACGGTTCTGCGGCGACGCGGCGGTTCCGCAGTGCCGATCCAGGACCGCCTGAAGGTTGGGCGGGAGCTCCTGGTCCAGATCGAACGGGAATCGATCAGGTCCAAAGGCGCCAGGGTCAGTTGCCATATCACCTTGCCGGGCCGCTACCTGGTGTACCTGCCCCAGACCGGCATTCGGGCCGTTTCCCGTCGTATCCGTGTGGCCTCGGAGCGGGAGCGACTCGGAGCGATTGTGAAAGCTCTGCCGCAACCGGGCGGCTTCATTGTTCGCACGGCGGGCGCCGGGGCGGGGGAGGCGGCCTTCCAGGCAGACGCCGAATGGCTGGCCGCAACCTGGAAGGAGGTCCTGGACGAGACCGGTCGCGCTGCCGCGCCTGCCACCATCCACGATGAACTGGACCTGTTGCTGCGGCTGTTGCGGTCCGCTCCCCGGGACGGGTTCGAAACGATATGGGTGGATCGAGAGGTCGACTACGCCGCCTTCCAC
>CALZKF010000105.1 GCA_945787955.1 uncultured Acidobacteriota bacterium | reverse complement strand
CTGATCCTGATCCTGGTCTCCCGGCTGTTGTCGATGCTCACGGTGGGGGAGGAGGGCAGGATCATCAAGGACGTCGGGCTGTCTGCGATCTCCGTCTTTGGAGTACTGACCGCCGTGTTCGTCGGTGTATCGCTGGTGTTCAAGGAGATCGAGAAGCGCACGGTCTACACCCTGCTTGCCAACCCCGTGCAGCGCTGGCAATTCGTGGTCGGCAAATACGCCGGCCTGCTCCTGGTCCTGGCCATGAACGTCCTGGTGATGACCGGGATGCTGCTCCTGATCCTGGTCGTGCGGGGGGAATCAATGGCCGGTATCCTCATCGCGGCCTTGATGATTTTCGTGGAACTGTCCCTGGTGACCGCCTTCGCACTCCTGTTCAGCAGCTTCGCCAACCCGATCCTGGCGGCAGTCGGAACCGCAGCCGTGTACGTTACCGGTCACCTGACCTGGAGCTTCGAACTGCTCAAGGCCCGGCTGCCGGACGGCCTCGGCCGGACCTTGTGCGACGTGTTGTACTGGATCCTGCCGAACCTGGGCTTCCTGAACGTCAAGGCTGAGGCGGTCCATGGAGGCTCTTTGCCGGACGGATACCTGTTTTCGGCCCTGCTGTACGGCCTGGGATACGCACTGGCTGCGCTGACCGTGGCCTGCATCGTTTTCGAGCGCCGGGATTTTTGCTGACGTCATGACACGGATTGTTGCCATCACAGCCCTGCTTATCGGGGTAGCCGCAGCGGCCGTGGGAGCGGTCTCCCTGCACAGGTCGAAGGATGACTCCGTCGACAACGATCTGCTGTACCTGCCCAACGGCCGCTACCTCAAGGTCGCCAGTCTGGGGCACTCGGCCCTGGCGGCGGATCTGGTATACCTGTGGTCGATACAGCATTACTCCGACTACGAGCGGGCGGACCGATTCCAATATGTGGAGCATGTATTACTGGATCCCGGTTTTATCGACGCTTATTCACTCGGTGCAATGATCCTCTCGGTGGAGGCCCACGACCTTGACGGTGCACTCCGGCTGCTGGACCTGGGGATTGAACGGAATCCGGACGATTGGATCCTGCCGTACATCGCAGGGTGGGAGTGCTTCCTTGCCGGCAAGTTCGGACAGGCCTCCGCCTATTTCGCACAGGCCTCGGAGATACCCGGGGCGCCGGACCTGATCGCCCGGAACCGTGCCGGTGCGGTGGCCCGGTCCGGAGATATCCACGAGGCCTATCGCCTGTGGCGCGAGCTCTACCTGGATCCGGAAATGGACGACACAACCCGGGCGATCGCAGAGCGTCAGGTCCGTGAACTGCACGTCCGGATCGATCTGCAGGAGATCCGCACCGCCGCTGCGGCCTACCGCTCCCGGTACGAGCACTGGCCGGCGGGGATCGATGCCCTGGTTGCCGAGGGTTTGCTCCCCGGCATGCCCCGGGACCCGGACGGGCGGGCCTACACATACAATCCGGCCACCGGCGACGCAGACAGCCCGGCCGATCGGATCCTGGGAGAGCGCTGATGCTGCACCTGCCCGAACCGATCGGCGCCGTCTTCGTCACACTGATCGGGTTGGTCGTGGGCAGTTTCCTGAACGTCTGCATCTACCGCCTGCCTCACGGGCTGAGCGTGGTCCACCCAGGGTCCCGTTGCCCGTCCTGCAAAACGCCGATCCGGTGGTACCGGAATATCCCGGTTCTGTCCTGGCTGGTGTTGAGGGGGCGATGCAGCGCCTGCAGGGCCGGGATCAGCGTGCGGTACCCGATAGTGGAGACGCTCACGGCGGCGCTGACCCTGTGGATCTGGCTGCGCTACGGCCTGTCCGCCGAGTTCGCCGTGGCGGTGCCGTTCGCCTGGGCGATGATCGTGCTGTTCTTTACCGACCTGGACACCCAGTTGCTGCCGGATGTAGTCACCCTGGCCGGCGTGGCGGCAGGGTTCGCGTCGGCCTGGTTCAATCCGTTCCTTGGGGAGCCGGGAATCCACCGTATCTGGATGGCCCTGTCCGGCTGCGCCCTGGGTGGCGGACTCCTCTGGACCGTCGGTGCTCTGTACTCCCGTCTAAGGGGTGTGGAGGCGATGGGGTTCGGTGATGTGAAGATGATGGCGTTCATCGGCGCCGTGGCAGGCCCTCAGGGGGTTCTGTTCGCCATTTTCGGCGGTTCCGTCGCAGGCGCCGCAGCCGGGTGGGCTCTGATTCCCCTGCGGGGCCGCAGCATGCAGTCGACTCTGCCCTTCGGCTGCTTCCTGGCGCCGGCCGGCCTGGCGGCGCTGCTCTACGCCCGCCAGGTCATCGGGTGGTACCTGGGGCTCCTCGTCCCGGGAGGGTGAGATGGCGGTTCGCCCACGGTTCAGCCGCTTTGGGTTCCAGGTGCGACTGGTCCTGGTGCTCCTGGTGGTCCGGCTGGGGATCCTGAACCTGCAGAACTCGTTCCTGGTCGGCAGGGCCCGGTCCGCGCTGGAGCGTTCGGAGCTGTCCCGGGCCGAATCGATCACCCGGGAGTACGTCCAGCGCATCGGCCGTTCCCCGTTCATTGCGGCGGTCCGCCCGGGCACAGGCGGCAACCCGGTCAGTTCCAGCTCCCTCCGGATCGCAGCTCAGCGCAGCGGTCTGAGCCAGGTCCGATTGCTGGACGACGCCGGAAGGCCGGTGGCAAGTTCCGGCCCGGGGGCCGACAGCGGCTTCGATCCTTACGCGGTGCTGAGAGATCGAAAGACGGACGATCTGAACGGCGGTCGCAGCGTATCAACGGTCCTGGACGAATCGAACCTGCCGGAGGGGATCGTCGTGGCGGTGCACTACCCGCTGCTGGATCACAACGGTCGATTGGCGGCGGTTGTGGAGACGCTGATCCCTGCGCCGGATCTGGCCGATCTCAACGACCGGGCGGCGGACATCCTCGGTGTACAGATCCTGGGTGTATTGTTGATCGCCGTCGTGGCGTTCCTGTTCGCCGATTGGGTAAGTCGCCCCTACCTCAAAATCGCCGCAGTGGCCGGGGAGGCCGGCCTGGAGCCGGGGGAGCCGGACAACCTGGTTACGGCGTTCCGGACTGTGGTGCAGCGCCTGCAAGAGCAGGAGGAGACTATCTCCACCCTCGAGAGAAAGGGCGCCGGACTGGGAGACCTGGTCCGGTTCGCCTCCCGGTCCGCCGACGGCATGAGCACCGGGGTCCTGGTTCTGGACGCTCGCGACCGGGTGGCTGCGCTGAATGACACTGCGTCCAGGCTCCTGGGCGTGCCTCGCAACGAAGCGGTGGGGCAGGACCTCAATCGTGTGGTCGCATCGGCCGGCGGCCTGGAGATGCTGGTCCGTGACTCCATACGGACCGGGGAGAGCGCCACCCGTGAAGTCCTCGAGGTTCAGTTCCGGGACGGACGCAGCGGCCACCTGGGGGTTTCGGTGACACCGAGCCCGGGAAGCGGGGAACGCAATGCAGGAGCCCTAATCCTGATGACCGATCTGACCGAGATAAAGTTGCTCCAGGATCAGGCCCGGCTGCGGGAGAACATGGCGGCGGTAGGCACCCTGTCCGCCGGTATAGCTCATGAGTTTCGGAACGCCCTCGGGACGATCCTGGGCTATGCCAGGCTGCTGGAGAAGCATCGGGACGACGGCGTTCAGCGTCCTGCACGGGAGATCCTGAAAGAAGTGGATACGGTTCGGAAGGCGGTGGACGAATTCCTGCTTTATGCAAGACCGCCGGAACCGGCTCCTGCAGCCATCGAACTGGAAGCGCTCATCCGGGGCGTCGTGGTGAGCGCACCGGAGAACCTGGAGGTCCGGGTTGAAGGGGAGTTCGGCACGGTGGTGGCCGATGACGGGCTTCTGCGCCGGGTTTTCGACAACCTGCTCAACAATGCTGTCGAGGCCGGCGAGGATGGAGGCGGTCCGGTGCAGGTCCGGATTTCCGGCAGGGTCGTGGCCGCCGGCCGGGCCCTGCAGGTCGAGGTGGAAGACAATGGACCGGGGATCGATGCGGCGGACCTGGACCAGGTGTTCGTGCCGTTCCATACCACCCGGCGCCAGGGGACCGGCCTGGGACTGGCTCTGATCCAGCGCACCATGGTCGATCTGGGCGGTGGCGTGGACGCCGCCAACGCCCCCGGCGGTGGCGCCCTCTTTCGGCTGCGGTTCCCCCTGGCTGGGGTCCAGGAGGACGGCGGTGAGTGTCACAAAACGTAACAGGTTAGGTGGCCGAACGGAGTATCCGGACCGCAGAACGGAACGGAACAAAATTGTAAGTCGTTATATATCAGTTATTTGGTGCCAGTTCGGGTTTGATCAGGATATGGCACGGTCCGTGCTCTAGAGAGGGCATGCGATTCCAGGAGGCAATCATGTCCCACGTTCGATCCAAGCAGCGCGGCTTTTCCCTGCCGGAACTCCTGGTGGTGGTGGCCGTGATCGGCCTGGTGGTCATGGTGGCTGTGCCGCTGATCGCCGAGCAGATCCGTTCCGCCGAAGTCCGCGCCGCCGGCGACCAGTTGGCCATGTCCCTGAAGGCGGCCCGCATGGTGGCGGTGACCACCCACACGCCGGTGGTCTTTACTGTCGAGGTCGACCCGGACAACAAGTACAGCTACACCGACAACAAGAACAACCTGCGGGAAATAGTGGTGCCGGACAGCGTCAGCATCACCTCCAGCGACGGCGATATCACCTTCAAGCTGAATGGAGCGATCGATTCGGCCACAGCGATGGATATCGTCCTGGAAGCGAACATGACCGGCGGCGATATCGATCGCTGGACCGTCAGCACCAGCATCCTGGGTGTGCCCAGCGTCACCCACGACAGGTACACACCATGAATCGGGGAGGAGCAGCCATGGCCAGGAAAAACGAACGCGGACTGAGCTTGATCGAGGTCATCCTGGCGCTGGGACTCATGGCCGGCGTGCTGATCTCGGTGGCCGGGATGTTCATCCTGAGCGAACGGCAGGTCAAGAGCGGGAAAACCGCGACCCAGGCCCTGGCCGTGGCCCGGGCGATTACCGAAGAAATGACCGGTTGGGGTTTCAGGCAGACCTATCAGGTGTTCGGAGACGACGGCAGCGCAAGCAGCTATACCTATGATACCCGAACCGCCGCCTATGCCGCCAAATGGCAGACGCTCCTGGACGACTCGCTGGAGTACGGCTCCTTCGCCACAATCCTGGTGGCCGCCGTGCCGCCTGAAAGCGGCGGTACACCGAATTTGAACGCAGCCCGTGCAATCCGGGTAACGGTCACCGTGTTTTGGGCCGAAGGCGACAGGAACCGCTCGGTCCGTGTCATGACCGTCAGGATCTGACCAAAGCCCGGTAACGGAGGGAACGAAGATGAAAACGACCCGGAACAGTCAACGTGAGCGCGGCATGACCCTGGTGGAAATCCTGGTCGCCGTGGCGATCCTGGCCATTGCCATGGTGGTGGCCCTGTCGATCTACGATCTCTCCCGCAAGAGCTACAAGAAGGGCGAGAATGTCAGCGAACAGCAACAGGCGGTTCGCATCGCCTTCGACCAACTCGTCTCCGACCTGCGGATGACCGGGTTCAACTACAACCCGGACGGCAACGTCACCCGGCCGGACGAGCAGTTCGAGGCGGCTTTCGATACCGCCGTGGTTATCCGGGCCGACTTCGACGCCGAGGATCCGGTGGCGTCCCTGACACCGGAATCGACACTGGGAGGCACCACCTTCCTGGCGGTGTCAACCGGCAACGACGAGATCTACGCCTACGCCCTGGCCAAGCCGGACGGCAGCAGCGCCGATACGCTCTCGTTCCAGGCCGACGTGCAGAACGCTCCCCGGGACGGCGTCGTTGAAACGGTGAATATCCCCAACGTGGCCATGGTCCACGATGACCCGCCATATACGCTGTACCGCATCAGTCTCAACAACGACGTCGGCACCTGGGGCGGCGCCGGCTTCTTTACCCGCACCCCGCTCATCGACAACGTCTATTCCATGTCGTTCCGGTACTACAACAAGGCCGGACTGCAGGCCAACACCGCCTTCGACCTGACCTCCATTGCCGAGGACATTGGGGGCGTCGACGGCGGCGCCGCTCAGGACACCCGCAAGGAGCTCCGGCGGGTCGGCCTGGAACTGGTGGGGATGACGCCGGAGCCGGACCTGGCCTGGGTGGATGAGGCCGACATCTATGCCGCCACCCGGCGGCATCGCAAGTTCGCCCTGGCCGGGGACATCACACCCCGGAACATGGGCATGGTCGGTGTGCAGGACATCAGTTCCGACGTCACGCCTCCCAGCCAGCCCGGCACCCCTTCGCCGGTGCCGGGTCATTGCGGCGGGCTGTGGGTCAGCTGGGCGGCGAACCCGGCGGCTCAGCAGGTGGCGTACTACCGCCTGAGCATCGGGACAACCTCGGGCAACTACACCGATACCCGTACCAGCCCGACGACCTCCGTCTACGTCGGCGCGCTGGCCGACGCCACGACCTACTATTTGTCACTCCAGGCTGTTGACGCCAGCGGCAACCAGAGTATCCGCTCCGCCGAGACATCGGTCACGACCAGCAACCTGAATACACCGGAGGCGCCGCTGAACCTGACCACCAGCACCGACCTGAACGGAGCGGTGCGCTTGAGCTGGGACCAGGTCACCGACAACACCGCCTCCCAGCCGGCCGCCGATCCGTACGCTCCGAACATCCGGGACCTGGCCGGCTACCGCGTGTACCGCGGTGCTCCCAGCGGAATCGGCGCCGCCACCATGATCGCCGACGAGAGCGTGGTGCAGAACAGGACAACCCCGGACTTTACCGACGTCAACGTGGTCAACTGCCGCTCATTCCATTACTGGGTGACGGCGGTGGATACCTGCGGCCGGGAAAGCGGCGCGTCCGCCAAGAGCGCAGGCAACGGCACTTCCGTGCTTGCTCCCATGGCACCGACCAATCTCCAGGCGTTCTTCGCCATGGCCGCCGTCAGGATCACCTGGGACGAGGTGGACAGCGATATCAACGAGAATCCGATCTTCATCGACACCTATAACCTCTACCGCAGTCCCCTGGTGCCCGTCGGAGGCGATGATGGCGACGACGTCACCCTGCCTGCCCTGGCCACGTTCACCTACGTCGGCTCCGTTTCGGAAGCGACCCACTACCGCGACACGATTTACGTTCCCGACGGTTACACGGTGTACTACTACGTCATCGCCGTGGATGACTGCGGCAATGCGTCCGCTCCGTCCGATGTTGTGAACCCGGATTGCGCCTTCGTAGGTGATGTCGTATTCCGGTCTCCGGGAGACAACACGCCTGTGGCTGGGGTGGTGCCGATTGTGGTCGGCGCCACGCACTCGGCAGTCGATTACGAAAACCTGACCCTGGAGTTCATCCATGAGGTTTCCGGGGCGGTCGACACGGTAACACTGGACGAACCCGGGCCGGAATGGCGCTACGAATGGTTGGCCAACCCTCCAGGCCCGTACACCATCATCGCTACGATAACGAACGACGAAGGTTGCGCCAAGTCGGAAACGATCCATGTGGCTGCCGGCACCGACGTCGGTTGCTGCCTGTCGCCCCCGACCCCGGATCTCAACCCGATCGTCCTGGAATGCGTTGGCGGCCACAAGGTCGAATGCGCCAGTGTGGAATACGAAATCATCAACAACAACTGCCTGACTGCGGTGGCCATTGAGGAGCTCATCATTGACTGGCAGGACGTGGCGACCCAGTCGCCCCACCTCACCGGTGTGTTTTTCGACTCTAGCCCGATCTGGAACGTGTCGCCGCCGTCATGGTTCCCGGCAGTACAGACCTTCAGCGACCCGAAGCCGTCCATCGACGTCAGTCGCAACACGAGCAACCCGGTCACGGTCAGATATACCTACGACGCCAATATGTCGGCGAGGATCAAAGGAACCTGGTACCAGAACACTCTGACCACCAGCTTCGGCTACCGGCTGCTGGACGCAGACGGCCTCGAGACGGCGATCACCGGTACCTGTGGGCCTTCCACCGGTATGTTCAACAACATGATCGTCGACCGGCCGTAGCCGTAAAGGGGAAAGACAATGAACCTGGCAACCTTGAAACACCGAGTCGGCGAGCGGGGGTCGGCCCTGATCGTCTCCATGCTGGTGATGGTCATCCTGACCCTGCTGGGAATATCGTTCCTCATGCTGGGAGAAACCGAGAACCAGATCTCCCAGAACGAGATCCGGTCGGCCCAGGCGCTGTACGCCGGTGAAACCGGGGCCCGCATGGTCAAAAGGTGGTTCGACCGGCCGTTCGCCGGCACCAATGTCCGCAATCCGCCGCTGGCGGCCATGGACCGGACACTCCGGATGATCGACGACGACGGTGATCCGGCCACGCCGGCCCTGCTGCAGAACGGCGGCTCCCGGCCGATGTACAAACAGGGCGTGGATCTCAACGCCGACGGCAGCGACGATATCTTCGAGAAGCCGTATCGCGGATCCCTGGCCCACGCCCTGCTGGGCACCGAAGACGGGCCGGACATCCGCATCGACGAGAGCAACGCAGCGGCGGCAACGTTCCTGGCGGCGGTCTCCAACGACCTGTTCGGGGCGTACCCTGGCGGGCCCGGCAGCCTGGAGGCCCGCATCACCCGAATCGATATCTACAGCCCGCCCTACGTCGACGTCGCCGGCACCTGGACCCGCTACGGCATGGCCACCGTGAAGGTCCACGGCCGGGTGGTTCAAACCGTTGCCGGCTCCGAACAGGTCCTGGCGGAGCGGATGGTCAAGGCGGTGCTCAACGAGATGCCTTACCCCGGCCCGTACGGGCCGTTGCACTCCTGCGACAATCTGGCGTTCAACGGCGACCTGACGGTGAACTGGGGCGCCGCCTCGGCGGTGGGCGACTCCGACCTGACCAACAACCACGACAAGATCCCGTCGTCCTGGCCCCGGGTAACGCCGCTGGGCGAGCGAGCCGACTCGCTGTGGGCGGCGGAGTGGGCCAATTACATGGCGGCCGTGGACGGTGAGGTCATCGAGGACCCGTGGTTCCGGTTCCTGGCCGGTGGTGCGGTGGCCGACGCCCCCAATGCCAATCCCCAACCGGAGCCGTTCACCTGGACCAGTGCGATCCCGCCGGGGGACGGAGATTGGCCGAGCCACGACAACAACCCGGACGACGGCAACCATTCCAACGTCTTCCAGTTCCAGCCGATTGTGTCCTGCCCTTCATTCGAATACGATCTCTGGAAAAGCATCGCCACTTCCGGCGACAACGACGTGCACTACTACGTGTGGGACAACGGCACCTCGTTCAAGGAAGACGGCATCGGCACTGCCCAGACCTTCAGGGCAATCACCGACAACAACGAGGGCCTGTTCTTTTTCGATACGGTGGACGGCTTGGCCCCGTATGACAACGACGCCGACGACGAGTGGGACAACCTGACGCCTCCCATCGCCTTACAGGGCGGCACCTGGGGAACCCGGGGCTTCGTGTACCTCAACACCGAGGAGTTCCAGACCAAGGGCATCACAGGCCGGGCGGCAACGTTCAACTCCCCCGGTGAACCATGGAGCGATACCGACGCCGACGGCGTGTACGACGTCGGAGAACCTTACATCAACCTGAACTACTCCACCTATTCGGCACTGTACGACGATTTTATCATCGACACCACCGACGCCTACGGCGGGGGAGTAATGCGAAACGACAAGGGTCCGGATGTAGCCGGAACCGCCGCCCTGTGGGGGATCCTGTTCAACAACGGGCATTTCGCCGCCACCGGCAACGCCACCTACTACGGCAGCGTCGTCGCCAACAGCGGTGTCGGCGAGTCCTCCCCGGCCGCCGGTACCCCCCAGCTGTACTGGGACGAGAGCATCATCAAGGACTGGCCGCCCTCGACCTGGGAACTGCCGAGGGTGATGATCACCCGCTGGGAGACCGATTTCTAGGTCAGCCGAAACCGGGTGACATGGAAGTGCGGAGGCGCTACAGTTTCGGGGGAGGCTTCGATGAACCGAACGATCATCGTACTGGGTACTCTGCTCGCCCTGGCCAGCGTCGGCGTGTCTGCAACCGGCGGCAACAAGGCCAAGGAACTGGCCGCCACGGTTGTTATCACCAACGAGGTTCTGTCGCAGCTCTATGGTGAGGCCTCATTTCCGGCCGATGTCCCGGCCACGGTGGAGGGGTCCGCTCCTCTCCCGGATCCTCTTGAAGTCATGGAGGTGGAAGCCGGCGCCCGCCGCGTACTGCGGGACCGTGCCGCCGCCGCCCGGGGCCGGGTCGCCGCCCTTGAGATTCGGCTTCAGGAACTGGAAACCCGCCGGCTGGCCATCAAAAACCCGTTTCTGGCCAGACCGGTCCTGACCGAAGAGGAAGCGGCGGAGTGGGAAGGCCGGGACAACGTGGCCCGGCTCCGGCTAACCGAACAGACGATCGAACAAGCCCGGAAAGAGCTGGAAGCTGAACAGGCTGAATTGGCCCGCCTCAGGCGAGGCGGCTGACCTGATGCCGGCAACCTCCCCGCCGGTCCTGTTGGTGGAAGACCGGGACAGCCTCAGGGCTGTTCTCCGGGAGACCCTGGAGCATCATGGTTATCAGGTCACCGAGGCGGCCGACGGTGGCACCGCCCTCAAGGCTCTCAAGGTCGGCCGCTTTCTGGCGGTAGTCACCGATCTCAAGCTGCCGGGGGCCGACGGCCATCAGGTGCTGGCCGCCGCCCGGGAGGTTGATCCGGATCTGCCGGTGCTGCTGATGACCGCTTACGGCACCGTGGAAGATGCGGTCCAGGCGATGAAGGCCGGCGCCTTCGATTTTCTGGCCAAGCCGGTGGACCCGGACCACCTTCTTCTGCTTCTGGCGCGGGCCGAGGAGCGCCGCGGCCTGTTGAAGGAGAACCTCCTGCTCCGGGAGGCTTTCGCCGAGAGGCTCGGCTTCCCCCGGATCATCGGCGACTCCCAGGCGTTGCAAGAAGCCTCACGGCAGGTGGAAAAGGTAGCCCCCACCGACGCCACCGTCCTGCTCCAGGGGGAGTCGGGCACCGGCAAGGAACTGTTTGCCAGGGCGGTCCACCACCTCAGCCCGAGAAAAGACCGGCCGTTCGTTGCGATCA
>CALZKF010000104.1:14846-17796 GCA_945787955.1 uncultured Acidobacteriota bacterium | reverse complement strand
CTTGATCGGAGCACTGTTCTCCACCGTTGGGGGGATGATCGGGGGGGTCGTATTCCAGGACAGAAAATCGTCCGGATAAGGTCGTTCCGTTTCGGAACCGGACGTTTCAGGACCGGGAATTTCCGTGAATTTCTTCGGCTGGTGCGTTTAAGCGCTGGCAGGTGCGTTGCAATAGGGCCGGGGGCGGGAGGGAGCGTTGCTCTCGGCCGCCGGCGAGGTGAACGGGACCCATCGAGCCGGAGGTAGTTTAACCGCCGGGTGGTGGCCTGCAGCATTCGAGGAGGCGGCTCCAGGTCATCACCCGATATACTTTCCCCATGAGCAGGAAATCCCATCCCGATCCGATGTACGGCGCCGACATGGAGCCGGTCAGCTTCGAGGAAGCCGGCGTCGCGGTGCTGCCGGTGCCGTACGAGGCCTCGGTCAGTTACGGCGGAGGCACCGCCGGAGGACCGCAGGCGATCCTGAAGGCGTCGGCCCAGGTAGAACTCTACGATGAATGGCTCGGTGTGGAGCCCTGGCGGGCGGGGGTCTGGACCGAGCCGGAAATGGGATTGCCCCGTGATGGGTCGGCCGCGGTCATGGATGGCATCGCCGCCCGGTTCGGCGCCTTGATGGACGCCGGACGATGGGTGGTCATGCTGGGCGGCGAGCACTCCATAACGGCAGGGGGCGTTCGGGCCGCCGCAGAACGGCATCCCGGATTGCGTGTGTTGCAACTGGATGCCCACGCCGACCTGCGGGAGTCGTACCAGGGTGACCGCAACAGCCATGCCTGCGCCGCTGCCCGTTGTCTGGAACTGGCACCGGTGAACGCCGTGGGGATCAGAAGCTACTCGCCGGAAGAGGCGGCACGGATCCGCGCCGGCATTCCGGGATACCAGGTAGTGCATGCCTGGGAGATGACCGGCGACCGGGATCAATGGATCAAGCGGGCCCTCCATGGCCTGGCCGGCGCGCCTATCTACCTGACCATCGACCTGGACTATTTCGACCCGGCGATCCTGCCTGCCACCGGCACTCCGGAGCCGGGCGGAGGGGGCTGGTGGCCGACTCTTGATCTGCTGCGGTCCCTGTTCGGGAAGGCTGATGTGGTGGCGGCGGATGTGGTGGAGTTGGCGCCCCGGCCCATGATGCACCATGCCGACTTCCTCGCGGCCCGGCTGGTATCCAGGCTTATAGCCCTGAAGTTCCAGGAGCGGCTGGGGGGCACTCCCTTGACACCCGGTCATGCCGCTGATTAAGTTAGCCTCTCTATGGTTACCGGGTTCAATACCGATGTGGACTACGAAGGCCGGACGTATCACGTCCAGACCGAGGACCAGGGTCTGTCCAACCCGATTGTGGAGAGCCTGGTCTACAGCGGCGGCGAGATCGTGACGACCCGGAAGGTTTCCTACGCCGATCTGATCGAAGGCGGAGAGTTCAACGAGTCCGATGTCATGCTGCGGATGAAGATTCAGCACCAGGACCTGATCCAGGAGATACATAGCGGCCGTTACGACCCGGAAGGACCGAAGCCGTTCGGCTACAACATCATCAGTAACCGCAGTCTGGACGAGGTCGTCATGACCTACCTGGCCGTCGAATCCGACGTGGTACGGGTGCGGCTGGAGGTGGAGGATTCCCACCCCCTGGTCGAAGGCACACCGGCGCTGATCCTGATGAGGGTCATGAGCGAGGGTGCAGACCAACCGGTGCAGGGCGCCGAGGTCACCGTGAAGCTGATCTATTCGAGCGAAAGGCCACGGGAAGTATTCAGAGGGATCTCCGGGGAGGATGGCCGGATAGGTGCCGAGTTTGATCTGCCGTTCTGCCCGGGCAGCGAGGTCGCGGTGCTGTGCCAGGCGCAAGCGTCCGGGAACAACGCCGAATTCAAGCAGTTGGTCAAAAAGCCCCAGGACCTCTAATTAGCGCTGCTGTCCTGTTTCCCTGGCCATTTCCCGTTCGGCCTCCCGTTTGCGGCTGTCCTCGCGCTTGTCGTGGATCTTCTTGCCTTTGGCGATGGCGATCTCCACCTTGATCCGTCCGGACTTCAGGTACATCGCCAGGGGGACCAGGGTCAGCCCGGCGGTTTCCACCGCCTTCGCCAGCTTCCGTATTTCCCGCCGATGCAGCAATAGCCTGCGGGGACGGAGAGGGTCGTGGTTCTCGCGGTTGCCGTGGGTGTACGGGCTGATGTGAGCGTTAACCAAAAAAACCTCGTCCTTCCTTGTTTTTCCGTAAGCGTCCTTCAGGTTCACCCGACCTTCCCGGGCGGACTTGACCTCGGTGCCCAGCAGTTCGATACCGGCCTCGAAGGTTTCCAGGATATGAAACTCATGGCGGGCTGCGCGGTTTTTGGCCAGGACCGGACTTGAGCCGCCGTCCTTCCGCTTCCGTGCCATCAGGTGCCTCCTGGAAAAGCTAGAGTCTAGCCGAGTTCCCTCATTTAATCAGCGGTGTTGTACCATACGCTGATGGAAGTGCTCGCTATCAGAATACCGCCTGCCACCCGTTCCACCACCTGTGTGGCCAACGGATTGAACCTTGAAGTGGGAACCGGCTGCATCGTGGAGTCGGACCGGGGGCCGGAGTTCGGGATCGTGACCCGGCCGGCGATGGAAAACCGGTTTTTCAAGGAGGGCGCCGGCAAGATCCCGGTGCTGATTCGCAGGGCCACCCGGGATGATGAAGAAGCTTATGCCCACAAGGCGTCGGTGGAAAACATCAGCCGAGAGTTCTGCCAGGATCGCGTCCGGGCCCTGAAGCTGAAGATGAAACTGGGCCAGGTGGAGATGCAACTGGACGGCAAGAAGCTGACGTTCTACTTCACCGCAGAAGGTCGTGTCGATTTTCGCGCCCTGGTCCGGGATCTGGCGGCGGAATATCACACCCGGATCGAGCTGAGGCAGATCGGAGCCCGGGACGACGCCCAACTGGACGGCGGCTGCGGCCCGTGCGGCAGGGA
>CALZKF010000104.1:0-14836 GCA_945787955.1 uncultured Acidobacteriota bacterium | reverse complement strand
GGTCAAAATGGCCAAGGCCCAGGGACTGTCCCTGAACCCGTCTAAAATCTCAGGCATGTGCGGCCGGCTCATGTGCTGCCTCAAGTACGAGTACGACCCGGCCGCCGCAAGACCGAAGCGCCAGCCGGAGTCGCGTTCCTAGTTCCTGCCGGTCGGCTGGCTGGCATGAGGACTCGACTCCCGGGAATCGCCCTTGCTTCGGCCCTGGGAGTCCTGGGCGTCTACCTGTCCCGTGCCGGCCTGGTCCCTTTTGCCGGTGCCATCTCCATCGCCATCGTCCTCGGCATCATCGTGGGGAATGTGGCGCCGGTTTCTAAAATCAGCTCCGATGGGATCGAGTGGTGTGAGACGGTCCTGTTGTCATGGGCAGTCTCCCTGCTGGGGTTGAACCTGAATCTCGGCGTGCTCGCGGGGATGAGAGGTGGCGGCGGCGCTGCAGTCATCGCCGTACTGACCGTCGTGGCGGCGACCCTGGGGATCGCTTTGGTCGCGGGCCGGTCGGTCGGGCTGCCGAAATCACTGAGCTTGCTTCTCGGCGTAGGTAGCGCGATCTGCGGGTCGTCGGCGATCGCCGCCGTGGCGCCGCTGGTGACCCGTGATCGCAACGAGATCGGGCTCAGCATCAGTGTAGTCAACCTCCTCGGACTCATCGGGATCTTCCTGCTCCCTGCCCTCGCAGTCCTGCAGGGCTTGGGGGAGCCGGCCGCTGGCCTGTTGATCGGCGGGAGCCTCCAGGCGGTCGGTCACGTGGTCGCAGCCGGCTTCTCGGTCAGCGACGGGGTGGGAGAGCTGGCTACGGTGGTGAAGATGTTCCGGATCCTGCTGCTCGGTCCGATTGTGATCGTGGTGGGGCTGGTGATGCGATCCCGTGGCGGCGCATCGTGGCGGCTGGTTCCCGGCTACATTGTGGCGTTCATCGTGCTGGCTGTGGTTGGAAACCTGGGAATCCTTCCCGACGGATCGGCCGGCGCCGTCAAGGTTGTGAGCAAACTCCTTCTGGCCATTGCCATGGCCGCAGTGGGCCTCCGTATCCAGGCGGCCGGACTGGTACGCCAGGGGGGCCGGGTTCTGGCGACCGGGGCTATGATCTTCCTCGTTCAGATCCTGCTGTTGTCACTCCTGGTCCGGTACCAGGGCCTGTAGCTAATCGAGTTCTCCGGCCTCCACCAGACTGCGGTACAACGAAGCCCTCTTTCTCCCGGTGCTCCGGGCCAGGGATCGCAGGGCGGCCCGCCGGTCGTTGCCGTGCTCTTCCATCGCTTTCCGGAACGCGGCGATCAGTTCGTCCTGATCGTCGGCACGGACCAGGTCGGCCTCCTCGGCGCCGGCAACGGCCAGGCAGAACTCTCCCTTTGAGCTGCCCGCAGTCAGCTTTTCCAAGATCTCCCGGGCCGTTCCCGTGAAAATCTCCTCGTGTATCTTGGTCAGCTCACGCCCCACGACGACGGTTCGATCCCCCAGGATGTCGGACATTTCACCGAGCGCCTCCAGAATCCTGTGGGGGGTTTCATAGACCACCCACGTTCGCCGTTCGCCGGCCAGGTCTCGAAGCCGCCGTCTCCGTTCTCCACCCTTGTGAGGAAGAAAACCGTCAAACACGAAACGGTCTGCCTGGAGGCCGCTGGCCGACAACAGGGTGACCACCGCCGACGGGCCGGGAAGGGGGATGACCGGGATGCCCCGGCTGCGGACCTCCGCCACGAGCAGGTGCCCGGGATCGGATATCCCCGGCGTTCCGCCGTCGGAGACCAGTGCCACGTCGTTTCCGGACTCCAGGATCGCAACGATCGGTGCGACGCGGGCCGCTTCATTGTGGGCATGACAGGATATGGTGGCGGGACTCAGTTCGTATCGGGCCAGCAGCCGGGCGGTTCTGCGGGTGTCTTCACAGGCGACGGTTTCAACCTGGGAGAGAACGGCCAATGCCCGGGGCGAAAGATCGTCCAGATTGCCCAGGGGGGTGGCGATGACATACAGGGTGCCGGCCATGGTGAACCCTCGCCTCGTTTCAGGAGTTCCAGTCCCGGGGGTAACGGAAATCCCATCCTACGGACCGGGTGGAAACCTTGGCTATCACCGGGAGCCTGCGCTTGAACTGGGAGCCGACAATCAGTTTCAGAACCCGGTCCACCATCTCAAGGGAGAACCCCTTTTCCACCGCTGTGGCGGGAGAAACCCTCGCATCGACCAGCAGCGCCAGTAAACGGTCCACGTCTTCATAGGAGAATCCGAGTTCGTCTTCGTCGCTCTGGTCCGGCCACAGATCGGCGCTGGGCGGTTTGGAAAGCACCGCATCGGGCACTCCCAGGTGCCGGGCCAATTGCCGGACCTGGGTTTTGTACAGGTCGCCGATCGGATTGAGGGCGGAGGCCATATCACCGTGGAGGGTGCCGTAGCCGAGGAGAAGTTCGGTCTTGTTGCTGGTCCCCAGGACCAGTCCCTTCTCCCGGGCCGACAGGTCGTAAAGTACGAGCATGCGGCAGCGTGCCATGACGTTGCCGAGGCGCAGCCGGTCCATCTCCCCGGCGGCCTGGCGGTAACCTTCCACCATGGCGGTAATCTCCACCGTTTCCGAGCCGATCCCCAGTGCATCCACCACAAGAGCGGCATCGGTGAGAGATGCCCTGGAACTGGATCGGTACGGCATCAATACCGCGTGAACCTGCTCCGGGCCAAGGGCCCGGGCTGCCAGGAAGGTGCTGACCGCCGAGTCCAGGCCGCCGGACAGTCCTACGACCATTTTCTTGAAGCCGGTCCGCTCCAGTTCGTTGCGGATGAAACCGGTCAGGATATCGGTTGTTGCGACGGGATCGATCTCGATGCCGGCTTCACGCATTTCAGGTCCTAACCCGGCTCCGGAAGGCCGAACCGCTCCACACGGATCCGGCCCAGTTCCCGGTAGGCCAGTTCGAGACGGGCGTCCCGCAGAAGAGGGTAGGCGGTTCGGGCCCGGCGCAAGACCTCCCCCTCCAATTCCACCAGCAACCAGCCCTCCTCAAGGGCCGGGATCGATCCGATTTCTCTCCCGAACGGATCGATTGCGATTGAGCCGCCGCCGAAATTCAGACCGTCCTCGTAGCCGACCCGATTGACGTAGACAACCTGGGCGGTCTGGAACTGGGCGGTGGTTCTGAGGAGATCGTGCCATACCGGCACGCTGGTGATGCCGATTTCCTGCCGGGCGCCCCGGGTAGGCCCACTCCCGAGCACAAAGAGGATCTCGGCGCCGTCCTGGGCCAGGAGCCAGGCGTTCGGTGAGTGCCAGACGTCCTCGCAGATCAGAACTCCGATCCGTCCGAACGGCAGGTCCGCCACCCGGAGCCGGTGCCCGGTGGCGAAATCACGTCCCTCGTCGAACATGCCGTAGGTAGGCAGGTGCAGCTTGCGGTGCGCGTGGACGATCTGCCCCCGGGACAGGTAGACTGCCGAGTTGAAGTAGCGATGGCCTTCCCCTTCCTCCACCATGCCGACCAGGGCGTCGATCTCCTTCGTTGCATCCAGGAGCGGCTTGAGGTCGGGAGAGTCCAGGGGTCGGGCCACGTCAGGGGTCTGGTCCCTGAGCAGGTAGCCGGTCAGCGAAAGTTCGGGAAAGACAACCAGGCCGGCCCCGTCCCGGCGCCCCCGCTCAAGTCGGTCAAGGTGCATCTCAATGTTCGCCTGCAGGTCTCCCAACTTCGGGGCGATCTGTGCCAGGGCGACGCTAACGGTCTGCATGGGCAGTTTCTCCAGCAGGAACGGTTCTACCATAGCAGCAGACCGGATCGCCGTCTTTATGAAGAAGCCAGAATGGCACGACAGAGCTCAAGTGCGTCGTAATGACTGACTATGTAAAGGGGGAGGCGCAGCTTCGCCATTATCTGGCTGTCAAGGGTTGCCTTTTTATAGGAATACCCTCCAGCGAGTGGTCTTGGCCACCGGGAACAAGTTAGCATATAAAACTAATCTCTTCACCATGCTCGCCAGGTCCACGGCAATTCGATTGGAATGGTAAACTATTTTGATAATTCTGGATATCCACAGCGCCTGTGCCGCCAATCGCTTTGAAAAGTTGGCCCGGATCTTTCATATAGTATGGATCTCAATCGATCTACGTCCAAACGGAGACATCAGGCATGCCGCGTAAAGCAACGGTCCAGGATCCGGAAGTTCTGGAAACCAAGAGGCAGGAATCCGAGGAAGCGGCCGTTCGCAGGGCTGCCGCCGCCATCGATCCGAAGGCCCGGGGCGCCCGCAAGCGTCAGCTGGAAAGAGGCCTGAAGGCCGACCGGCAGGCTGCCGCCATCCTCCCGATCTATCTCAGGGAAATGGGCGCCACGCCGCTGATCGACGAGCACCGTGAGGTGGAGTTGGCGCGGGAACTCCAGGATGCCAGGACGGGGATGGCGGCGCTGGCTATCAAGCTGCCTGCTTCCTGTCGGGAAATCGTTCTGCCTGCCGGCCTGGATGGGCCGAAACGGGGTCGAGAGTGGCCGCTGGACGCCATGGAAACTTTCTACAACAACCTGGTGCGCTACAACCGGGAGTACAAAGACACCCGGATCCGCACAGCCATTAAAAACGCCAGGGGATTCAACCGTCACCTGGATCATGCCCGGGATGCGCTGATCCTGGCGAATTTGCGGCTGGTGGTCCACATCGCCAAAAAGTACTTGAACCACGGCATCTCCTTCATGGACCTGATCCAGGAAGGGAACATCGGACTCATGAAGGCGGTGGAGAAGTTCGAGTACGAGCGGGGTAACAAGTTTTCCACGTACGCTTACTGGTGGATCAAGCAGGCGATCGAGCGAGCCATCGCCGACAAGGCCCGGGTGATCCGGATTCCGGTGCACGTCAACGAGAAGATCAAGAAGATCTCCCGGGTCGCCCGGGAACTCAGCGAAAGACTGGGGCGCAAGGCGACGCCTGAAGAGATCGCCAAGAAGTTGCGGATGCCGGTGGTCAAGGTCGAGGAGATCCTCGGAGTTGTGCAGGATCCCCAGGCCCTGGAGGATATGTCCGCCGATGACGACAGCCCGGGTCTGCTCCGCTTCGTTGCCGACCCCAACGCTCCATGCCCGCTGGAGCGGACCGTGGATCGGGAGTTGCGTGAGAAGATTGAATCAACCCTGAAGGTGCTCAACCCCAGGGAAGAGGAGATCATCAGGCTTCGGTTCGGCATCGGCCGGGACATGCCGTATACCCTTGAGGAGATCGGCCGGGTCATGGGGCTTTCCCGAGAGCGGGTCCGTCAGATCGAGGCGACTGCCCTCAAGAAGATCCAGTCGGCCCAGGAGTGCCGCGATCTCCGGGAGTTCCTCGGCTAGAAAAGGCTGAAATTCAGATTGTTTTCCGATGGGGTCAGATTCAGGTCTGGCCCCATTTTTCTTTCTGGTCCGATGGAGATACTGTGGATCCAGCTGTGGAAAAGTTGTGTGGTCCCGGGCCGCGGCCGTCCGGACGGTCCCGTTGGCAGCGAAGAGATGATAAATGAATGAAAACAAAGATCTTGTGTAAGGAGACCTGGAGGCCGGCCTGAGGCGGCTTCGTGGTGGATAAGTTGGATTCACCTTGCTTTCCACAAAATATCCACAGGATTTCGGGCCAGGATCTGTTGAAAAATGATGTCATTTCAACGACTTCCAGAGCAGCGCGCAGATCGCGGTTCCAGTGCAGCAATTCCGCAGCAATCGACTGTGACCGGCCCGGAAGCGAGGTACATTGTTGCTGAAAATGGAGCCGGCCGCCTGGGAGCCGGGAGTGTTCCGTCATGACGATTTTTGAACTGCGACAGAATTACCACAACTCGCTGGGGAACATGCGCACCTGGCTGGGCGATACTTCCCTGTCCGGGGGGCTGACTGTTCTGGACCGTCTTTCCATTCTGGACGCCTGGCAACAGGAAATGCTGGAGTACTTCGAGACAAACGGGTACTGCTTCAGTTGCTCCCGCCGCCTTCAACGCTGTGTCTGCCCCGACCAAGACTTCTGATCCGGCCACCCTCCGACGGAACGTCCTTCCCGATGTACGATGATGATCACGTTATCGAGCAGGAGGAATTGTGGCCGGTCTGTTCGTACGGGGTGATCGGGAAGTAAGGCGGATATACCGGGAGTCGTATTCCCTCTGGGGGACCGGCCTGACCCCCGAGGGGTATTTCGGACTCTGGCAGGATGTTCGGACCACCGCCTGGGGTTCCAGGTATATGGATTTCCTGACCTGGGAAGATGGTGGCGATATCCTGTCCAGCATGAAGCGGTACCGGCCCCTGCTTCGCCACAACGGTCGCACAAGCCGGGCCACTGTGATCGGTGCGGTGTATACACCGGCCCGGCACCGGCGCGAAGGATTTGCCACCGCAATGATCCGGGCGGTACTGGACCAGGCTCGGGAGGTCGGCGATTCGTTGGCCCTGCTGTTTTCGGACATCGGAACCGCTTACTACCGCGATCTGGGGTTCCACCCCCTGCCGGCGACCTCGGCCATGGCCCGTCTGATCCCGGCCGAGGGGCCGGCGGATGGCCAGGTGGAGTTGTCACCGGCTGGACCCGATTGCCTTCCCCGGATCCGAGACGCCCACGAGACCGGCATGAGCCTGTACGATCTTCGCATCGTACGGGATCGGGCCCACTGGGATTTTCTTCTTGCCCGGGCCGACCGTTACTTCAGTCGAGCCGTCGGAGCCGGCCGCCAGCGGTTCCGGGCGGCGCACCGCGCCGGTAGGTTCCTCGGCTATCTGGTGGACATCGAGGCGGACGGGGAATGGGAGATCCGGGAAGTTGGTTCAGCGGACGGTAAGGCTGAGACCATGGCGGAGATCCTCCGAACCGCCGCCTCTCAGATGCCCCGCCGGTCCGTCCGAACCGCCTACGGTTGGCTGCCGGCCTCCCTGATCGAAGTCCTCCCTAAGTGGGCCTGGACCGTGGTGCCCAGGGACCGGGCGATCCCGATGATCACCACGACAGGTGCAAAGGAAGATAGCGATCAACCTGCAGCGCGGTTAAACTCGTTCTTCCCTTACATGGACCAGTTCTGAGGGGCGCCGGGTGATATTTTCCATACGAGCCAGCCATCGGATCGCCCTGGTCGCCGCCGCACTGGTGTGGCTGTCAGCCGCCCCGGCCCCGGCAGCGGACAAGGAAGCGGAACAGAGCGGACTGCCGGACGGGATCTCCATCGACCTTGACGGGTTCCAAAAGCGGGATGATGAAGATCGCATCATTCTCGAAGGTTCCGTCACCATCAAATGGAACGAGTACCTCTTTCAGGCCGACCGGGTCGTGTTCCTCAACAAGAACACCATGGAGGCCACCGGCAACGTATTGATGGTGTGGGGCCCGAACCGGATCTCCGGGACCCGCCTGGAATACTGGAAGGATGAAGACCGCGGGATCATCTACGACGCCTTCGGCCAGGTCGAACCGGAATTCCTGTTTACCGCCGTCACGGCGGAAAAGGTCGGCAAGGATGTGGTCTATCTGAAGGATGCCATGGTGACCACATGCACCCAGCCCAGGCCCTACTGGTCGTTCCGGATGACCTCCGCCCGGCTGAAACTGAACGGATATGCCCGCCTCTGGAACATGCGCCTCAAGGTCGGCAAGCTGCCGACCTTCTACATACCCTTCCTGTTGTGGCCGGTTAAGGAGGGGCGATCCCCTGGTCTTCTGATGCCGGAGATCCACACCACCAACAACCGGGGGCGGTCCATCGCCGTGCCGGTGTTCTTCCCTCTGGGCCGCAGCGCCGACCTCACCGTTATCGGGAAGGATTACAGCGCTGGCGGCCCCGGGGGTGGCGTGATCTTCCGGGCAATCCCCAATCGCAAGGGAACCATCGGCTTCCTGGCGGACTACATCCAGGACGAAGTGGTGGATGAGCATCGTTACAGCATGGCGTACAAGCAGACCCAGGAATTCCTGAACGGGTTCCGGATGGTGGCGGACGTCAATTCCGTAAGCGATTTCAATTATTTCAACGATTTCGAGCGGGACCTGAGACTGACCTCGTCGCCGTCGATTCTGGCGCGGGTGGAGTTTTCCCGGAGCGGTCGCCGGGCCAGCATGAACATCCGGGAGTTCCGCCGTAAACAACTGTTCGCCGACGGCTCCACCCTGGTACAGCAGACGCTGCCGGAAATCGAGATCCGGGGTCGCAGCCAGCAACTGGGCAAGCTGCCGATCTACCTGTCGTACGAGACCTCCATGGCCTCCATCCAGCAAAGCGGCATCCAGCAGGGAGCCGCCATCGACGCCGATTATTTCCGGGCGGACTTCTTCCCGGTTCTTTCGGCGCCGATCGCCACGGTACGATGGCTCGACATCACTCCCAAGGTCAGTCATCGCTTCACCTGGTATTCCCAATCCCAGATGGAACTGGATAACGGCACAGGCAGCTCCACCCGGGAGATCCTGGACGAAGACCTGAACCGGGGTGTCAGCGCCGCCGCCGTTGAGATTGTCGGCCCCAAGTTTTACAAGATCTACGAGCGGCCGGACAGCGGGTACTCCAAGCGTTACAAGCACAGTATTGAGCCTGCAGTGACCTACGCCTACCAGGAAGGGTTCGACCGCTCCGACGACATCATTACCTACGACGAGGTCGATCGGTTCGGCGCCGCCGGCAACTCCATCAACTACGGAATTCGCAGCCGCCTGTTCGCCCAGCGTCCCCGATCGACCCGGGAATCCTCCAGCGGTCCGGACTACTCGATCCTGATGCCGGACCGTCCGGCCGGGATCAGCCAGATTGCCGGCGACCCCGGGGGGGTCGCCTCCTTCAACGAGCCCGAGGAGGAACCGGATCCCGGTGAGGACCAGCCTCTCGAAACCATCGAGATCGCCACCCTGGAGATCCGGCAGAGCCGGTCCTACAACAAGGACCTGAGCTTTGCCGACCTGGATGGCGACGGGGAACTTGAGGAGAT
The DNA here is from genome assembly GCA_945787955.1 of uncultured Acidobacteriota bacterium. Lineage (GTDB taxonomy): Bacteria > Acidobacteriota > Polarisedimenticolia > Polarisedimenticolales > Polarisedimenticolaceae > Polarisedimenticola. Next base: position 5,930 of record CALZKF010000104.1, on the reverse strand, counting down.
GAGCAGTTTCTCGCCGGTCCAGCTTATCGGCCGGCTCAACCCGAAACCGAAGCTTAGTTTCGACCTGCGGAGCAGCTGGCACCCTCTGTATAAAGAGATCCAGGATGTCGCCCTGTCCGGCAGCGTGAATAACGACATCGCCCGGGTCCGGTTCTCCCTGGTTCATCGCGCCGGCCTTGGCGTGGTCTCCGACGGAACGGTCTTTTCTCCGCGGCCGGACGACACCCAGGTTCAGTTGTCAACCGGTCTGAACCTGTTCGGCGGCAAGCTGCGCCTCGGGTTGAGCGGGACCTACGACCATGATCCGTCCGAGGGCCAGAGCAATTTTCCCGAACGGCAGTGGCGGCTGCAGTACAGCACCCAGTGCTGCACGTTCTACCTGGAGAGCCTGGACCGGGGGTTCACAGGACTCCAGACCCGGGACGATTTTTACTTCAGGATCGATCTCCGGGGCGTGGGCAAGATCCTCAATCAGCGTTTCTGAGCAGGCCGGAGTACCACCATGAAGATCCTAATCACCGGTGTAACCGGGTTTCTGGGCGGCAGGCTGGCCCACCGGCTGGAAGCGGCCGGCCATGAAGTTCGCGGCCTGGTCCGGGAAGGCTCGCGCTGGGACGACCGGCCGGCAGGCGCCGAAGCGGCGGCCGGCGACATCACCGACCCGTCTTCTCTGAACCGGGCGGTGGAGGGGCGCGACGCCATCGTCCACGCCGCCGCCCTGGTGAAGATGTGGGTGCGGGACCGTTCGGAATTTGACCGGGTCAACGTCCAGGGTCTGGCCAACGTCATCGCCGCGGCCCGGGACTCCGGGGCGAGACTGGTTTATACCTCTTCGTTCATCGCCCTGGGACCTACCGACGGCGAAACGTTCGATGAGAACAGCCCCCGCCGCAGCGAGGAGTTCTACACCGATTACGAGCGCACCAAGTGGCTGGCGGACCAGCTGGCCAGGAACACGCCGGCCGATCGGCTGGACATGGTGCGGTTGTACCCCGGAGTGGTTTACGGCCCCGGTTCCCTGACCCAGGGCAACTACATCGTACAGTTGCTCCTGCAGCATGCCCGGGGCAAGCTGCCGGGAATCGCCGCCGAAGCGGAAGATCCCGTTCGGCGTCGCTGCCCTGATCGGCAAGGTCCAGCGCTGGCGGGCGCAGCTCACCGGAATCGAACCGGAGCTGACCGACGAGGTCGTCGGCGTCTACCGCCACGAGTGGGCCTACAGTTCCGAGGCGGCGATCCGTGACCTGGACTATAAAATTACCGGACTTGAAAACGGAGTGGCTCATACGACGGAATGGCTTCGCGGGACAGGAGAGCTGCCGTGAGCGTGCAGTCGGAACTGCTTCGGAAGCTTGTTCATGTCGGCATGGGTGGTTTTGCGCTGGCCCTGCGCTGGCTGACCCCGTGGCAGGCGGCGGCCTGCGCCCTGTTGGCTCTTCTGTTCAACCTGTTCCTGTTGCATCGCATCACCGGCCGCTCCCTCCTGCGGACCGACGAGAAGGGCAAGGGGTTCTCCCTGGGGATCGCCCTGTACCCGGCGGTAGTGCTGACACTGATCCTGGTGTTCTTCCGGCGCATGGAACTGGCGGCGGCGGTCTGGGGCTTCCTGGCGTTCGGCGACGGCATGGCCACGGTGGCCGGCGTCACTGTGGGCGGTCCGAAGCTTCCCTGGAACCGTGAGAAGTCCTGGGCCGGGTTGGTGGCATTCGTTTTGTGGGGTACGGCGGCTGCCGCATTCCTGATCCGCTGGGTGCAACTTGGCGCCGCCAGCGGACAGAACGATCATGCCGGCATGTCGTTCCTGACCTTCGGACCATGGTTCCTGATCGCAGGTTGCTTCGCCGCCGCCCTGGCCGCCGCCCTGGCCGAGTCGGTTCCGACCGGTATCGATGACAATATCCTGGTCCCCCTGGCAGGGGGGCTGACCCTGTATGCCGCCACCCTGGTGGACCCATTGCTGCTGGCCTCTACATGGCCTGTCATGTCCCAGGCTTTACTGTGGGGCGCCGCCATCAACGCGGTCCTGGCATTGGCGGCACACGCCGCCAGGGGAGTTGGTGTCTCCGGAGCGGTGTGGGGCTGGCTGCTGGGCACCTTGCTGTACGGTTTCGGCGGGTGGCGGTCATTTCTGATGTTGCTGGTGTTCTTCGTGCTGGGGACAGTCTGCACCAGGGCCGGCTACGGCAGGAAGGCGGCCATGGGGATCGCTCAGGAGAAGGGCGGCCGGAGAGGCGCCCGCAACGCCTTTGCCAACACCTCAGCCGGTGTCCTGTTCGCCTTCCTGGCGGTTACCACGCCGTTCAGCCTTCCGTTCTTCCTGGCGGTGGTGGCCGCCTTCGTGGAAGGGACCCTGGCCGGAATCGCGGCGTCACTGGTATTGGGAGCGGTCGCTGCCTGGACCGGTCTGATCCCAACCGTCGGGATCGGGCTGGTGGTGGCCGCAGCGTTCGCCGGCACAACCCTGGAGTCGTATCTCGGTGCCGCCTTCGAAGGGACGAAACAGATCGACAACGAACTGGTGAACTTCACCAACACCCTGGCCGGAGGCCTCACCGCCCTGGCCCTGGCCTGGCTGCTGTTCTAGCCCTTTACGACCTTCAATACCGCATCGTGGAGCAGGCCGTTGGTGGCGATCACCCCGCGGTTGTTCTCCAGGCGCGATCCGTGACGGAACTCCAGCCGCTTGCCGTGGATGTCGGTGACCTTGCCTCCGGCTTCCTCGATCACCAGGACGCCGGCGGCGTGATCCCAGATCTTCTCCACGTAACCGGGTCGGGTCGGGAGGCGCAGGTAGATATCGGCGTCGCCCCTTGCCAGGGCGGCGTATTTCGCCTGGCTGTCCATGCGCACAGGCGGCAGGACGATCCCCAAATCGGAAGCGATGCGGGCCGAGTCGGAGTGGGAGCTATGGCCCGACTCCACCGATTCCATAAAACGGGCGCCTGCCGTGTCGGCGGTTGCCGTGACACGTGCCTTCAGCGGGTCACCAGGTGGCGTCATGGCAGAAACGGTACAGCCCGCCCCCTTGATCGCACCGAACACCGCTCCATTCGGGTCCAGGTTCGGGCAGCACAGGGCGGCCACCGTTACCTCGCCTTCTACCACCAGGGCCAGGGCGATGGCGTACTGTTCGCCCCTGAGGAAACCTTTGGTACCGTCGATAGGGTCCAGGGTCCAGAACCGGTCGGCGTAGTCCCGGGCGCCGCCATGGTCGATCCAGGAGCACACCGCAACGTCATCGACTCCCATCCGAATTCCGGCCACCTCTCGCACGACTCTATCGAGGAGGTGCTTCCCGTCCCCGGCACGGAGAGCGGCGGAGTCCTCCTCGGCGATTACCGGATCATCCGGGAACGCTTCCAGCAGGGTGCGGCAGACTAGAGCCTGGCTGCCGAAATCGGCCACGGTGACCGGGCTGCGGTCTTCCTTGCTGTGGACCCCGTTGCCGATGGCCGACTGCACCGCCGAGCAGAGCAGGGATGCTTCCCGAACGGCGGCCAGGGCGGTGTTAAGTTCCTTACTGTACTCCATGGACATGTGGTGGCCTCCTCCGGCCAGCACGATACCATGAGTGATCGGGAAGAATCCTTTTAGCCGGCTTGTTTCCAGGATAGATGCTTTGTGATGAACGGGGTCCGGGATATGGTCTTCGGAGATGTGAAAACAGGGGAGACGGGTCACCGATGAAACTGCCAACGCCAATTCTGGGGATACTCCTGCCGGTGGCGCTGGTATTGGCCGCACAGCCGGCGGCGGCAAGTCAACGAATCGTCCTGGATCCTGAGGCGTGCTCCATATCATTCGTTCTGGACGCGACGTTGCACAAGGTGCATGGCGTTCTGAAGATCAAGCGGAGCGAGATCGAGTTCGGAAGCCGCTACATGTTCGTGGAGATCGTTCTCGATGCACGGCTGACCGCCACCGGGAACGAAAAACGGGACCGCAAGATGCACGCCGAAGTCCTGCTCAGCGAGGCTTGGCCGGAGATCACTTTCCGCGCGGGGAAGTTCCAGGGAACGGTGCCGGCCCAGGGCAGGGCTGAACTGCTCCTCACCGGAGCGTTCCAGGTCCTGGGTCAGGTCCATCACACGGAGGTCCCGGTAGTATTGGAGATCGATGACGATCGGATCCGGGTGAAATCGGAGTTCACCGTTCCTTACGTGGAATGGGGCCTGAAGGATCCGAGTGTGTTCGTCTTGAGGGTCGCCAAGGAGGTCCAGGTCAGAATCGTCCTGGCCGGCCGGTTGGAGACGGTGGAATGAGACTGGCCGGTGTCGGAACGGGGTTTCCGCCCCATTACTACGACCAGGCGACGCTTCTGGCCGAACTCAAGGAGCTCTGGGCGGAAAACAACCGCAACCCGGCTACGCTGGATCGGTTGCACCGCAACGTCCTGGTGAACGGCCGGCATCTGGCTCTGCCGCTGGACGCTTACAGGGTACTCAAGAACTGGGGCGAGGCCAACGACGCCTGGATCCGGGTTGCGGTGGACGTCGGCGAGGCGGCGATCCGGGACGCGGTGGGCAAGGCCGGATTGGACCTCCGAGATATCGGCACGCTGATCTTCACCACGGTTACCGGTATCGCCACGCCGTCCATCGACGCCCGTCTTGTGAACCGGCTTGGACTCCGGGAGAATATCCGCCGGTTGCCGCTGTTCGGTCTGGGGTGCGTTGCCGGAGCGGCCGGTGTTGCCCGGGCCGCCGATTTCGTCCGGGCCTTCCCGGACGAGGTGGCGGTGGTCCTGTCGGTGGAACTGTGCTCGCTTACGCTCCAGCGCCACGATCTATCGGTGCGCAACCTGATCGCCACCGGCCTGTTCGGCGACGGCGCCGCCGCAGCTGTGGTTGTGGGCGAGAACCGGAAGTCGGCAGGGCCGCGCATCCTGGGCAGCCGATCGGTGTTCTATCCCGATACCGAGGACGTCATGGGATGGAACGTGTCCGCGAGCGGTTTCGGTCTCATCCTCTCGGCGGAAGTCCCGGAGATGGTGAAGCGGCACCTCCGCAGGGATGTGGATGATTTTCTCGGTGTCCACGGTCTGGATCGATCCGAAATCGCAAGCTGGATCTCCCACCCCGGCGGCCCGAAGGTGCTGGAAGCGATGCAGGAAACCCTGGAGCTGTCGGATGATGCGCTGGAGAGCAGTTGGCGCAGCCTCCGGGAACTGGGCAATCTTTCTTCTACTTCGGTGCTCATGGTCCTGAAGGAAACCCTGGAGCAGAACAGTCCGGCGGCAGGGAGTTACGGCCTGATGCTGGCCATGGGACCCGGTTTCTGTACCGAGCTGGTGCTGTTGCAGTGGTAGCTTACCTGGGACTGCTGGCGGCGGTGGTGGTTCTGAGGCTGCTGGAGCTTCGGATCTCCGGCAGGAACGTTCGCCGCCTCCTGGTGGCCGGCGGGGTCGAGTCCGGAGCCGGGCACTACCCGGTTATGGTGATGGTGCACACGCTGTTGCTTGTCTCCTGTGCTGTCGAGGTCGTCGCTCTTGATCGCCCGTTCGTGCCGCTCCTGGGAGGTCTGATGATTGCGCTCCTGGCATGCACCATCGCCCTGCGGTACTGGGTGATCCGGACCCTGGGCCCCCAGTGGACCACCCGGGTGATTACCGTGCAAGGCGCGCCAAGGATCACGACCGGGCCGTTCCGCCGGCTGCGGCATCCCAACTACCTGGCAGTGGCGCTGGAGGTGGTGGCGCTGCCGTTGATCCATACCGCCTGGTTGACGGCGATCCTGTTCGGTCTTGCGAACCTCATGGTCCTCCGCGTCCGCATCCGTGTGGAGGATGCGGCCCTGGAGGCGAGCCGTTGACCCGGCCGGACGTGCTGGTGGTGGGTGGCGGGCCGGTAGGGCTGGCTGTTGCGATCCGCGCCCGCCTGGAAGGGATGTCGGTCCGGCTCATCGAAGCGGCCTCGCCGCCGCTGGACAAG
>CALZKF010000103.1 GCA_945787955.1 uncultured Acidobacteriota bacterium | reverse complement strand
GGCGGCTGGGTCCGTGACCAGCTACTGGCCATCGATTCCAAGGATTACGACCTGGAGGTTTTCGGTCTCAGCCTGGATCGTCTGGAGGAGGTGCTCTCACGGTTCGGGGAGGTCATCGCCATCGGACGCTCGTTCGGTGTCCTGCACATCAAGGGTATGGCCCTGGACGTGGCGATCCCCAGGAAGGATTCCAAGACCGGCCGCGGGCATCGGGGATTCGTTGCGGACCTGGATCCGGACCTCGGTTTCGAGGAAGCGGCCCGCCGGCGGGACCTGACCATCAACAGCATCGGTTACGATCCGCTCAGCGGCGAAATCCTGGACCCTCACCATGGTGAAGCCGATCTGGTGGCGAAGCGGTTGCGAGCCACCGACCCGGCGCATTTTGCCGAGGATTCCCTCCGGGGTTTGCGGGTTGCCCAGTTCCTGGCACGGTTCCGGATGCAGCCGGATCCTGAACTGTTTGAGCTGTGCGCCGCTCTGGACCTTTCCGATCTTCCCGGCGAGCGAATCCAGGAGGAGTTCCGCAAGCTGCTTTTGAAATCAGACCGTCCTTCTTCAGGTTTCGAGTTCCTGAGGGAGACCGGTCTGCTGCGGTTCTTCCCGGAGCTTGAGGAAATGGTCGGCGTTCCCCAGGACCCGGCCTGGCATCCGGAGGGCACCGTCTGGGAACACACCATGATGGTCCTGGATGAGGCGGCTCGTTTGCGCACCGGGAATGCGATTGAAGACTGGGTCCTGATGCTGGGGGCGTTGTGCCACGATCTGGGCAAGCCGGCTACTACCGCGGTGGGTGATGACGGCAAGATCCGGTCCCCGGGCCACGAGCCTGCCGGTGTTCCGGTAACCGAGGCGCTGCTTGAGCGGCTGCGAACTTCGGCCGAGGTCGTCGCCCAGGTCGGCGGCCTGGTGCGTCACCACCTGGCGCCCATAACCCTGGTGAAGGACGGCGCCACGGCGAAAGGGTTCCGGCGCCTCGCTCGCCGCCTTGCCGCCGCCGGCCTGGATGCCAGGAGCCTGCACCGGCTGGCTACAGCCGATCATTTCGGCCGGACGACTCCCGACGCCATTGCCAGGGAGTTCCCGGAGGGGGACCAGTTTCTCCGACGCATGGAGGAACTGGCCATTGCCGACGACGCCACACCGGACATCGTCATGGGCCGGCACCTCATCGCCCGTGGCCTCAAACCCGGCCGGGAGTTCGGAGCGATCCTGGAGGCGTGCCGGGAGGTCCAGGACGAAACCGGATGGGACGATCCGGACCGGATCCTGGATCGGGCACTTTCCGGCTAGTTGTCGGGCCGCAACGGAATAATCAGGACTATCTCTGCCTTTTCTTCAAATCCGAAGTATAATCATGAATTATGTTGATTATGCTATTATAACAAATACAAGTTTTGGTTGCATGAGGAGCGATTCCCAACATGCACTACGAATCGGACTCGGAGCCGGCCAGATTCCTCCAGGGAGACGACGAGGCGGTTGCGCAGATCGGCCGCTGGATCTCACAGGTTCTGGCCACAGCCCGGTTTCGAGCCATCCGCCCGCACTGGCCCGATCTGCATCAGGAGGTGCAGGGCCGGCTCATCGAAAGCTTCAGGCAGGGGCGCTACGATCCGGCACGTGAACTCAGGGTGTATGTGCAGGGCATCGCCCGTTTCACAGCTTTCAAGGCGATGGGCCGCTGGTCAACCCGTGAGCGCGGCACGGTGGAGGTGACGGAGGATGGCGCTGGGTTGCCGGCAGCAGGGTCCGGGGAGCAGGAACTGATAGCCTGTGAACTGGCCCGCCGGGCGCTGGAATTTTCCTCGAAAGAGTGCGGCGACCTGATCCGGGCCTACTTCCTTGAAGAGCGGACCTATGGGGAAATCGCCCAGGACAAAGGTCATCCGATCGGTACGGTCAAGTCCAAGCTTTTCAGGTGTTTGGAGAAGATCCACAAGGACCTTGGCGCTTGATATGGTAAAAACCCATCGCATGCGGGAACCACAGGCCGGTTGGGGGGAAGGTTCTGGATGAAGAGCGGAACTGATACCGCACACCAACACCGGGAGATCGACCATTGAACGCCACAGATCACTAACAGATCCGGCAGGAGATAGCCGCCTACCTTGCAGGGCGGCTGACAGACGAGGCATCCGCAGCGGTCCGGATCCATCTCGAATCGTGTGAGGGGTGCGCTGCGGTGGTGGAGGCCTGGATGCCTGTCACCGCCGGGTTTCGCCTGGCTGGAGACCGGCTCCTTGCTCCCCACCCGGACAGTCTGGAACTCCTGCGTTACGCTCGAGGCGAAACGGCGAGTGACCAAAAGCTGATCGGTCACCTGGAAACCTGTTCGAGCTGTCTGCTGGAGGTGGAAGGAGCGCGGGTCGGATCGGTCCTCCGCCAGGTCCGGCCTGCCGGAAAGCTCACCCGTTATGTTTCCATGGCTTTGGCAGCCGGTCTGGTGCTCGGTCTCGGTCTTGCGACGCTGGTCCGAACCACCGAGTCACGGTTTGCAGGTGGCCATGGAGCGATCCAGCTGTATACGCTGGACGATGCGGTGCGGTCCTCCGGCGGCGGTACGGTGCTGGAGGTGGATGCGGACAGCCAGGTGCTGCCGCTGGTGCTGATACCTGCCGTGCCTCCAGGCGCTTCGCAGGATGCGGTGTTCATGATCGAGATCAAGGATGACCAGGGCGCCGCCGCCTGGAGCAGCCGTTTTACCGCTGCGGAGCTGAACCGGTACGTTGAGGTTTCCGGTGTTCTGACCCTGCTGGTTCCGGCCCAACCGGAAGGTGACTACGTGTTGCAGCTACGGGAAGCCCGGAGTGCCGGCGACGGACCGATCCAGGAATTCAAATTCCAGGTCCGTCAGCGGTAATCGCCTGTCGCCACGAACGCTCCCCAGGTATACGGATGGGTTGAACGCTTCTTGGTCTTCAGCTCCTGGATGGCGTCGGCAGTGGCCTGGCGTACCGCCTCCGCCGTGCTGCTGCCTGCCAGGCGGGACCGGTAGAGGCCGGCCATCCAGTCACGGGTCGCCTGATCGTCTACCGGCCACAGGCTCATGATCAGGGTGGACACCCCGGCGATCTGGAACGCACGTCGCATGCCGAGGACCCCTTCGGCGGTCTGAATCCGCCCCAGGCCGGTTTCACAGGCTGACAAGACCGCCCAGCGGACCCCTTCCAGCGGCAGGGCTGCGATTTCCGACGCCGTCATCAGCCCATCGTCGCCGTCGCCTGATGCCCGGTCGTTGGCGCCGGCCAGGGCCAGACCGGTGAGCAGCAGGGGATTGGCCTCCAGGTCGGCGTCCACCAGGATTTCAAGGTCGCTTTCGGTCCCGGTCAGTTCACGCGGCCGGTCGCCGTCGCCGGCACAGCGGGCGGCGGCGAAAAATCCGTGGGTAGCCAGGTGGATGACCTCCTTTCCGGGGGAGGAGTTCTTGAACTCGGTCTCGGTTGCATTCGGCCCGGTCAGGAGGATCGGGGCCGGGTTGTCACCTCGTGACCCGGCCCAGAGTGATACCACCTCCGTCGCCTCGATCCGGGATCCGGGAAGGGGGCTGAACTTGAGATCCGCCAGGGTCAAGCATGTTTTCCCTTCCTCCGAGCCGCGTCCACCTGCCGCTCCCTTCTGCTGGTAGCGGATTCCGCCCAAAGCCAGGAGACCTTGCCCCCCGGCCGGAGCGCGGTCAGCCGCAAGGTCCCGCTCCGCCGAAAGGTAGTGCAGCCTTATTCCCGATTCGGCCAGATACCCGCCCCGGTCGTCAGGCAGCGTCGCGAAACTTACCAGGTTGATTTGGTCCACCGGGACAATCATGACCTGGTCCACTTTGCCCAGTCGCTTTGCTACCGGATCCCACAGCATTTCACGGAGTGCCTGGCCTGCCTGCCTGTAGCGGCTCTCCGCCTTGCGGGCCAGAAGCGGGAGGGCGGGCGGAGGGGAACCTGCTTCATCCTTCCATTTCCGGATCCGGGCCTCCAGCTCAGGCCCCTCTCCGATTCGGATCGCCCAGGGCGTCCTCGACCCGGCTTCCATCACCAGTGCAAAGTAGATTTTTACACTCCTGGCAGGGGTTGCGTCCGCCAGCGGGGATCGTTCCGAATGTTGGATGGTGGAGAACGCTACCAGCGCTGCGCCCCCGGGCAGGGCGGCGCGGACATCTTCCAGGCCGATGGTCCGGGAAGCCAGCCTGCGTCGCATCTCCAGGCTTTTCCCGGCAAGCGCCCGTTCGGCCCGTGCCCGTGCCTCCAAAGTTTCTTCCAGGGTGGCCAGGTAGGAGCGGTCGCCGGAGTCGCCCTCGCCCTGTTGCAGCAATTCGGCCAGGCGCTCCTGGATCTGGTCCAACACCTGAAACAGGTTCCGTGTGTCCCGGTCGGTGGCGGCTTGCAGGACCCTTCCCCGGGCGCCGATCTCATCCAGGATGGCGGCCCGGGATTGCACCAGCTGGTTCCAGTACCTTTCGGTCGCCGCGGTGACGGCGGCCGCACGACCGGGGTCCGGTTCTCCAGACACAGGTTGTTCATGGAGTTTCAGCAGTGCGTCATCGGCCCAATCCAGGCGATTGCCCTGGGCCCGGTCCATGCGGAGCGCCTCGGTCTCGGTCAGGCTGCCTGCGAATTTGAGGAACGATCCGAGCCGCAGATGTTCCGCCTCGACCGCGTCCTCGATGGCTGTGGCGTACCGGCCTTCCTTGTAGTGCAGGTTTGCGAGGAAACCGAGGATCTCGTGGGTCCGGTACCCTTCGGGGCCATATATTCGCAGGCTCTGTTCCAGGCTCCGGCGGAGCATGGTCTCCGCCTCACGGTAATGGCCTTCCTCACCAAGAACGAAGGCGACGTTGTGCAGGACCGGGATCAGGGCTGGATTATCCGGCTCCAGGGCCGCCTGCAGTTCGGCCAGGGCCTTTCGGAACAGGACGGCGGCGGTGGCATGGTCACCCAGGTGCCACGTGATAGTGGCCAGATCGACACGCAGGTTGATGGCATCGGGGTGATCCAGGCCGACCGTTGCTTCCAGCACGGCGAGGCCACGCTCGCAGTAGACCAGGGCTTCCTGGTGTCGTCCCGCCGAGCTGTACAGGTGCTGGATGTTTCTCAGGACGGCGGCGGCGGCCGGGTGGTTCGGGCCGTGGTTCTCTTCGACGATCTCCAGGGCGCGGCGGTAATAGTGCAGCGCTTTTTCGTCGTCGCCCTCATTCTGGTACAGCATGCCGATGTTCATGACGGTGCTGTTCAATTTCATGTGCCGTGGGCCGAATATCTTCTCCCGGATCAGCAGGGCCTTCTCGTAGTTCAGGCGGGCTTCGCGGTTGTTTCCGGTCCGGTACTGGGCCAGGGCGAGGTTGTTGAGGCTGGTGGCTACATCCTGATGGCCCGGCGGCAGGATCGACTCTCGAATTTTCAACGTGGCGGCGTAGGTTTTGAGCGCGCCGGGGTAATCCCCCCGCATATACCGGATATTCCCGAGGCTGTTCATGCTGGCGGCTGTGTCCGGATGGTCGTCACCCAGGGCGGCCCGGCGGATCCTGAGGGCTTTTTCCGCCAGGGACTGGACTTCCGCATCGATCTTACCGTCGAGCCAGAGTGCAGCGACCTGCAGGTTCAGGATGGCGGCAGCCTGGATGGAGTCAGCCCCGAATTCGGCAGTGGCCCGGGCCAGCAGACGGTCCGCCAGCTCCACCGCCGCGGCATAGTCTCCCGCTTCGATGGTCGCCTGGAGCGCCTCTACACCCTCCGGGCTCCCGGCCTGGGGAAGCGGTCCGTGGGGAGCCCATAAAACCAAGAAAACAAATATAATTAAGGCAACCGGCGGGATCAGGACCCGGTATGTATTTAAAAAACGCAATATATTTCAACTCTTTTTAGAGGGAGCGCAAAAATATTTCAAAAAAGTAATTTCTCAGGGAACCACCTCCGGCCACAGGGGAATGACATAAGTGTAACCCAGGCCCATGCAAGAAAAGCTAATTTGGGGGTAAAGATGAAAATTACAGCAACAACAAAAAAAATCACCCTGATTCTGGTGCTTGTGGCCCTGACGGCGTCAGGCGCCTTCGCAGCTGCCGGCGGGAACGGAAAAGGCAAGATCGCCCGGGATCTGCAGCTGGCCCTGGAGTCGCAAGCCTCGGATCTGAACGTGATCATCACTTACAGGCCGGGGGTCAGCGCTGTCGATGCAGAGCAGGTTCGGGGCCGGTCCGGCGATCGCATGCGCACCTTGCGCGGTGGCCGCTTCCTGGCCGGCAAGATGGACGCCCTGGACATTGAAGAACTGGCCATGGATCCGTCCATCCTTTCGATTTCCCCCGATCGGAAGGTATTCGGCTCCATGGATACCGCCCTCGCCAGCCTGGATGCAGTCGCCGTCCAACAGGACCTTGGACTGACCGGTTCCGGCATCACTGTCGCCCTCCTTGATTCCGGGCTGCACAGTTCGGTCTCCGTAGAGTCTGGACGGATCCTGGCCGGCATCGATTTCACCGGTTCGGTGTCCGGCTCCGACGACCGCTTCGGTCACGGCACCCACATCGCAGGAACCATCGGTGGGACCGGTGCTGACGGATCGGTCCGCGGCATCGCTCCGGGAGTCGACTTCGTTGCCCTGAAGGTCCTGAACGATGCAGGCGAAGGACTCGCCAGCGACGTGATCGAGGCGATCGAATGGGCGATCGAAAACCAGGCCGCCTACGGTATCCGCATCATGAACCTGTCCCTGGGGCATCCGGTGGCGGAGTCCTACAGAACCGATCCCCTGACCCTGGCGGTCGCAAGGGCATGGGCCTCCGGGATCACCGTGATCGCCTCTGCCGGGAATAACGGCAGGATCGCGCCTCACAACTTTACGATCAATTCTCCCGGTAACAGCCCGTACGTCGTTACCGTCGGAGCCATGAACGACCTGAACACGGTGGACCGCAGCGACGACATCATCGCGACCTATTCCAGCCGCGGACCGTCCTGGGGTGACCTGGTGGTGAAGCCGGACCTGGTGGCGCCGGGTAACCGGATCGTCTCCACCCATGTACCAGGTTCGACACTGGCCGGCCTTCTTCCGGACAACGTCCAGAGTGGCGACCGGTTCGAACTGTCCGGTTCCAGCATGGCCACCGGAGTGGTCAGCGGCGGAGCGGCCCTGCTTCTTGAACGGAACCCGAACCTTTCCCCCGACCAGATCAAGAGCATCCTGATGTACTCGGCGGACAAGCTGGAGAACGGCGTGGTCCTGGAAACAGGCGCCGGCTACTTCCACCTGGTGCGGGCCCTTTCCTTTACCGGCCCGTTCAGCTCCTTCCGTTTCGACAGCGCCTCCCCGGTAATCAGGGCGAACCGGAAAGGTCTGCGGGTTGCCCATGCCGAGCCGCTGAAAGACGTCGTCGAAAGAATGTGGCCTGATACGGCGCTGTGGGCCGACGCTGCCCTGTGGTCCGACACCGCACTCTGGGCTGACACCGCACTGTGGGCCGACACGGCGCTGTGGGCCGACGCCGCACTGTGGTCCGACACGGCGCTGTGGGCGGACACCGCACTCTGGGCCGACACGGCGTTGTGGGCGGACACGGCGTTGTGGGCGGACACGGCGTTGTGGGCCGACGCCGCACTGTGGGCTGATACGGCACTCTGGGCTGACACAGCCCTGTGGGCCGACACGGCGTTGTGGGCGGATACGGCGCTCTGGGCCGACACCCTGCTCTGGGCTGACACGGCGCTGTGGGCTGACGCAGCACTGTGGTGCGACACGGCACTGTGGGCTGACACCGCGCTCTGGGCGGATACGGCCCTGTGGGCCGACACCGCACTCTGGGCCGATACGGCCCTGTGGGCCGACACCGCACTCTGGGCTGACACGGCACTGTGGGCCGATACGGCGCTGTGGGCCGACACCGCCCTGTGGGCTGACTGAAAACCTCCTTTCATCTTCAATTCCCGAGAACGGGGAGGGCTTCGGCTCTCCCCCTTTTTTTTATCAATCCTGTCCAGGCGTTACAATTCCGGGTATGACCACCAGCCCGACAGAGCGGATCTTCCATACGGTCCGGGAGGCCTGCGACCCGGTGTCCTGGTCCCGTGGCGTAGAGTACGCCCGTGCCGGCGAGGTTATGCCGGAAGCGGCTGATGAAGACGAAGTGGCAGTCCGGATCGCAGCCCGAAGAGCCGGCGTCAATCCGAAGGTGATCCTATACCTGGATGACGGGGAGTGGGAGTGTGACTGCGCAGGTCATAATGATCCCTGTGAGCATGTGGCGGCGGCGGTCATCGCACTGCGGCAGGCCGCCAGGGACGGCCGGGAGCTGACCCGGACTTCCGGTACGCCGGGGAGGATCGGCTACCGGTTCAGGCGGAGCCAGGGCGGCCTCTGGTTCGAGAGGGGGGTTCAGGACGGCGACCGGTTCGAACTCCTGGATGCGACCCTGGAAGCGGTTCAGTCCGGGAGGATTGCGGGACCGGCGTTCTTGTCCACCCGGGCCGACCTGGAGGCGGAGGTCGCTTTGGGCACCCGTCGAACGGGCCGGATTGACCGCGCATCCGTGCGGTCGGTCTTCAAGGCCCTGGCGCGTTGTGACGACGTAAGACTGGAAGGGGAACCGGTTACCGTTTCCCTGAAAGAAGCCTTGCCCCAGGTCGTGCTGGAGGACCGGGGTGAGGGCTTCGTCCTTTACATCCGGGAGCATCCGGCAATCCGGGAGCGATTCGAGGGTGGCGTGGTCCTGTGTGACGGCGTCCTCAGGCCCGAAGGGAGCCTGCCGCTCAATGCACGGGAGGCTGAGGAGCTGGGCGGCGGGAAGCTGTTCAACCAGAGTCAGGCGGCCGAGCTGGTTACCGAGGTTCTTCCGGCCCTCCGCCGCAGACTCGACGTCCTGGTCCTCACCGAGCGTCTGCCCGACACGGTTGTGGAGAAACCCCGGGTCGTGGTGGAAACCGGGCGGGAAGGGGACTGCCTGACGGTAATCTCCAGGCTTGTGTACGGGGATCCCCCCCGGGCCACCATTGAATCCGGCAGGTTGATCCCGCTGGCGGGAAAGTTGCCGCTCAGGGACGAACCGGAGGAGAAACGGCTCGCGGAACGTCTTGGGAAAGTGCTCGGTCTGGTGCCTGGTGTACGGGAAGTTTTGGATCCGGTGCAGGCGATCGGATTCAACAGCCGCCTTGAACGCTTCAAGGGTGAAGTGCGCGGAGACGGCCACCAGGCTTTTTTCCCGGCGCCGCCTGTGAGGCCCCGGCTGAAACTGCAGGGAGACCGCTTCGACCTGTCCTTCGAATCGGGCAAGGCCGGAGGCTTCGCATCCGCCGCGGCGGTGGCCCGGGCATGGAGAGCCGGCGTACCGCTGGTTGAACTGGGCAGCGGCGGCTGGGCCGAACTGCCGGCGGACTGGCTGTCCCGGTTCGGTGACACCATCGTCAACTTGTTGGCGGCTAGGGATTCCGAGGGTGCGGTGCCGGCCTGGGCCGTTCCTGACCTGAGCCGGCTGTGCCGGGATCTGGATGAGCCCCCGCCGCCCGCCTTGGATCGGTTGGCCGCGCTCATGGAAAGTTTCGAGGGTATCCCGGAAGCGCCGCTGGCACCCGGGCTGGACCAGGTCCTGCGGCCTTATCAGAAAATAGGTGTCAACTGGCTCTGTTTCCTGCGCGATGCCGGCCTCGGCGGCATGCTGGCCGATGACATGGGCCTGGGCAAGACGGTTCAGTCGCTCTCGGCGGTAACAGGCCGAACGTTGGTAGTGGGACCGACCAGCGTGGTCCACAACTGGGCCGACGAGGCCCGCAAGTTCCGGCCGGATCTTTCGGTCTGTGTTTATCACGGCTCGGCAAGGGACCTGGACCGGTCGGCGGATTTGACCTTGACCAGTTACGCATTGCTGAGGCTGGACAAGGAGCGGTTGCAGGCGATCCACTGGGACACGGTGGTGCTGGATGAAGCCCAGTCGATCAAAAATCCTGAAAGCCAGGTCGCCCAGGCGGCGTTCGGACTGCATGCCGGGTTCCGGATCACCATGAGCGGCACCCCGGTGGAGAATCGGCTGGAAGATCTCTGGAGCCAGTTCCATTTCCTGAACCGGGGCCTTCTTGGAGGGTTGCAGGATTTCACCGAACAGTTCATTCGACCGATCGCAGATGGCGATGTTGAAGCGGCAGAAAGATTGCGGGACCGCATTCGCCCGTTTTTCCTCC
>CALZKF010000102.1:2807-13030 GCA_945787955.1 uncultured Acidobacteriota bacterium | reverse complement strand
AATAGACGGTAAAGACAGGATCCAATCTGCAAAATATGGGGATCAATCTGCCAAAGACAGGGCAGGCACAAGACCTGCCCCTACAACAACATCAAACGACGAAAATAATTCTGAAAATTATATGAGTGAAGATTTCAGGAATACATCAAGAGCTCCTTTGCATAATTGAAATCATTTCTTTAAGCGAAAAAGTGAGAATCCACAATGCAATGATGTATCAATGATTTTATCTGGTAATGAATAAAACGAGATCTGCCGTAACCGTTAAATATACCCCATCTTCCACAGAGCTTACACGAAAAAGTGATCTTCAACTCCTGTAATCTGCATTCAGTATTGCAATAGATTACAGGTAAATTTACAATAACTTGAGATAATAATTGATTAGTGAATTATTATGCTTTGAGACGGCAGGATTATAAATGAGCTTTAAGCCTTCCTATATCAAGCTTTCTAAAAGTAGTTTAAAGGATAAGATAAGGTCTGCCGAAGAAATCCTGAAAAACTGCACCTTATGTCCGCGCAACTGTGAAGTTGACAGGAGTGTGGGTGAGACCGGATTCTGCGGTACCGGAGACAGGCCTTATATCTCAAGCTGGAACCCCCATTTCGGAGAAGAAGCGCCGCTTGTAGGGAATCACGGTTCGGGCACGATCTTTATGGCGCATTGCAACCTCGGTTGTCTCTTCTGCCAGAACTGGACCATAAGCCATCAGGACGAAGGGAATATCTATTCGTTTGAAGCGGTCGCAGATATAATGATGACCCTGCAGAAATACGGCTGCCATAATATTAACCTTGTTACCCCGACCCACCAGGTACCCATGATTTTGAGGTCCCTTGAAATTGCAATCGATAAAGGCCTGAAAGTCCCTCTCGTCTATAACTGCGGCGGTTATGAATCAATTGAGACATTAAAAATACTGGATGGCATAATTGATATTTACATGCCTGATTTTAAATATGCCGATTTCGGACCCGCAAAGGAATATTCAAATGCGGAAGATTATCCGTCGGTTGTAAAAGAGGCAATTAAAGAAATGTACTGCCAGGTAGGAGACCTTGTAATGGATAATAATAATATTGCGTTGAAAGGGTTGCTCGTAAGACATCTGGTATTACCGGAAGGCTTGGCAGGTACAGAGAAAATAGTGAAATTTCTTGTAGAAGAAGTTTCCCCAAATACCTATACGAACATAATGGCCCAGTATTACCCCTGTTACAAAGCGCAGGATCACCCTCCACTTCACAGAAGGATTACAAATGCCGAATACAGGAAAGCGTTTAAAGCAGCGAGGGATGCGGGGTTAAAAAGGCTGGACTGACCCAAGGGTATTGATAACTACAATAAATCTTTAATATTTGGAATGTCTGCCGGTTATTGACAAGAGGGGATACCCGTTATAAATTAATGCGTTAGCACATGCCCCAAAGATACAATGTTACTACCGAAATTCAATGTTTTTTATAAGGCTTATTTCCCGTGCAATATATCCATCCAGCGTATTGCCTCCGGATCACTCACCTTTCCCAGATATATCTGCGTTGTTTTGATGTCCTGATGACGGAGAATCACTTTTGACACTATTTCAATAGGCATTCCGTTTCTACTGGCATATGTTGCTGAATATCTCCTCAGATCATGCGGAGTCATCTCAAGATTGATCTTGTTGACAAGACTCCTTATCAAAGACCTTGCTGTGGAATAGCAGATCGGAAACAGAAGATCCTCTGGACAAAGGTTTTTCTTTTGGATATATTCATGCACTCTATTTGCTATTTGTTCCGGCATGAACGCAACCTCGGAATCTTTTCTTGACTTCGGTTCCCGTATTATAAGTTTTCTATCAGATACATCTGATACTCTCAACTTCAGCAGTTCCCCGATTCGTAGTCCACATCGAGCCTGTAATTTCAGCATGAGTCTATCTCGCAAATTCCTTGCATTATAGATCATCTCATCCATCGCTTCCTTATCCAGAATTTTCCTGGCCATCTGGGGAGGTGTTCTGAATGCTTTTGATAATGTTGATGACGTACATGGATTTTTTATGTTCAGATCATACTTGTCGATTATGAAATTGAACAAGGTTTTTATTTGTGTATATCTCAATCGTCGAGTAGCCTTGGCCATTCCCTTTGTCTGCTCTTCAAGAAAGCTATAAATCTCCTGTGAATGGATAGAGTCAACCTGACGATAACTGTACTGTATGAGAAACTGGCGTAATATGTATTCATAGCTCTGCATGGATCTTTCCTTCAAGATTATTTTTTGGTGATTAAGAAATACATTTACAGCTCCAGCGATTTTCATAATACCCTCCAATTCTTTTTTTGACCTCTGGGGCATGTGTAATTAAATTATCTACGAAATCAGAAAGGAGGGGAAGGCTGTACTGGACATGCAGATTACTTGCTGATATTAACAAAATGAAGCGATGGAATATTATTTCTTCCATCTAATAATAAATGATTCTCAATGACTCCGATTTTGAAGATATATCTAAATTATGAATAATTTGTTGTGTAAGATACGTTGAGGAATACACCTATTTATAAATAAAATGGATGAAACTGAAAATCGTTCATCACCATTTACAAGAAAGCAGAAAAAAAAGAGGCTCAGAAATATCCAAGCCCCTTAATAAGTTGATTATGTTTTCTACATCTAAGCAGTTTTTCTTTTCTTCCAGAAACGTCTGAATCCTAATGTTGCTCCTCCTATGATAAACAGAGTTGAACTAATTGGCTCTGGAGCTATGTTAGCGATGAAAGCTCCGCTGCCACTAGTACTCCCAAACTCGCCGACAATATCTCCTTGAGAATTGATTCCTCTAGCATATGTGTCCGACGCACCGGGAACAGAGAAGGTCGAGTAGGTTGATCCGTCATACGTAAATGCTGTCCACGTCTCGTCAGTGGGACTAACAACACCAAAATGCCCGGTAATGAGTCCAGAGTCATTTATATCACTAAAATTTGTATAGTCTGCTCCTGGGTAATTATATTCTTGAATAGAGTATAAAGCCGCATGTGAGTGGGACATTGGTACCGACCATGTTATTATCACGATAAACATTTTGGCAACCACAAGCGTAATATACCTAATCACTCGTGGATTCATAAGCAATCGTTTTTTGCCTATCTTTTTCATTTTATTCCCCCTTTATTTGAAGCGTTTAAAAGTCAAACATACAATAATTATTGAATGCTAGAAAAAGATGTGATGGAATAAATTAACGCAATTTCATTGCCAGATATAACATATTGATATTATTAATAATTTAAATTTATTTTTTGAGAACGGCACAGATTGAATTGATACAACTGTGTGCCATTTCACCATTTTTTTAGCAAAAAAAAGGGAATTATCTTATTTATTTGCGTGTGTACTCTTCATTAATATGCAAGATTTAAAAATTATTGACTCCTGTAAATTATCTTGATTTTTGAAGTATTCGCTTAAATCTCAATAAGAGGGGATTGTAAATAAAATCCAGACCGCTTCAAAAAACAACATTTAAGCGAACAATCCCCAGAGTCTGAACTGACTCAACCTTATTGATAACTTCATCTTGTATTGAAAAGCAGCCTTCTACTAAAAATCGACAATAGCGAAAAAGTGAGCATGCATAACTGTACTATCACATGCCGGTTTTAACTGTTCATTCATGGATATTGCAAAATCATGAATTCCTTTAAGCTTCAATCTTCAATTTCAATTTAGTGTGCATATTCATAATTTCAACATAAAAAAGAAATGTAGAAGACTTGCAGTGGAATCATGGGGAAAGGTCGTTATGATGGCTGAGGGAGCATTTGTTGAAAGGAATGATTTATATTTACATGCTTTGATTAATTTAGTATTGTATTACCAAGTTACGTCTCTTATTCAACAATCAGTTAAGTAAATAATCAGGCAGAGACCATGATTGAATTAGTAAAAAAATCCTCACAGCTTTTTCCAGCCGCAACTCTGATGCAGCGCTCATTCATGCTCATATCTTTTTGTTTGGTATGTACACTGGCAATTACAGGCTGCACAAAAAAGACGGAAGATCAAAGAACTACGATACATTTTGTAACATGGAAACCGAATATACCTGAAGCATGGGAAGAAATCTTCAGCATTTTTAAATCAGAACATCCGGACATTGAACTCTTGAGAGAGATCGGACCTCATTCGTCTTCAGCCTTCCATGACCTGCTGACACAAAAACTCAAAAATAAAAGCAAAGACATTGATGTTTTTTTAATGGATGTTATCTGGCCCCCTGAATTTGGAGCAGCAGGCTGGGCGCTGCCCCTTGACGGAATGTTCCCTTCTTCTGAACAGAAAAAATTCATGGATGGGACAATTCTGGCCAATACTTTTAGAGGGAACATATACGGGGTCCCTCTTTTTATAGACAGCGGCATTCTTTATTACCGTAAGGACCTGCTGGACACATATGGATTCACCCCTCCTTCCACCTGGCGTGAACTGGTTTCTCAGTCAAGCGCAATCGTTGCCGGAGAAGCCGGAAAAGGCAATCAAATATACGGATTTTCAGGGCAATTCAAACAATACGAAGGCCTTGTGTGTGATATGCAGGAGTATATATTAAGCAATGGGGGCACAATTCTGGACCCTGAAACAGGCAAGGCGGGACTTGCCGGGAAACGGGCAATCGAGGCAGTTGATTTTGTCAGGGGGGAAATTATCGGGAAAGCCGCACCTGTCGGAGTGCTGACGTATCAGGAACCGGAATCCCTGGATATCTTTGTGCAGGGGAAGGCAGTCTTTCACAGGAACTGGCCTTATGCGTGGAGGGTATCAAACGATCCGGAAAGATCCAAAGTCGCCGGAAAGGTCGGAATTTCAAAACTCCCTCACTTCAAGGACAACAGAAGTTATTCTACTCTTGGCGGCTGGCAGGTCGGAATCAGTAATTATTCTCAAAACAAAGATGCTGCCTGGGAATTCGTAAAGTTCCTTTCGAGCACTCGCGTCCAGAAGATCCTTGCCCTGAAAGCAGGACGCGCCCCAACGAGAAAGGCCCTTTACGAAGACGCTGAAATCCTGAAATCATACCCTCACTTTTCCAGCATGAACGATGTCTTTTTAACTGCCTATCCAAGGCCGAGAACTCCACTGTATCCTGCGGTGTCAAATGTGCTGCAAAGATATTTCAGCAGGGCCATCTCATCACCGGACATAAATCTGCTAAAGGAAGCCGTTGCAGCGTCAGAGGAGATAGAAAAAATTATTGCGATGGAGAAATAATAATCTTTTAAATTACGAATTACGGATAAACTTTATGAGACTATCCTTGCTTACGCGGGAAAGACTATTTGCGTCGGCATTACTCATTCCGTGCTTTCTTTTTGTCATTGCTTTTGCCTTCTATCCTATTTTTTATTCTCTTTTTCTCAGCCTTCACAAAATAATACTCAGCCTTCCCCATCTGGGCAGGCCCTTCACAGGCCTTGATAACTACCGGGAACTTCTTGGAGACAGGGTTGCCCTGCATTCCCTGATCAACACTCTGATTTTCGTTTTTGCCACGACCATTCTCGAAATACTCTTTGGCCTGGTTATCGCCATCGTCATCAACAGGCACTTTAAAGGAAGAGGTATTGTGAGGGCGGCGATCCTCATACCATGGGCAATCCCTACAGTTGTTTCTTCCCAGATGTGGAGATTTATATTTAATGACCAGTACGGGCTGTTCAATTACATGTTATACGGTTCAAACACATCGGCTTACACAGCCTGGCTTGCCCATCCTGCAACTGCCTTTATGGCCATTATAGCAGCTGATGTATGGAAGACCTCCTCCTTTGCCGGACTCCTTATCCTTGCGGGTCTGCAGCTCATACCTGATGAATTGTATGAGGCAGCAGAAATAGACGGCGCTTCTTCATGGCAGCAGTTCAGTAAAATAACCCTGCCGCTCATTAAGCCTGCCATACTCATCGCCCTTCTTTTCAGGACAATGGACGCCTTCAGGGTCTTTGATCTCGTATTTGTAATGACCCAGGGCGGTCCGGCAGACTCAACGAATGTGCTGCAGTTTTACGGGTATAAAAAGATATTTGCCGAGGGGCTTATGGGGTACGGTTCCACAATCTCCGTGCTCGTTTTTTTTATAACCTTCAGTATATCACTGATGTACATAAGAACAATCGGGACCCGGCTGTTTCAGGAGAAGAGATGAAAGTGCAAATTTCAAATATCAAATTCCAAATGACAAACAAACTGCAAATTTCAATGACCAAAATACCAAACCTTCAAACATCGAGTTCTGTGCCTGGCAGTTACCTGTTGTTTGTAATTTGGTGCTTGTTATTTGTTTGTTATTTGGAATTTGGAATTTGGAATTTTCATAAAACCTGCAACGTGATATTTGTATGAAAAAGATTTTATTTCATATAACAACATTTACCGTGGTGCTCTTGAGCCTTTTCCCCTTCCTCTGGTTTGTAAATACTTCTCTGAAAACACCCATGGAAATCACTGCCATACCGCCTGTCCTTATTCCATCAGGCACGCTTAATTCTTACCAGTCCGCGATTGAAACGTATAATCTTCTGCACTTTGTTAAAAACAGCTTCATTGTTGCCGGCATTACGACGATCATCACCATTTTAATTTCTATAATTACCGGATACGCTCTTTCACGTCTGCGGATTAAATATAAAGGCCTGATTATGGGAAGTCTTCTGGTAGTTTCAATGTTTCCACAAATATCCATAGCAGGCCCTGTCTGGAGGATACTGCAGACTCTCGGATGGCTCAACAGCTATAAGGGACTCATTATCCCCTATGTAACATTAACGCTGCCCCTTGGCGTATGGATTTTAGCGAGCTTTTTTAAAGACCTGCCCCCTGACCTGGAGGCTTCCGCACGAATAGACGGATGCAGTCACTTTCAAACACTTTTCAGGATTGTTGTTCCTCTTGCAGCGCCGGGAGTATTCACGGCTGCTATACTGGTATTCATTTATGCATGGAACGAATTTTTCTTTGCACTCCTCATAATGACTCAGCAGGATTACCAGACCCTTCCCGTTGGGATAGCATTATTCCAGGGACAGTATAGGATGCCATGGGGAGAGATTGCAGCCGCATCGACAGTATCGACGGTGCCCCTTGTGCTCATGGTTTTTATCTTTCAGAAAAGGATAATCAGCGGGCTTACAGCGGGAGCAATCAAGGGGTAGAAATGGCAGAGATCTCTTTCGAGCATATTAAAAAGAATTTCGGCAGTGAGCAGGTCATACTAGACCTGAACATTGAAATAAAGGACGGAGAATTTTTCACTTTTGTCGGACCGAGCGGATGCGGCAAATCAACGATACTGAACATGATTGCAGGGCTTGAAGAGATTACGGAGGGCACCATAAAATTTGACAGGAGGGCCGTCAATGAACTCTCTCCCAAAGAGAGGGATGTTGCTATGGTCTTTCAGAGCTATGCCCTTTATCCGCACATGACCGTTTATGGCAATTTGGCCTTTCCGCTCATAATAAAGAAAACAAAAAAAGAGGTTATTGATTCGGAAGTAAAACGAATCTCTTTTTTACTTGGACTGGGCGAACTTCTGAAGAAAAAACCACGTGAACTCTCGGGGGGACAGAGACAGCGGATTGCGCTGGGGAGAGCAATTATCAGGCAGCCCCGGGTATTTTTAATGGATGAGCCCCTTTCAAACCTTGACGCCCGGCTGCGAGTTAAGATGAGGACGGAACTGAAAAGGCTTCATAATGAGCTGAAGATCACCACAATCTATGTCACCCATGACCAGGCAGAGGCGATGAGCATGTCCGACAGGATCGCAGTACTTTCAGACGGACGAATACAGCAATGCGGCACACCACGTGAAATATACCTTACACCCAAAAACACCATGGTCGCTGGTTTTATTGGAAGCCCCCCTATGAACTTCATCCCCGCCGTCCTCAAAAACCGGAATCCCGTCGAAGTTGATTGTAATGGCCTTATCATTTTACCATTAACTGATAATCCCCCTGAAAATAAAAATCTTATTCTCGGAATACGCCCTGAAGACATAACCGTCTCTTCCCATAAAACAGAGGGAGGCTTTGAAGCAGTTGTCTCGATAATCGAGTCTGCAGGGCCCTTCAACTGGATTGATATTAAATGGGGGAACACACTTATAAAAGGCGTTGCGGACATTGATGAAACGCTGATGCCGGAGGATAAGTGTTTCATTCAATTTTCACAGGACAAGGTTTTACTCTTTGATAGAGATACTTTAAGGAGAACTGAATAAACAAAGAAATGAATGGTCGCGGTAGAGAGATTCGAACCATTCATTATATATTTCAGGAACTTACAGAGCTCTGTAAAACCCGGATAAAACTAATTGCTATAACGTGCTTATCAATAGTTTTGCCCGTAGGTGGAAATATTGTTTCTATCTAAATATGATTGATACAGGGTGATTTGAATATTGAGAATTAATAGTTGAAATTAACGTTAAGCTTACTATGGCGACATATCGACAGAGAAATCCCATTACAATAAAGCATATTATGTATTGTTTCTTACTTGCATATCACCCAAACGATCAACTATGCTCATGAGCCGTTCAACAATCTCTTGCATTGTCTGAATTCTATTTGACGGTTGTGAGGCAGTCATGTCAGTGACTAGACATGCAATTTCATTTTCAATCCCATCACCTTGTCCGATTTTAGCTTTACCCACAGCAACCACATCAAATCCTGGCCTTTTAGTAACTGGCCAAAAATGGCGGAGGAATGTCATGCCTAATGCATAAATATCCGATGCCGGAGTGACAATACCGTCAAGCTCTTGTTCTGGTGGCATGTATCCGGGCGTGCCGAAGGCAGTTGTGCGCAGGTCCTCGTACAAGTATTGGCCATTTACGTTTTTCTTCCAATAAGTATCTCTGTTCTCATGAATCTTCAGCAGATTCTGAATGTCCGGGACCATGAAATCGAGCAGTTTCGGACTGTCTTTGTCATTTACAAGAATATTTGACGGTTTGAGATCGCCATGAAGCACGCCATATTCTTCAAATCCGAGATTTCCAGTGAATTTGCAGTTATGAGAAGCGTGCAGTGCCTTGGCTATTTCAACTGCGACGTTCAGACGACGACGAACCGAATGATCGTCGTCCCTTATCGAATAACTCCATTCATGCAACGAACAACCGTCTACGAATTCATATGCCAAATAAGATGTTCGGCCATTGAGACCCGACACGTAACCAAAATCGAGAAGATCCACGATCGCAGGATGACGAAGTGAGCCAAGACCTCGGACGGCGCGTTCAGTGGCCCTTGTGATATTCTCAAGCTGGCTCTCAAGAGGGAAAAAGAGCTTCAGTGCTACAATTCTTCCGAATGGGACGTATGTCGCTCGAAAGACACCACCTGTACCTCCCATCCCAATGAATTGTTTAAGTGAGTATTGACCGACGCGTTGCTCATAGAACTGCTGCGGATTGTCTCGAAGCCTCCGACAAAGGTCTGATACCGTCGTGTTAAACCACCAATCTTGCACTGGATCGGGGATTGGCGTCTCGGCGGACGCTCTAGCATTATTCCCATCTTGGACAGCACGGAATATTGCACTCGTTACAGCGCCTAAGCCTTTAGAGGTATCAACTGCGAGCCGCGAGGCTAGGATCGGTGATTTTCGACTAAGTTCTGTTGCAGAGATTTCGTGCCAAACGGGTAATATGACTCGCTGACCGTTAAGCTCCTTTGACAAGAGAGCATCAAGTTCGGCTTGAGGCCACTCCTTTTCAAGAAATGTTGGGCTCAGTATGACGACTCCCCATGAAGACTGTGCTAGTCCATCATCAATTTTTCGACGAAGACTATCTCCTAAAATAAGTTCGTGTTCGTCAAGCCAAACATTGAGCCCATGTTGTTGCAGTAAGCTAGCAAGTGGGCGAGCTACATCTGCCTTGTCTTCGCTGGCATGACTGATAAATAAATCCCACTTCATAGGGGTACTACGCTTATATGATTGCACTACTATTGTTTCTTCTTTACTGACCAATGCCTTTAGAGCATCACTAAGTGCCTTGCCTGACTCAAAACGTTCATCGGGATTTTTTTGAAGACACTTTGAGATGATTTCATACAAGGAATGAGATATGTCAGGATTAATTTCCGTGACGGGCAATGCCGCCATAGAAGCCTTGCGCCGAAGGAATGGCCCAGCTCTGGAAGGTTTCGGT
>CALZKF010000102.1:1895-2797 GCA_945787955.1 uncultured Acidobacteriota bacterium | reverse complement strand
TAACTCATATAGAATAATTCCCAAAGAGAAAATATCGGAACGGCCGTCCAAGGGATCACAATTTACCTGTTCAGGAGACATATAATTAGGGGTGCCGTAGAGTTCATTTTCAGGCTCTGCCAAGTCTTTTAGATAGGCAATTCCAAAATCTGAAATTTTTAGCCTGCCATCAGCTCTAACCAGTATGTTACTCGGTTTCATATTTCTGTGAACAATTCCCTGCTTATGAACATAGTCGAGGGTTTCTGCAACAGTGCTACCGAATTTAATGATATTTTCTGGACTTAGATGATTATGTTGAATAATCTTTTTCAGGGATTTCCCCTCTATGAACTCCATTGAAATGTAAAGATTTTCTTGATCTTGCTCTAGGTTATTATAGACACGTATGATATTCGGATGGTTAAGATGCTCCCAAACTTTTACTTTCGCACGGAATTTATTAAGAAATTTGTCGCTCGTTGCATAGTCCTGCTGTAGCACCATTAATGCTACAGCTAAATCAAGATTGCGATCATGAGCCTGATAAACAACTCCTATAGAGTCCCTACTAATCTCTTTCAATACTTTATACCGGCCGATATTCATAAGTAATGCAACATAATTTAATTGCTAAGCTTTTGAGAATTTCTGCGGAATTTAGGAGAAGCTTTTGTCCCATGGTCAACCATAGTCTTCTACGTGACCTCTGCCTCAGAAGATACAAAAAAATGAGCAAGAATCAAATCAAAAAAAATTAATACTGGATATTTTAATTTAGTATAGCTAAATACATTTTGCTAATCAATAAATATATTCATGTTTGTCAATTAAGAATTAAAAGTGCACACTTTTGATCGAATTTAAAGTTTAAAAGTGCACACCTCAAAAGCGGTAATCTAAAATCCAAAATGGAGGAGATT
>CALZKF010000102.1:0-1882 GCA_945787955.1 uncultured Acidobacteriota bacterium | reverse complement strand
TGTCAATTAAGAATTAAAAGTGCACACTTTTGATCGAATTTAAAGTTTAAAAGTGCACACCTCAAAAGCGGTAATCTAAAATCCAAAATGGAGGAGATTAGATTATGGCTCAAGTTCACAAGAGATTCACGGATGATCAAGTTAAGAATCTACTGCAGCGATATGTCCAGAAGGAAATAGAACGGAAATATATTCAGGAAATTCTGGGCATTAAGAAACGAAGATTCTTTGCATTGCTGAAACAATATCGTACGAATCCAAAGAAGTTTTCCATTGAATATGTTCGT
This sequence comes from uncultured Acidobacteriota bacterium, assembly GCA_945787955.1. Lineage (GTDB taxonomy): Bacteria > Acidobacteriota > Polarisedimenticolia > Polarisedimenticolales > Polarisedimenticolaceae > Polarisedimenticola. Next base: position 1,595 of record CALZKF010000102.1, on the reverse strand, counting down.
AACAGCAAAACCAGATCCATCGATACTAGTATTGAAAAAAACATTATCAAAGAACTGAAGATTGATAAAAAAGCTATACAGAACAAAGATATTCCACTCAAATACTATAATTACAGCTATATCAAAGATCGTCTGGAAACCAAGTATAAGCAAAAGGTCTCACTACCGACAATTATTGACCGGGCCAAAAATAATGATTTCTATGTGCCAAAAAAAAGAAAGAAAAAGATTCATGATCGGGAGGTCCTCACCAATTATGCAGGGGAACTTATACAGCATGATGCGTCCCATCACCTCTGGGCTCCAGATGCAAAAGAGAAGTGGTACCTCATAACCTCTATAGATGACTTCAGTCGATTAATCCTTTATGCTGTTCTTCTTAAAAGAGAAACTTCCTGGGCTCACATTTTAGCTTTAGAAACAGTCATTTTGAGATATGGCTGTCCTTTCAAATATTATGTTGACTCACATTCAATATTCCGTTTCGTTAGAGGACGTGATGAACTCTGGCTTAAACATCACAAACTCACTGATGAATCCACTCCACAATGGAAACAGGTCCTATTTGATTGTAATGTGAAAGTCACCTATGCCCTCTCTCCTCAGGCCAAGGGAAAAGTTGAGCGTCCTTACGGATGGCTTCAGGATCGTCTCATTCGAACCTGCATCAGGGAAAATGTTACTGACATTAAAGATGCTCAGATAATCCTTAATCAGGAACTTCGCAGGTACAATCACCGTCAAGTTCATTCCACGACTCAAGAAATCCCATCAATCCGTTTTCAAAATGCTCTCAAAACAAACAACTCCCTATTCAGAGAGTTCAAGATATTGCCACCGTATCAGTCCACAAAAGATATCTTCTGTCTCAGAATTGACAGAACAATTGATGCCTACAGAAAAATATCTATCAATAACTTGCAGTTGAAAATTAACAATGCTATCCCTCGTGAAAAGGTGACCCTCAGGATTTACCCTCTGAACAAATCCTTATCAGAAGTCAGATTCTGGTCAAACGGGAAATTACTCGACGTTCAGAATCTTAAAAACAAGGACCTTCAGGGTGTGCACTTTTAAATTTTAGCTAACATAAAAAAGTGTTTTGTTGCCTTTTCTAAAGCGTAGTTCCGGCAGCGAGGACTAGTGCGGACCCCTCATGATCTTCTCATTCGCCTCCTCAAGGTTCTCCATGATCAGACTCTGGAGCCTTTCCCCCACTTCGGGTTGCAGGTGATAAATGTTATTCACTTCGCCCGGGTCCTCTTTTAAGTTAAAAAGAATGGATTCATTTCTTTCGAGATAATGAATGAGTTTGAAATCGCCCTCCCAAACAGCAATGCTCCCCGCACTGATCCTGTGCCCAAGGCTCCGGCTCCCCTGGAGATTCATGGAAAAGGCAGGTTGCGGGGGAAGCTTTTCCCCTCTCATGAGCGGCACCAGCGATCGTCCTTCCATCCATGGAGGAGGTGAAATATTTGCCAGGTCTGCAATGGTTGCCGCGATGTCAATCTGTTCTACCACATTGCCAATGATACTTCCTGATTCCTGGCCGGGTTCTTTTATGATCAGGGGGACATGTGTTACCTGCTCAAACA
>CALZKF010000101.1 GCA_945787955.1 uncultured Acidobacteriota bacterium | reverse complement strand
CCTGTTCGCCGTGGATGAACTGTGCGGCTTTCTCACCGCCGCAGCCCTGGTGCGGCCCGAACGGCTGGCGGGGATGAAACCGAAGAGCGTGAAGAAGAAACTGAAGACGAAAAGTTTCGCCGCATCCGTTTCCCGGGACGACATCAAGAAAGGCGCCGAACTGATCGGCATGGAGTTTGACGACCATATCAGCCACTGCGTTGCCGCCATGGCGGCGATAGCGGGGCAACTGGAGCTGGAGCCATGAGAATGACGATGTGTGTTCTGTTCTGTTCCACTGCCTGCCTGTTGCCGGCTGCTGCGGAAACGCCGGCCGCCGGCCTGGATCCGGTGGTTCGTGAGCTGGCCGGTATCCGGGCTTCCCTGGCCAAGCTGACCGGCCTCCTTGAGGAAGGGCGGGCCGGCCGGCAGGCGGACCTGCTCATGCGACGGATCGGGCGCAAGGAAGCCCGGCTGTCCTCACTGGAATCACGCCTGCGGTCGGCCCGGGAAAGAAAGGCCAGCGATGAGGAACAACTGGCGCAGATCGAAGCGTACCGTATCTCCGTCGAGAAGGAACTCCGGCTGGCCCGTGACCGCGGGGAACCGGTGCAGGCGGGAGAAGCGGAAAGGCAGATCCTGCAGGTCGAAGTGGAGGAGCAACGCTTCAAGGACAGGCTCGACCGAGCGGAAACACGGATTCGTGAGCTTGAAGACGAAGTCGCTGAGAGCCGGGAAGCGGTCGAGGATCTGGACCTCCGCCTGGACGAGATACTTGCCCTGATGGATGAATCGGATTAGATTCAAGGTACTTTTGGCACGGGTATACAGGGAGGTCTGGATGTCGACGGAACCGCAACCGGGAAAAACGGGTGTGCCCGGCAAGGAGCCGAAGCTGAAAGCGGTGCGGGATCTCAACGATCCGTCCCTGTTCATCAACAGGGAACTCAGCCTGTTGCGGTTTCACAAACGGGTTCTGGCACAGGCCAGCGATGAAACCGTCCCCCTGCTGGAGCGGATCCGGTTTCTGACCATCACCAACTCGATCCTGGATGAATTTTTCGAAATCCGCGTCAGCGGGCTCAAGGAACAGATCGCATTCGGCTATTTCAAGTCCGGCCCGGACGGACTGGGCCCCCAGGCCCAGATGGACCGACTCCGACCTGAAGTGTTGAACCTGGTCAACGATCAGTACCGGCTGCTGAACGAAGTCCTGCTGCCGGAACTGGCCGCCCAGGGCATTGCGATTTACCGCCGCAAGCATTGGAGTGATGTCCAGAAGGAGTGGATCCAGGAATACTTCCTTCGGGAGGTGTTACCGGTTCTCACTCCGGTCGGACTGGATCCGGCCCACCCGTTCCCGCGAATCCTCAACAAGAGCCTGAACTTCATCGTGACCCTGGACGGCAAGGACGCCTTCGGTCGCAAGAGCCAGGCGGCGGTGGTGCAGGCGCCCAGGATCCTTCCCAGGATCGTGCCGCTTCCCGATGAAGTGTCCGGGGATCCACACGGCTTCGTGCTGATCTCCTCGGTGATCCACGCCCATATGGAAGAGCTGTTCCCTGGAATGAAGATCACCGGCTGTCACCAGTTCCGGGTTACGCGCAACAGTGACCTGTGGGTTGATGAAGAGGAAGTGAAGGACCTGCTGTCCGCTCTCAAGGGCGAACTGCCTCACCGGGAATTCAGCAAGGCTGTGCGGCTGGAAGTGGCGGATACCTGCTCCCCGGAAATGGCGCTGTTCCTCCAGAACCAGTTTAACCTCGGCGAGGCCGACACCTACGAAGTCGATGGTCCGGTGAACCTGAACCGTCTGTCGGCTCTTGTCGATCTGGTGGACCGACCGGAACTCAAATACCGTTCGTTTACGCCGGGCATTCCGGCAAAACTGGCCCATAAGTCGGACCTGTTCAGCGTTCTGAGGAAGGGTGACGTCCTGCTGCATCACCCGTATCAGAGTTTCGGCCCGGTAGTCGATCTGATCCGGCAGGCGGCAGCCGATCCCGATGTGCTGGCGATCCGCCAGACGGTCTACCGCACCGGAATGGACTCTCCGATGGCGGAAGCCTTGCTGGATGCGGCTCGCAGCGGCAAAGAGGTCACGGCGGTGATCGAGCTGCGGGCGCGGTTCGACGAAGCGGCGAACATCGAGCTGGCCACCCGCCTGCAGGAGGCCGGGGCGAAGGTGGTGTACGGAGTGGTCGGGTTCAAGGCCCACGCCAAGATGTTGTTGATCGTCCGGCGGGAGGGCGGTGAGTTGATCCGGTATGTCCATCTGGGCACAGGAAACTACCATTCCAGCACGGCGCGGGCGTACACCGATTTCGGATTGATGACCAGCGACCAGAAGATCGGTGAGGATGTCCATAACGTCTTCCAGCAGCTGACCGGTGTTTGCAAGGCCCAGACCCTGAACCGCTGCGTCCAGACCCCTTTCGAGCTTCACGGAAGGCTTCTGGAGATGATTGAACAGGAAGCTGCCAACGTAGCCGCTGGAGGCGACGGCCGCATCGTCGCCAAGATGAACTCCCTCATCGAGCCGGAGATTATCCGGGCCTTGTATCGGGCGTCCATGGGCGGCGTCGAAATCGACCTGATCGTACGGGGTGTCTGCTGCCTCAGGCCGGGCATTCCGGGAGTCTCGGACAATATCCGGGTTCGTTCGGTGGTCGGCCGGTTCCTGGAGCATCACAGGATTTTCCATTTCCACGCCGGTGGGGAGGAGGACACTCTCTGCAGTTCCGCCGACTGGATGCCGAGGAATTTCTTCCGCCGTGTTGAGCTGGCGTTCCCGATCCGAAGCAAAAAACTGCGCCGCAGGGTTATCGAGGAAGGCCTGATGGTGCTGCTTGACGACAATTGCAACGCCTGGGAGATGGACGCCACAGGGGAGTACACCCAGCTCCGTCCGGGAAAGGACGAAGAATGGGTCTCAGGTCAGGACACACTGCTGCGAGAGATGGCCCTGAGTCTCGGTTGAATCGGTTCTAGTCGTCGTGGCAGTTGCAGCCGCCGCGACGCGCCTCCAGACCTTCCCGAACGATGAGCGGCACCAGGACCAGAGCCGCCACCGGGTCGGCCCACCACCATCCGAACAGGGCGTTCAGCACCAGGCCGGCCAGGGTCGTCAGCGACAACCAGGCGCAGGCGATGGTCTCGAAAGCGTCGGCCCGGAGGGCTGGGCTGGACACAGCACCATGCCGACCCGGGATTCCTCCGCGGCGGCGCCGTAGCCCAGCAGCCTCCGGCCTGCATCTAGCGTGATGTAGGAGGCCAGGACCAGCAGGAGCGTACCGGCGACCCGGGTGGCACGGGATTCGTCACCCTGCCGACCGGTCCCACGAAGTTCACTCAGGAACCTGCGCCCGACCACGGCGGCGCTGGTGGTTTCGATGAAGGAATCGATGCCGAAGCCGATCAGGGCGACACTGCCGCTGAGGGTGCCGGCGGCTACGGCAACCACCCCTTCGATGACGTTCCACAACACCGTGGCCGCTTCAAGGGCCACAGCCCGGCGAAGGTGCCGTTGACGCGCTTCAATTATCACCGGGCCAGTTTGGCTCATTGCTTTTGCCGGCGCAAGCTCAACTGGGAGGCGTACCCCTCCCCAACTGGATAAAGAACCTCCCGCCGATCCGGGCCGGGTCGTCTTCGTAGCCAAGAGCCTTGAAGTCGATTCGATTCTCGACCTCCGGGTACACTGCGTGGCCGAGACCATTGAGCTCATGCCCACGGATAGAACTGTGGCAGCGTCTGCAGTCCACTGCGTCGGCGGCGTGACAGTCGTGGCATCCCAGGGCGTCCTTGGCCGGCACGATCTCGTGATGGATCCCCATGTACTGGACGGTTTGGACGAAATCGTAAGATCCGGAATACCCCATCCCGGAATCCGCCATTCCGTCGCGTATGGCGACCTCAAGATTGAAGTGCTGCCAGAATCCTTCCCACAATTTCGGGATGAGCAGGACTTTGTTGTCCGTGTCGTACGGTTGTATCGCCCTATGGGTCTTGAATGCCGAAATCAGGGCGCGCGGGTTGCGCTTGTCGCCCTGGGGCTGGTTAAGGTACACGGTGCTGCGGGGATCGATACTCTCTCCCAGGACCTTGATCCTGCGGGTGCCGTCATACCAGCGATATTCCGGAACCAGGTTCCGGACCCAGGTTTCAACCCCGGACCGTTCCGGCCAGGCCGGAAGGCCGCGATCGGTCAGCGGCACCGGGCCGTAGGCCTCCGCTTTCTGCCAGTCGATGGAAGTCCGGGTCGGTGTCTCCCGGGCGATATGCGGGATGTGGCAGACCTGGCACGAGATCGATCGCAAATGATCGTCAAGGTGACGGCTGTAGGCGCCGCTGATGCCATGGGGCGTGTCGCTGTGGCACCGGCTGCAGTGCACCCGGCCTTCCACAGCAGGAGCGCTCATGGACATCCCGGCGATTTTGTGTTGCCGGGTGGTATGGCAGTCCTGGCACAACAGGTTGTAACGGCCCATGTGGACATCGAAGTCATCCGGCGGGTCGGCCAGCGCCGGTTCCAGGTCGCCGTGCTTGATGTTGGCCGAGCCGTCGCTGTAGAAATGGCACTCTCCGCATTTCGCCCGTGACGGGCGTCCGACGGTGCGGCCCACCCTCTGGAGGTCCAAGCCGTCGACCGGCTGACCGCCGCCTCCGATTTTCTTCTTGTAGGTCCCCGTGGTGTCGTGGCAGATCAGGCAGTCCACCGTTTCAGGGTCGCGGTTTGCAATCCGGCCCTCGAGGGGACCGATGCCGATGTGGCAGGCGGCGCAGTACTCCCCGTTGGGTCCGGTGCCGAACATATAGCTGTTCACCATGGTGTTCAGGCCGAGGCTGGCACTGTTTTCGTACCCACCGACTTCGGGAGAATGACCGGCCCAGTTCCAGTGCGCGCTCTTCAGTACGTCCTGTGTTGATGTTGCATGGCATCGCACGCATTCCCTCACCACCCCTTGCACATCAACGTCTTCGCCGACCGCCACCAGGTCACGGTGGTCCGGGGTCACCGGATGGTGGCAGCCGATACAGGCCAGCGGGGCGCCTGTTTTCCGGGCGCCCTCATGACAGCCGATGCACTGGCGGTGGTACGCCCCCTTGAGCCCCAGGCGGCTGGGATCATCCTCTTCATTGGCCAACCAGTGGCAGGAGTCGCAGCGTTGGGTCGTAATGGAGCCCATGTCGTGGCAGGAGGCGCACGGACCGCCGAGGTGAATTTCCAGTTCGTCGTGGAATTCGTTCAGGTCGATACCGATGCGGTCGTCGCTGTCCATGGAGAAACGGTGGTGGCAGGGGGCGCAGTCTCCGCCGGTCCACTCGTCATGGGTGACATGGTTGAACCGGGCCGGGCCGTAGAAGTTGTCCAGATCGTCCAGCAGGCGGCTGCTGAGGATGTACACGCGCTGATAGCCTTCGGGACGGCCGGCGTGTTCAGCCGGGTTCAATCCGGTGGACTCCGCCACCACCGGTCTGACCGATTCGACCCACTCGGTGGCCCGGATATCTCCGGAAACCGCTTCCTGGTGGATAAAAGCGTACAGGACGGAGAAGATCAACATCAATCCGATGGCCACTCCGCGGAAGGTCCAGGCGGTTGAAGTCTTAAGCGGCGTGTAGGTCGGCGGGGTCCGCAGGGGTATTGCGGCGCTGGTTTCATGTTTCGGCAGGATCGGGAAGAGGAAGATGAACACCCTGTACAGGAACATGATGGTGGCAATCAGCCCCAGGGTTACGGCGATTTCACCGACCGACGGGAAGTAGCCTTTGCCGGGGAACGGCGGTTCATAAGCCACCAGGAATACGTTGACCCGATTCAGAACCACCCCTGCGATGATCAAGAGGGATGAAAACAGCAGCCAGCCGGAAGACTCCCGCACCGGCTTGAGCATCAGCAGGACGAACGGAACCAGGAGGCAGAGAACCATTTCCACCAGGAAAGCGATCATGTGTCCGGGAGTGTCGAAGAACTCCACCGCAGAGCCCCGGACCACGAGGTCCAGAATCTTCACGGCGCCGTATCCGGCGATAAACCAGGGGATGATCTTCGCCAGGGGGGACAGCAGGTCCATCTCCGGTTCACGCCCCAGGCTGCGGCTTACGATGAGTGATTCCATCACCACCATGGGAAAACCGACCATAATCGCCGACAGCAGGAACAGCAGAGGCAGCACCGGCGTGTACCACAGGGAGCACATCTTGGTCGGTGCGATCACCATCAGGGCGCCCAGGGACGACTGGTGCATGCACGACAATACAACCCCTGCGATGACAAACAGCGGCATGACGGTCCGAACAATCCGGCGCAGGAGGGTCAGGGGCCGTTCCAGGCGGTTCAGGATTCTGGCGCCGGGGGAGCCCTCCTCCACCCTGGTGCGCAAGCCGTCCAGGAAGCTGATGGACATCTCCACGGTGAGCACGAACAGGTAGGCCATGACGCACATGCCGACTTCGAACAGCACCGAGTTGCCCTGCCAGTTGAACGCCGGCCTCCAGATGTTCCAATACCTTCCGAGGTCGAACATCAGTCCGATGCCGACGAAGATGTAGCCGAGCCAGGCGGTGAGCACGGCCGGCCGCAGAAGCGGCCTGTATTTGTGATTGCCGAAGACCTCGATCAGGGCTGCGGTGGTGAAGCCGCCGGCCGCCAGAGCAACGCCGCAGGCGACGTCGATGGCGATCCAGAGACCCCAGGGATAAGCGTCGGTCAGATTGGTAACGGTTTGGAGGTTGGTCAGCATTCGCGTGAAGGCAAATGCGCCGCCCAGGGTCATGACGGCCAGCAGGGCGAAGGTGCCGGGGCTGAAGAAGCTCCCGCGCACACATCGGGTGTCATGGGCGCTCACGACCCACCTCCATCCCGGTCGTCGGCAACCTGATGCTTGCGGTGGTTGTGCCACATGATTCCGCCCAGAGTGCCGTAGACCAGGAACGGGATCGCTCCGTACTTGAAAATCGTGTGCTGGATCGCCTCTGTGGTCCGCGGCGGTGAAAAGATCGGGAGGGACAGCAGGCCGATCTCATCCATTTCACGGCCATAGAGGTACAGCCAGGAAGTGCCTCCGATCTCGTTCTCGCCGTAGACATGATCGACGTACCTTACCGGGCGGCGCTCAATCCGGGATCGGGCCAGCTGAAGCAATTCGCTCCGTTTCCCGAACACGATCGCCTCGATAGGGCACGCGGCGGCGCAGGCCGGGTCGGCGCCTGTGCCCTCGGCCTGATCGGCGCAGAACTCGCACTTCCGGACCCTCGGCGTAAGGGTTTCCGCGTATTCATAGGACGGGATCTGGAACGGGCAGGCGATCATGCAGTAGCGGCACCCGATACATATATCGGGGTTGTAGACAACCGCGCCATCTCTGGCGCGAGTCAGTGCGCCGACAATGCAGGCCGAAACGCAGGCTGGATCCAGGCAGTGCATGCATTGGGTTTTGACATAAGTTGCCGACTTGTTGCGTTGATCCCGGGATGGTGATCCCAGGAACTCGTTGACGACCGTGAAATTATTGATTCCGGGCCGGCGGTCCGTACGAAAAACCGAATGGTCCCTGAACGGCTTGTCGGGGCGGGGAAGTTCATTGCGGCGGTTGCACCCCTCTTCGCATTGTCGGCAGCCGATACAAAGGGTTGTGTCCACCAGGCATCCGACCTGCTCCTCTTCCTTCGAGCCGACGATCTCTTGCGAGGCTTCGGATCGTGAGCAGGCTGCCAGAGTTGCGGCGGTAGGGAGAAAGAGGGAGAAAAACCTGCGCCTGTTGAGTCCCATGATCAAGCCCTTTCATGGACGGGTTCATGGCTTCAATTGATGTACGAAAACAGCGTAGCAGTATTCCTATCGACAAAGCAGGAGTCTTGTTGGCCATTCCGATCAGTTTTCGGACAATGGACTCGTGCGGACAGGATCGGTCCACCGTCCAACTGGATAAATCCTGTTGATTTCGTATCATAGCTGGTCCAATTCGGGCCGGCTCCGGCCGGCCTCATCGATGTTGCTCAGGAGGTTCCCGTGGCCCAGTTCAAGGAAGTGCAGATCCCCGAAGGTGACCTGATCCAGGTGAAGAACGGAAAGCCGGTTATCGGCGACCGTCCAGTCATCGGGGTCCTCCGGGGCGACGGCATCGGCATCGACATTACCCCTCCCATGCAGCAGGTTGTCGGGGCCGCGGTGGACAAGGCTTACGATGGAAAACGGTCCATTGCCTGGTGCCCGCTGTACGCCGGCCTGGAAGGGCTGCAGCGATACGGCAGCGAGTTCCCCGAGGAGACGGTGGAGGCGATCCGGCACCTGAAAATCGCCATCAAAGGTCCATTTACGACGCCGATCGGAGAAGAGACCCACGTTTGCCTGCACTGCGCCAACCAGCAGTACCACGACGGCACCTGCGACAAGTGCGGCAAGAACGATGGGGTTTGCGAGCGCTTCCGCTCCATCAACGTCCGGTTCCGGCAGTACCTGGACCTGTATGCTTGTGTCCGGCCGATCCGGTACTTCGAGGGCGTTCCGGCTCCCAACAAATACGCCGACAAGGTGAATTTCGTCATATTCCGTGAAAACACGGAGGACGTCTACGCCGGCCACGATTTCGAGCGCGGCAGCGAGACCGCCCTGGCGATCATCGCCCTGGTCAAGAAAATGACCGGACGGGAGATCCGGTCCGACTCCGGCATCGGTATCAAGCCGATATCCCTCAACGGCACCAACCGGCTGGTCCGCAAGGCCCTGGAATGGGCAGTGTCCCAAAAACTGCCCTCGGTGACCCTGGTGCACAAGGGCAATATCATGAAGTTCACCGAAGGCTCCTTCTGCAAGTGGGGCTATGAGCTTGCGGAGAAGGAATTCGGGGACGCCACCATCAGTGAAAAGAAGCTGTGGGACGAACTGGACGGCAAAATGCCGGAAGGCAAGGTCCTGGTGAAGGACCGCATCGCCGACTCCATCTTCCAGCAGATCCAGACCCGGCCCGATGAGTACAGCGTCCTGGCGCTGCCGAACCTGAACGGCGACTACATGTCCGACGCCGCCATCGCCCTGGTGGGCGGCCTCGGCCTGGGGCCGGGCGCCAACTTGTCCGACGATGTGGCGCTGTTCGAAGCGACCCACGGCACGGCGCCCAAGTACACCGGCATGGACAAGGTCAATCCCGGATCCCTGATCCTGTCGGCGGTGATGATGCTGAACCACATGGGCTGGAACGAGGCCGCCGACCTGGTGCTGTCCGGCATGGAGAAAGCCATCAAGGAAGGCCAGGTAACCTACGATCTGGCCCGTCTCATGGTCCGTGAGGGCAGGGCGGGAGTCAATGAGTTGTCCTGTTCCGGTTTCGGCCAGGCGATCATAGAGCGCATGTAGCTACTCCCAGGAACTGTCCAGAGGGCCTGTGACCTGGTTCACGGCCTCCAGGATCTCGCAGCGTTCCACCACACCGGCCATGGTGTTGTGGTCGGAGTACAGCGGCCGGTCCACATCCAGGTAATCGACGTGTTTGCGGATTGCGGCATGGGCCGCCTGCACCCCGTCGCCGAAGCGGTGTTCCCTGAAATCCAACGCCTGGGCCGCCGCCATCAGTTCGATTCCCAGGACGCCCCAGGCGTTCTCGAGAATCTGGGAGGTCTTGAGCACCGTATTCATGCCCATGCTGACGAAGTCTTCCTGATCCGCCGCCGCCGGGATCGACTGGACGCAGGCCGGGGCGCTGAGTATGCGCTGCTCCACAATCAGCATGTCGGCGGTGTACTGGCTCAGCATCATGCCGGAAAACATGCCGGCGCCCTTGGTGAGGAAGGCAGGCAGGCCGACGCTGAGTGCCGGGTTCAGGAGGCGGTTCAGCCGCCGTTCGGACAGCACCGAAATCATGGCGATACCGGCGCCGACCATGTCCATCGGCATGCTTACCGGCGTTCCCTGGAAATTGGCGCCTGTGAGCACACGATCCTCGTCGGGAAGGAAAATCGGATTGTCGCCGACACCGTTGAGTTCGATCTCCACCTGCCTGCGGGCGAAGGCCAGCTGATCCCTCAGGGCTCCGATGACCTGGGGTGTGGATCTCATGGAATAGGCGTCCTGGACTTTGACTTGCACTTTCCCGGTCACAAGGTCGGAACCGTCAAGCACCCGGCTGAGGTTCGCAGCGCTGGTGACCGCGCCGGGGAAACCGCGCAATTCGTGCAATCGTCCGGTATAAGGGTTCATGTTGGCCAGCAGCGCCTCCAGGGACATGGCGGCGGCGATCTCGGCCTGCTGGATCCAGCGCTCGGCGTCGTAGAGCAGGAGGGCGGAGATGGCGGTGAGCAGGTTGGAGCCGTTGATGGCGGAGAGGCCGTCCCGGGCCTGAAGTCCGGGAACAGGGATGCCGGCGTCGTCCATCGCCTCGTGTGTCGGCATCCGCCGTCCGTCGTAGAAACACTCGCCTTCGCCCATGAGACTAAGCGCGATCTGGCTCATCGGTGCGAGATCGCCGCAAGCGCCGACGCTTCCTTTTTCGGAGACTACCGGGGTGATGCCCGCGTTGAGCAACACGATGTATGTCTGCGGTATTTCCGGCCTGCAGCCCGAATACCCTTTGGCCTGAACGTTGACACGCCCCAGCATCGCAGCCCGGATTCGTTCAACCGCAACCGGTTTGCCGATACCGGCGGCGTGGTTGTATATCAGGTACTTTTGAAAATCCCTGATCTGGGAGTCGTCCAGCCGGACGTTGGCCAACTCGCCGATTCCGGTGTTGACGCCGTACATCACTTCGCCTGCATCGATCTTGCTTTCCAGCAGGGTGCGGCAGGTCCGGATCCTGTCCAGAGCGCCCGGCGCCAGGTCGGCGGCTTCGCCGTCCCTCGCAACCTGCACAATTTTCTCGATGGTCAGCCCGGTTCCGTCCAGAATGATCGGCATCTATCCTCCTCACCGCTGATGCGGGCGGGGATTATAGACCAAACCGGCAGGAAACCACCCTTATGGCACCAGTCCTTCAGGCACGCCATCCGGGTAGGTCGCCGCAATGGCCGCCTCAATTTCGCTGACCCGGTTGGCCGGGTTCGGATGGGTGCTGAAAAATTCGGGCTGGGTCCCGCCCCCACCGGCCTCCGCCAGGATCTCCATGACACGGACCAGGGCCCGGGGATCGTAACCGGAATTGGCCATAAATCGGACTCCAAGGCGGTCGGACTGGAGTTCGTCGTCCCGGCCGAACTTCATGTTCACAAGGTTGCCGATCGTGGCGGCGATCCGGGCCGCACCGTAGCCCGAGTCGCCTGATGCGACCAGGACCGCTCCGGACAGGCCCTGCGTGACCTGCATTTTCGCCATACGCTGCGCGGAATGGCGTGCGATGACATGGCCGATCTCGTGGCCCAGCACTCCGGCCAACTGACCCTCGGTGTCGAAGCGCCGGTAAAGCGCTGCGGTGATGAAAACCTGGCCGCCGGGAAGGGCGAAGGCGTTGACCGTGCGATCGTCGGCGAGCAGGTGAAACTCGAACTGCCAATCGGTCTGCGCCGCTGCGGTACGGCCGACCAGTCGTGCGCCGACCTGGTCCACCAGCGCCTGTGCGTCCTGGTCCGGGTGGAGTCCTCCGTGCTGGCGCATCATTTCGGGGGCTGCCTGCAGGCCCAACGCGATTTCCTGGTGGGTTGAGAGGCCGAGGTACTGCTGCTTACCTGTGACCGGGTTGTACTGCTTGGAACCGAAATAGGAGACCAGGGCGAATCCGGCCATGACCAGCGCCAATATAAGACGGCCTTTGCTCCGGAAACGTCCTGAAACCGCCGACGCCCGGGCTGGACGGTGTCGCAACACCCGGCGGGTTCTCAAGGCTGTCCGAAATGCACTCATTTCCTGATGAACTCCTCGACCTCGAGACTCTCGTAAATCCAACCTGCCACAGCTCCGAACAACAGGTGTGAGATCGCCATCGAAAAACTCCGCATGGCGAAAAACCAGGGTACAAAGAAGGTCAGTGTGTAGAAATTAATGCAGTACAGCACCAGGCCGAAGACCGCACCGCCCAGAATCCCGACCATTGAGCCCCAGCGATGGATGATAAGGGCCAGTACCATGGAAAAAGGCACCGAACAGCCAAGAATGATCACCGTTCCCACGACGGATATCCATGGGTCATTGGTTGCGGGGGGGGACAAAACCTCCTGACCCAGGAGGGGGGAGGCGAACAGCCGGAGAATGATCCAGGCGTTGCCGCCTTCCACCAGCGGCGTCACCACCACGTTGAACAGCAGGAACGCGGTACCGGCCACCAGGCCGGCCCAGACACTGGCGCTCCAATCCACCAATTGGCGAAAATTATTCGAATTCCCTTCCAGAACCATATCTCGTTCCACCATAAATCCTCAGACCTGCGACGATCGGAATGGTCACATGGGGTTCGATGGTATCTTAAACGGCGAGACCGGAACGGAAGCCGGCGAGCGCGGCAGGATCCCGTCCGGGAAGGAGATTTTATGGGTATTTTCGATTTCGTCAAGGATGCAGGAGAGGCCTTGTTCGGCCGGGACGACGCCGCCGCAGCAAAGGCGGACGCCAACATCGCCAGGACGCCGGACATGGCCCGGGCCGATAAAGCCCGGGAAGAGTCTTTGACCCGGATGGCCGAAGCGGTCGGGGTTGATGTTGTGGACCTGGATATCGATTTCAGGGACGGTGTGGCTACGGTGAAAGGGGACGCAGCCAGCCAGGCGGATAAGGAAAAGCTGATCCTGCTGCTGGGGAATACAAGGGGTGTATCGAGGGTGGACGATAGGTTGGCCGTTTCAGTCCCGGAACCGGAGGCGACGATGTACACGGTCGTGTCCGGCGATTCCCTGTCGAAGATTGCTAAAAGGTTTTATGGCGATGCCATGAAATACCCGGTCATTTTCGAAGCGAACAAACCGATGCTGAAGAATCCGGACACCATTTACCCGGGCCAGGTATTGCGCATTCCTCCCAAGGAAGATTGAACGACGGCAGGCAGTGTCCGCGGGGCCGGCCCGATCAGGCCGGCCTCGTTGGCTTGGGACCGGTCTTGCGGCCCCATCCAAACGATCCCAGCAGGATCAGGACGCCGATCCCCACCAGGATCAGTGGCCAGCCTCGCGAGAAGAGAAACGTGTAGAACCTCCGCCAGGCGTTGAATCCGAGCAGCAGGAGGACGATGCCGGGGATCAGCGGCCACCAGTGCGCCCGTTTCTCCCACAGCAGGGAGATGACGTAGATCAGAATGAATCCGATCCCCACTCCGAGCTTGGAAAATTCACCGACAACCGACCATGTCCGTTCGCCGAAGGAGCCGACTCCCAGGCCGGTGACCAGGCAGCCCGCGATCAGCAGAAATCTGGAGTTGGTGTAGAGGTAGCCTGCGACGCACAGCCCCCCCAGCAGGATCATGGTGATCGATTCCCCCATATTTTCCAGGTACTGCATGCCGTACAGACCCAGACCGAGG
>CALZKF010000100.1 GCA_945787955.1 uncultured Acidobacteriota bacterium | reverse complement strand
CCAGCGCACCGGAGCCGGCGAACGCGTCCAGCACGACGGCCCCTGCGGTGCGGGCTTCGAGGATGCTGAACAGCGCTTCCCGGACCCGGTCCGGTGTGGGGCGCACCCCGGCCGCTTCGGGCACACGGATCTTCCTGCCTTTCAGAGAGCCTGCAATGATCCTCAAGGAGCCCACATTCACTCGGTGCCGCTACGGGCTGCAATGGTCAGCCCTTCCGCACCGGCCTGCCGGATCAGCCCCATTATCCGAACCACGTCGCCGTGGCTGGCATCCTTGTCGGCCCGGAGAACCACAAGCGGATCCTCTCGTCCGGAAAGGGCGGTCCTGAGCTCGCCCTCCAGGTTGTCCTCGATCACCAGGCGGCCATCGAACTCGAGACGGCCCTCCCGGTCCAGCACCACGGTTATTTCCCGGGGCTCCCTGTCGACGGCGGCATTGGAGGTGGGCAGTTGCAGCTTCAGCCCGGCGCTGTCCTGAAAAGTGGTGGAAACGGCAAAGAAGATCACCAACAGAAAAACCACGTCCACCAGGGGGGCGATATCGATGGCGACCCGTATCTTGCTGCCCCTGCGGAAATGCATCGCGGCCTACTGCGGCGAAGCCGACTGTGCGGCCCCATGGGCACGGTCCGCTTTCACCGGCGGCTGGAGCTGGACCTGGAACAAGGAGCGCAGCACCCTCAGACTGGCACCCTCCAGCCGGTGGATGATCCGCTCGGCACGTTCGGTGTAGTAGTTGTAGGCCACCAAAGCCGGGATGGCGATGAGCAATCCGGTAGCTGTGGTGATCAGGGCCTGGGAGATGCCGTTGGACAGTTCAGCCGCCTGCCCGATCCCCGAGTTGGCAATGGTCTTGAACACCGCGATCATGCCGGTCACCGTTCCCAGGAGGCCGAGCAGCGGAGAGACGGCGGCAACCGTTCCCAGGGTCGGCAGGTAGCGCGTCAGCCGGGTGGTCTCATGACGGCCGGCGTCTTCCACGGCCTCACGGGCGAACGGTTCCCCTTTGGGTGCCTGGTGCAGTCCGGCAGCCACGATGTGCGTGAACAGCCCCGGGTTCTTGTGGCAAACGTCCATGGCCCGGTCCAGCAGTCCGCCTTCCACCAGGCCGGTGACCCTCTCCACGATGGACGGATCCAGAATCCGGGATGTCCTGAGTTCCAGTGCGCGTTCTATGATGATGGCTACGGTGACAATGGAGCAGATCGCCAGTGGCCACATGATCGGCCCACCGGCCTTGAATATTTCCAGTATCGACATGGCTGAATTGTAGGGTGTGTCTGTGGCGGCCGCAAACCTATCCCCTGCGCCCTCCCCCTTTATCACGCCTCGCGCCTCGCTGCCCGCTCGACGGGCCTGTACCGGACCTTTTCCGGTCCCCCGGCCGTCCCGGCCGGCGCACCGGCGCGCCGGAACGCGGCCGCCCCCGGGGCCGGTCCGGTATCGGCCGGTAATCGAAACGCTCAAGCGTTACCCGTTCCACAGTCTGCCCCAGGAGCTTTTCGATGTCCGCCGCACGCCGGCCGTCCATTTCCCCGACGAACGTCACCGCCTTGCCGGACTTCTCCGCCCTGCCGGTGCGTCCGATACGGTGGACGTAATCCGAGGGGGTCATGGGAGGGTCGAAATTGATGACCAGATCGATGTCGTCGATGTCCAGTCCCCGGGCCGCCACGTCGGTGGCCACCAGGATCGGGCTCTCGCCGGCGCGGAAAGCATTCAACGCCCGCTCGCGGTTTGCCTGGGACAGCAGGCTGGACAGGGAAACCACCCTGTAGCCCCGGCGCCTCAGATGGGAGGCCAACTCGCTGGTCCCTTCCCGTGTTGAGGAAAAAATCAGAGCCTTCCCGGGCTTCTCCCGCCGCAGCACTTCCAGCATCATTTGGACCTTTTGATCCTGGGCAACCGGGTAAAACTGGTGTTCCACGGAAGCCTTGACCCTGGTTCCGGTATGCATGCGAACCATTTCCGGATGAAGCATGTAACGGTCAACCAGGTTCTTGATCGCATCTGGGAATGTTGCCGAGAACAGCATGGTCTGACGGCTCATCGGAGTCTTGCGGAGGATGGCGTCGATATCGTTGATGAACCCCATATCCAGCATGCGGTCCGCTTCGTCGAGAATCAGGTAACGGACTTTCCGGAGGGAGAGCCAGGCGGAGTTGACGAAGTCCAGCAAGCGTCCCGGTGTCGCCACCAGCAGATCACATCCTTCCATGAGAAGCCGGCGCTGATCGTGTGTGGACGTGCCGCCGTAGGCCAATACGACCCGGAGCCCGAGGTGCTTTCCGAAACGCTCCGCCTCACCGGCCACCTGGATCGCCAGCTCCCGGGTCGGCAGCACGATCACCGCTTGGGGGTCGTGGATGTCCGGGAGGAGTTGCTGGAAGAACGGCAGAAGGAACGCCAGGGTCTTGCCGGTCCCCGTTTCGGCGATGCCGATCAGATCCTGGCCCGTCAGCAGGACCGGAATCGCCTTCTCCTGGATCGGCGTCGGGGTATCGTACCCGGCCTCCGAAAGGGCGAGCATGATTTCCGATCTGAACTCCAGGTCCTTGAATTTCATAGTGTTCCCGAGGAAGCGCCGGCGCGGGCCGCCGAGCGCGCCGTCATGCTACAGGGCTTAACATTATTATGCCAACGAGGGCATCAGAACTCGCCCCGAGCCTTCAGCCACGTCAGGCTCTTTTTCAGAGCGCGGATATCACCCTGGCCTATGAACCGGCCGCGGACCGTTTCCCGGTCTCTGGGGAACTCTGCCGGCAGCGGCGGCAGGATCACCTCTCTGAGGGCGTCAAACGCCGACTGGTCCAGCGGCAGACAACCGGAATCGTCCTCGATGACGATGCCGTCCACCTGGCCGTTTGCGTGGATGGTGAACCGGATCTGCAACTGGTGGTCCAGCAGCCACGATTTCCCTGAGTAGGCCCAGCGGTCGAATTCGTCGGTGGAGAAGTACAGGCGATTGTGCCATGCCCTCCAGATCGCCATGTAGATCTGGCGTGCATAATCGCTGAAATCGAAATCACTGCTCTCAAAAACCAGGTTGCCGTATCCGAACCCGGATTCCGGCAAGCGGTCCAGTTCCGGCAATTCCAGGCCCTGGGGCGAACCGGACGCTTCGGAAGGCTGTCCGGCGGAACTGCGCCGGGCCGCGAGCACCGAACGGGTGGTCCGGTTCAGCGCTGAACGCACATCCAGCCGTCGCGCCGCCGGCTCGTCCACCGTCCGGGCTTCACCGGCCGCCTCTTCAGGCAGGTCCCGGGTACCCGGATCCTGGGGATCCCCTGCCTCGACCGGTTCATCCGGCTCCTTTTGCTCTTCCGCCGGCTCGTCCCGTGTCTCCTCCGGCTTGTCCTCCTTCCGGTCACCCTCCACCGGCTTCACCGTCTCAGGATCCGGTGCTTCCTGCTGCAGGCGGTCGGCCCTGGGGTCGCCTTCAATCGGGAGGAACCGTGGATCCCCGAGAGTGGACGGTGGTGGAGACGAGTCATCCGGATCTTCCGGCGGATCGCCGGTAACCTTGAACAGGTCCGATGACTCGGGCCGAGGTACCGCTTCCTGCACAGGTTCAAAGGTGACGCTGAGAATCTCTTCATGCATGGGATCGGCGGCCGGTTCCGACACCGGCATGAACATGAGCAGCAGCAGGAGCAAAGCATGGAAGACCAGGGAGAGGGCGACCGCCCGCGGCAGTCCGGAGTCCGATTCGGTACTGGAGCCGCCGACAGCCGGTGGAACTCCCGGCGTACCGCCTGGAAGCCTGACCGGCCGACCACAGGATGCACCCGATTCGCCAGGAGTATCCAGTATCGGCCGGTCTCCGGGTCCATCCACAGAGACGTGCCGGTGAAACCGGTGTGGCCGGGCGCCCGGTCCGGAAGGATGGAGGAGGCCGCCGGATTCAGCGCCGCCGGCTGGAAGCCGAAGGTGCGCCCCCCCTCGCAAACCGGATCCAGAAGGCGGCTTCTGCCCCGGCCCTCCAGCCCGAGGCGGTCCGGCGCCAGGATTTCCCGGGCAAGGGCCACCACGTCATCCAGGGCGCCGAACAGACCGGCGTGGCCGGCCACTCCCCCCATGGCCCAGGCGTTGCAGTCGTGCACCTGCCCGCGAATAAGCTCTTCCCTGAAGCGGTAACCGGCGGCGCGGTCGCCGGCCAGGCCGCGTTCGAAGCGGTTCCCGCGCTCGGTGGCGGCAGCTCGACGACCTACGCCGGCCAGGCCGGGGAACACCAGGGTCCTAAGGCCGACCGGGACGGCCACCCGGCCGGCAAACAACCGGTCCAGGCCGGTGCCCGCGGCGATTTCAAGCACACGGCCCAGCAGGATGTAACCAAGATCGGAATAAAGGGTCTGACCCGGCGCCGCTGCCGGTGGGAGGGCCAGGATCCTGTCAGGAAAGCGTGCGCCGTCTTTCTCAGAGGCGTACAGCGGCTCCCAGTCCGGCAGCCCGGCGCGATGGGCTCCCAGATCCAGGAGCGAGGCCTCTCCGTAGGGCGTTCCCTTCGACTCGGGCAGCCATTCGGCCAGGGGACCGTCCAGGTCAAGGACGCCATCCTGTTCCAGGATGGCCGCCAGAAGAGCGGTAACCAGCGGCTTGGTCAAGGACGCCAGATCGAACATCGCTTCCGGCACGAGTGCTTCACGAACCGGTTCCACGGAAGACGATCCCGAGTAACCACGGGACCAGACCACATCGGCGGCGCCGACGCACCAGGCGGCACCGGGTGGGTCAGCGCTATCCGTCCGGCCGTCCATAAACCGCTGCAGGAGGCGATGCAGGCTATCCGCCTGCATTACCGGACGCCTCGATGGAAGCAAGCACCCGGTACGCCAGTTCCACGGCGCGCCTGCCGTCCCTGCCTTGCACCGGAGGAGCGGTTCGCCGGCGGACCGCATCCAGGAACGCTTTCAACTCGTTTCCCAAAGGTTCGCTTTGGGAGACTTCGAGAACATCGTGACGTATGTCCGGCCGGCCGCCGTCACCGGCCACCAACCGGTACCGCTCCACCCTGCGGATGGCGGTGTCGCAGGCCAGATAGGTTTTGTCCTGGAAGACGCGTATCCGCCGGACCGGCTCGGTGGAGATCCTGCTGGCGGTCAGGTTGGCGACGCAGCCGGAGGCGAACCTGATGCGGGCGTTGGCGATATCCACCTTGTCGGTGAGCGCCGCCACACCGACCGCATCCACCGATACCGGGTCGGATCCGTCCAGGTA
Organism: uncultured Acidobacteriota bacterium; assembly: GCA_945787955.1. Lineage (GTDB taxonomy): Bacteria > Acidobacteriota > Polarisedimenticolia > Polarisedimenticolales > Polarisedimenticolaceae > Polarisedimenticola. The sequence goes on along the minus strand of CALZKF010000100.1, from coordinate 8,769 downwards.
CAACAGAAGATCCAGGTCGTGAATCATCAGGTCCAGCACAACATCGATGTCGGTGCTGCGGGTGGAGAAGGCGGCCAGGCGGTGGATTTCGAAGAACCTGGGGCGGTCCACCACTTTCGCCAGTGCGACGACCGCCGGGTTGAACCGTTCCGTGTGCCCAACCATCACCAGGCGTCCGCTCCCGGAGGCCGCCTTCAGGATGCGGTCGGCCTCATCGAGGTCCTTGGTAAGCGGCTTCTCCACCAGTACGTCCCGGCCGGACTGCAGCAGTTGCACTGCGACCCGGCAGTGGTGCAGGGTAGGTACGGCGATGCTGGCGGCCCGGACCCTTTCCGGGATGCCGGACAGCTCGGTGACCGCTTCGCAACCGAATTCCGCCGCGATCGATTCCGCCCGGGCCCGGTCGCTGTCGACTACCGCAACCAGTTCGGCGTCCGGGTCCTCGGCGTACAGCCTGGCGTGATGCTTCCCCAGGTGTCCGACACCGACCACGCAGACAGGTACTTTTTCAAGAGCCATGGCTCGTTCCTAGCGGCAGACGCCCCGATTGCTGGAACGGACGAATTCCAGGAAATAACGAATCTCGGGCAGCTCTCCGTAAGCTTGTTGCACCTGCTTCGCAGCCTCGTCCAGGCCGAGCTTTGAACGGAACAGGGTCATGTAACACTGTTTGATGGCCCGGATGGTCTCCTTCGGCAGCCCGGACCGCCTCAGGCCTACGATATTGACCCCGTGGGACGTGGCCCTGTTGCCAACCGTCAGAACCCATGGCATGGCGTCCTGGGTTACCACCGAGTACCCGCCGATGAATGCATGATCGGCTACTCTGCAGTGCTGATGCACACCACTGTAAGCACCCACAGTCGCATCGTCACCGACTTCCACATGACCGGCCAGGGTCGCGGCGTTGGCGAAAACCGACCGGTTGCCTACTATGCAGTCGTGGCCGAAATGAGCGTACGCCATCAAAAGGTTGTCGTCTCCCACCACAGTCTGTCCGCCACCTCCGACAGTTCCCCGGTTGATGGTGACGAACTCCCGGATACAGTTACGGGATCCGATGGACAGGGTGGTGTCCTCTCCGTCGTATTTCAAATCCTGGGGATCGCCCCCGATGGATGCCATCGCATGGACCTTGTTGTCCTCACCCAGAATCGTCGGACCCTGGATGACCGCCGACGCACCGATGCTGCAGCCGCTCCCGATCCGGACCCTGGCGGCGATGACCGCGTGGGGGCCGATGGTGACGTCGTCATCCAGTTCGGCAGCAGGGTGCACTACCGCGGTAGGGTCGATGGAGGCGGGATTCACGGCCGGTCCACCAGGGCCGACAGGATCTCCGCCTCGGCGACCTTTTTGCCGTCCACCTCGGCGATGCCCTTCATTTTGCAGGTTCTCGGTCTGAGCTTCAGGACCTCCAGAGTGAACCGGATCTGGTCCCCGGGAACCACGGCCTGTCGGAACCGTGCGCCGTCGATACCGGTGAAGTACACCAGCTTCGAAGCCCGGTTCTCCATATCGTGAAGGATCAGGACCGCACCGGCCTGGGCCATGGCTTCGACGATCAGGACCCCCGGCATCACCGGCGCGCCGGGAAAATGGCCCTGGAAAAACGATTCGTTTATGGTGACGTTCTTGAGCGCCACGATTCTTTTTTTCGGCTCCATTTCCACAACCCGGTCCAGCAACAGAAACGGGTAGCGGTGAGGGATGCAGTCCATGATTCTGTAGATATCCATCAAAGGCTCAGTCCTCCTGGTTGCAGCCCTGTTCCAGCCGCAGGATCTTCCTGCCCAGCCGTTTCAATTCGGCCCGCAGTTCCGGAAGACGTTTTTCCACGGCCACCATTTTCTTCCATTCCCTGTGATCCCTGGCCGGTATGCCGGCAACGAAGGAGCCTTCGGGGATGTCGGCGAAAACCGCCGACTTGGCCGCCACGACGGCCCCGTCGCCGATGGTCAGGTGGCCGGCGGCACCGGCCTGGCCGGCGAAGGTCACGCCCTTCCCCACCCGGGTACTGCCGGCAATGCCGGCCTGGCCGGCCAGCAGGCAGCTGGGACCGAGCTCAACGCCGTGGGCGATCATCACCAGGTTGTCTATCTTGGAACCGGCCCCGATCCGCGTATCGCCGAGGGCACCCCGGTCCACGGTGCTGTTCGCCCCGATCTCCACCTGGTCTTCCACTACGACCCGGCCGACCTGTGGGATCTTGCGGTGCAGGCCGGACCGCGTGGCGAAACCGAATCCGTCGCCTCCCAGGACCACACCTGAATGGATCAGGCAGGCCTTGCCGAGGACTGTTCCCGGATAGAGCACTGCCCCGGGCATCAGGACCGAACCGGCTCCCACCTGACTTCCGGCCCCGACCCAGCAGCCGGCCCCGATCCGTGCCCCGTCCCCAAGGCGGCATCCGGACTCCACCACGGCGAACGGTCCTATGGTCAGCCCGGCACCGATGTCCACATCGTCCGCCATCCGGGCGTCGGCCGAAATTCCCGGTTCGGGAGGCTGCACCGGGTGAAACAACTCCAGAAGTTCCGCCAGGGTTGTGGACGGATCCTCCACCACAAGGAGGATCTTTCCGGGGAGTTCCACCCCGTCCCGCACCAGGACGGCCCCGGCCCCGGTTTGAGCGGCCCGCTCCAGGTACCGGATATTGGTGAAGAACGCCAGATCGGTCGGTCCGGCGGCTTCCAGCGTCGCCACGCCTTCAATCTGCAAGTCGCGGTCGCCGACAATTTTGCCGCCGACCTTCTCCGCCAATTCCAGGAGGCTGAACCGTTTCACGGGACGCGCTCCCCGGCCGCTACTGTCCCGAACCGGCCTCGGGCGGGGCCGGGGTGGCGGCAGGCGGCTTGACCCACAGGTTGAAGCTATCCACCAGGGCCGTAGTCACATCCATGGCAGGGGCGGCCCATGCCACCAGCGACAGGTCCAATATCAGGTCGAAACCCTCTTCCCGGCCGAACTGTTCCACAACCGCCAGCAGTTGCTCCTGAAAGCGAGCCTGGGCGGAGTTGATTTCCAGTTGCATCTCCCGCGCCGCCGCCTCCTGGGTACTCTGGAACTCCAGGGCCTTCTTCTGGATCTCTATCTCCAGGGCCTGTTTCCGCTCGGGTGAAAGGGACAACGCCTGCGCGACAAGCTGGTTCTGAAGGTCGGTGACCGCCGTCTGCTTGGCGGTCAGTTCACCCTGCTTCTGGTTCCGGAACGCTGTCAGGCGGGCCTGGATCCGGGTGCCTTCCTCGGTCTCCTCGGAGACGCGCTGAGGGTCGAACACCGCTATCCTGGGAGCATCCTGAGCAATCGCCACGGAGCCCGCGGCCAGGGTCAATATCAGTGCCGACAGCACTCGTCTCGTTCTTTTCATGTCTCGGTCCTTTCAGGTCGATCCGTTATCAGAAGCTTCGTCCGATCGAGAATGTGAACCGGCTGGTCCGGTCGCGGACCCCTTCCCGTATAGGCCAGGCGTAAATCAGCCTCAGCGGCACCGGGAAGACCGGCAGATGGAACCTCATTTCAACTCCCGCGGAAGCACGGGCCGTATCCAACCCCCAGGACTGGTCCTCGAAAAGAGCGTCGCCGATATCGGCGAACACCGCCAGCTCAGCCTGCTGTCCCAGGGGGAACACAAACTCGGTCTGGAAGAGGAACATGCGGTCACCGCCAACCTCCACAAGCACCGGAACCCCGTCGCCGGATCTTACCAGATCCGCAATGTTCACATTGCGCGGGTCGCCCAGCACGTCCAGGATCGATCCGTTCTCATCCAGAATGACATACCGCCGCGGCGTAATCGAGCGGGTCTCGAAGCCCCGGGGACCGGGGGTTTCGCCACCCAGCCAGAAGCGCTGGAATCTGGGGACACCATTCACGTTGGAGGAGTTGAACCCACTGGAGCCGCCCTGCCACTCCCGGACCATCCCGACCTCTGCATGCATCGCCATGAACGAGCGCTTGAACGGTCGTTTGTAGGTTGTGTAACGGGCCACCGGCTTAAGGAAGTTAGTATCCCCGCCCAGCGGCCCGCCTGCGACCTGGAAACTCAGAATGAAGGACGACCCGGCGGACGGCCGGTACGGGTTGTTCACCCGGTTGTAGGAAAACACCGGGGTGATGCTGGAAATCTTGTTGGTTGCGGAGAACCGGGTAAGCGCCAACGGATCGTCAGGATCGATCAGCGCGAGGCTCGACGAGGTCGAGGTCACACTCTCATAGGAGTAGCTCAGTCGCAGGGCCGTGAACGGCGCCAGCTGTTTTCCGAGGATGATGCCGCCGCCCTTGCTGCTGCTCTGCAGCGAGGCTCCATAATCGATGTCGGTGCGGAACAGGCTGAACCCCAGGGTATACGGCCGGTTCATGAACCACGGCTCCTGAAAACTGAGTTGGTAGCGGTCGGACCTTCCACCCACGGTCAGCGAGGCGGACAGAACCTGGCCGCGGCCCAGGAAATTGCGAGTCGAATAAACGCCGCTGAAGAACGCGCCGTCGAGGCCGCTGTAACCGCCGCCGATCTGGATCTCGTTCCTGCCCCTGTCCTCGCCGTCCATGATGACCTTGACCTGGTTCTCACCTTCCACCGGCTCAACCACCGGCTCCTCGGGAACCTCGAAGTAGCCCAACTGGTTGATCTTGGTCTTGGAGATTTCCAGTTTGGAACGGCTGAACAGATCGCCCTCGCTGATCAGCATTTCCCGTCTCAGGACCCGGTCATGGGTCTTGTTGTTCCCCTGGAACTCGATGCTCGAAATGTAATAGGGCTCGTCTTCCTCCACCGTCACCAGGATGTCCGCCACCGTCTCCCCTTCACGGCGCAGGACCTGGCGCACCACCGAGGCGTACAGATGCCCACGGTCCCCGTACAACCGGGTCATGGACTCCACACCTGCCTCCAGCAGGTTGTTACGCAGGACCGATCCTTCCCGCAAAGGCAGGAACGCCTTGAGCTGATTGTCGGTGAACACGGTGTTGCCGGAGACCGTTATCTCGCCGGTGGTGTATTGCTCGCCTTCGTTGACCGGGACGTTGAGAACGATCCATTTCTTGACCTTCGGTTCGGCCTTCAACCGGACCCGGTCCGCTTTCTTCTTCTTCTTGGCCTGCTTCTCCAGCCGGGCGGCATTGTCTTTCGCCTTCTTGCGGACCTTTTTCGACGACAGGTTCCCGTCGCGTTCGTCCACACCCGCCTCAGGCTCGTCCGCAACGTCGGCGTCAAGGGCCTCCCGCCTGGCGATGTGTTTCTTTTTGGGCTCCTTGACCTTTTCACGGACATCGATGTTCGGCGCCCGCATAACCACGTCCAGGTAGCCCTCGTTCTGATACATCTTCCGGATGTTTCCGGCATCCTGGTCCCACTTCAGCGGGTGATACAGGTTTTTCTTCGACCAGGGCCAGTACCACTTGCGAGGCTTGGTCAATTCCAGCTGTCGCCGCAACACCCGATCGGAGAACAGTCGATTGCCGGTGAACCGGATGGCGCGGATGCGGGTTTTGCCGCCGGGGCGGATGGTGAAGTGCACCGCCCGGGTCTTGTCGGTGACGTTGCGAATCTCGGCCTTCACGCTGGCGTCCAGGAACCCCTTCTCAGCCAAATACTCGCGGATGGTCGCCTCGGCGTCGGCGATCGCCCGCCTGTCCATAGGCTTGCCCAGACGCAGGCGCATATCCTTTTCCTTGTAGCGATCTTCGATCTGGGTCCGGTTCAGGACCGGGTTTTCGTCGTAGGTCACCGCCGTCAGGACCGGGCGTTCCCGAACTTTGACTACGACTATCTTGCCCCCATCCGGTCCGTCGTCGGCCTCGATGACGATATCTTCGAACAGACCGAGTTCCCAGAGTTTCCGGAACGCGATCTTCAGCTTGCCCGGATCGTAGGGATCGCCGGCACGGACTCCCATGGCATGCAGGAACGCTTCTTCCGTCATGCGGTACAACCCGTACACTGTGATCGAATCGACCATCCCCGAACGGGCGACCGCCATCGGGGCCAGCAGGCCGATGATCAGCAGGATGAGCAATGCCGCTCGAACGGTTCTACCCGCGGCCCCCTTGTGCGTCGGATCCATGCTCAAGTGTCTCTCTCTCACTTGCGGTGATTCCGGGCCCAGGCTCCGGGTATCCGCGATTCGACGATCATTCTACTTTGCAACGGGTTGGAGCGCCCACGGGACGGCTGCGGCGGCTCACGAAGCGGGAACCTCGACCGGGTTCCGGAAATTCAACTTGTCACCATCGAGGTAGACCTCAATCACGCCCTGGCCCTGGAACCGGCCGGTGATGATCGCGTCGGAAAGGGCATCTTCGATATGTTTCTGGATCGCTCTCCGTAATGGACGGGCGCCGTAGGCCCGGTCCTTGCAGGTCGTCTGCACAATCCACCGGCAGGCCTCGTCGGTGGCCAGGATCTCCGTGTTACGGTCCGCCAGGCTCGCATTCAGCCTGCTGATCAGGATCCGCGTAATCTCGACGAGCTGTTCCTCGGTGAGCGAGTCGAACACGATGACCTCGTCGATGCGGTTGATGAACTCCGGACTGAGGGTTCGTTTGACCTCGGCCATCACCATATCGCGCCGGTCCTTGAACTCCTGAACCCTATCGTCGGACTTGAACCCGACCTTGGAGATGGTCTGGTCCACGTGGCCGCTACCGATATTGGAGGTCATGATCACAATGGTGTTCTTGAAATCCACCGCCTGGCCATAGGCATCGGTGATGGTGCCGTCTTCAAGGACCTGGAGCAGAATGTTCAACACGTCCGGATGGGCTTTTTCGATCTCGTCCAGGAGGATGACGCTGTACGGCTTGCGCTTGATCCTTTCCGTGAGTTGGCCACCCTCCTCATGCCCGATGTAGCCGGGGGGGGAGCCGATCATCTTTGCGATGGCATGTTTTTCCATGTATTCGGACATGTCGAACCGCACCAGGGAGCGCTCGGACGAGAACAGGAACTCGGCCAGAGTTCGTGCCACCTCGGTCTTGCCGACACCGGTGGGGCCCAGGAAAACGAATGAGCCGATCGGCCGGTCGGGGCTGGACAATCCGGCCCGGGACCTCCGGATCGATCTGGCCAGAGCTGAGATGGCTGCATCCTGGCCGACAATCCTGCGGTGCAGGAACGCCTCGATGTTCATCAGCTTTTCGGCTTCTTCTTCCGCCACCGCCTGGATCGGGATACCGGTCCAGCGGGCGATGACCTCTTCCACGTCGGCCCGGCCCACGTCCAGGATCTTATTGCACTCCGACTCGTAGAGGTCCTTGAGTTCCTCGTGACGGCGGCGCAGGGTGACCTCCTCGTCGTGGTAGGCCACAGCTTCGTCGAAATCCTTGCGGGCCAGGGCATTCTTCATGCCGTCAACCGCTTTGCGCAGTTCACGCTCTACCCGCTTGATCTCGGCATAGGATGAGCTTTTCCCCAGTTTGACACGGGCGCCGGCCTCGTCGAGGACGTCGATCGCCTTGTCGGGCAGGAAACGGTCGGTGATGTACCGGTTGGCCTGGTACACCGCCGCTCTCAGAGCTTCACTTGTGTAGAGCACGCCATGGAACCTCTCGTACCGCTCCTTGACACCCTCCAGGATCTTGATGGTTTCGGCTTCCGAAGGGGGCTTGATGGTGATCGGCTGGAAGCGCCGTACCAACGCCCGGTCCTTCTCGATATGCTTGTGGTAATCCCGGGGCGTGGTGGCGCCGATACACTGCACTTCCCCCCGGGACAGGGTCGGTTTCAGGATATTGGCTGCATCCAGCGACCCTTCCGCCGACCCGGCTCCTATCAGCGAATGGATCTCATCGATGAAAACCATGACGTCATCCGAATTGGTCAGCTCCGAGATGATCCCCTTGAGACGCTCTTCGAACTGCCCGCGGTACTTGGTGCCGGCCACCACCAGAGACAGATCCAGCGCCAGGATCCGCTTCGACAGCAGGGAGGGCGGCACTTCTCCGTCGATAATCCGAGTCGCCAGACCTTCAACGATGGCGGTTTTGCCCACACCGGGCTCGCCCAGGAGGACCGGGTTGTTCTTCCGGCGACGGGACAGGACCTGGATCACCCGTTCCAGCTCCGACTCCCGTCCGATGAGCGGATCGAACACACGGCGCTCGGCCATTTCGGACAGATCCCGTGAGAATTCGTTGAGAAACGGCGTTTCCTTTTTCTTCTTCGGCAGCGCCCGCCGCTTGTAGATTTTAACGGCATCTTCCCGGACCGCCTCGATATGCATGCCCCGTTCGATCAACATCCTTCCCGCCGCCGATTCCTCAAGGCGCAAGAGCCCCAAAAGGATGTGCTCGGTTCCGATATAAGGATGCATCAGTCGTTCCGCCTCGCTCTCGGCGTTGCGCAGAACGATCTTGGTTTCATCGCTGAACGGGATCTCCACCGAAGTGGACAGCTTCTCCTGAACCGGTTCATCCGGGCCCAGTTCGGCCTGGAGCATCTCCATGGAAACGTTGGCTCTGGCGAACAGTTCCCTGATCGTCTCCTCGCCTTCCTTGAGCAAGCCGCGGAGCAGGTGCTCGGTAGCAATAACCTTGCTGCCCTGCTGGCTTGCCTCATACCGGGCGAGGAACAGGATCCGCTTCGCTTTCTCCGTAAATTTCTCGAACATCGGCGCCTCTACCGCTGTCAACCCCTGTTGGTTCAATCGTTTAGCAACAAGTCAAACTATACCACATCGGATTCGACCTCATCGCGGCCCGGGACGGTCCTCCGTGGCCGGTTTGCCGTCGAAAAACAGGGAGATCTCACCGGCAGTGATCTCATCAAGA
>CALZKF010000099.1 GCA_945787955.1 uncultured Acidobacteriota bacterium | reverse complement strand
CTGACGGCGCTGGAGGTCGGTGCAACCATCGAGGAACTGGATATCCGTGACCTGCAAATCGATCTGGAACATACCGACAATGAAGACATCCGGACCGTATTCCAGAACCTGATGAAAGGGTCCCGGAACCACCTGCGGTCATTCGTATCACTCCTGGATTCAAACGGCGTGGACTACGAGCCGTCTCACATCTCCCAGTCGGACTTCGACGATATTATCGCGACTTCCAAGGAGCGCGGGATGCTGGATTCCGAAGGGAACCCGGAAGGCACCCGCAGGCACGGCCGCAGATCCCGTCGATAATTCGCATTCCGCCCTGCTCCGGAATGCGTGTGGAGGGACGTGATGTTTACCCCCCGCCTCACGTCCCTCCGTTTTACCGCTCAGGACAGCAGCGACGGCTCGTAGTCGTCCGGCGGGATGAACCCCAACAGTTCCAACACCGTGGCTGCGACGTTGGCCAGGCCGGCGTCCGGCATGTCGTCACGGAGGCGGAGGCCGTGCTCTCCCGCCCTGTGGACGATGAACGGGACCGCGTTCAGGCTGTGGCTGGTCTTCCTGCGGGGCCGGCCCCGGTTGTCGAACTTCGGTTTGCCGGACTTGTCCCGCTCCACCATCTCGTCGGCGTTGCCGTGATCGGCCAGAAGCACCAGGGTGCCGTCCAGCGCTTCCAGGGCCGGCACCAGCCGGTTCAGGCCCAGGTCCACAGCCTGCACCGCATTGATGGTCGCCTCCAGGTCGCCTGTGTGTCCCACCATGTCGCCATTGGCGTAGTTGATCCGCAGGAAACGGTGCTTGCCGGAGGCCAGCGCTTCGATGGTGGAGTCTGTGATTTCCGCCGCCTTCATCCAGGGCCTCTGGTCGAACGGCACCCTGTCCGACGGGATCTCAACGTAGGTTTCCAGCGCCGGGTCGAACTTACCGCCCCGGTTGCCGTTCCAGAAATAAGTCACGTGACCGTACTTCTGGGTCTCGGACAGGGCGAACTGGGAGACGCCGCTGCCGGCCAGGTACTCACCCATGGTGCGGTCGATGGCCGGAGGCGACACCAAATAAGTCTTCGGAATCGCAAGGTCGCCGTCATAAAGGGTCATACCGGCGTAGAACAGGTCGGGGATCTTGCCACGGTCGAACTTGTCGAACCGTTTGCCTTCCTCGAAGGCGCGACTGATCTCAAGGGCGCGATCGCCCCGGAAATTGTAGAACACCACCGCGTCGCCGTCCTTCATGGCGCCGACCGGCTTGCTATCTTCTTCCACCACGAACGGCGGCAAAAACTGGTCGATCGCCCCGGGATCTTCGTCGCGACAAGTCTGCACCGCCTCCCCGGCGGAACCGAATCTGCGGCCGCTGCCGTGGACATGGGCATTCCAGCCTCGTTCAACCACCGGCCAGTCCGCCTCGTAGCGATCCATGGTCGTGACCATGCGGCCGCCGCCTGAAGCGATGCGGTAGCGACGTCCGCTTGCACTATCGAGTCTCCCGAGGAGTTTTTCCAGGCGGTCCAGGTAAACCAGGGCCGAGGTTTCAGGCACATCCCTGCCGTCAAGCAAGGTGTGGACATAGACGGTCTTGAAGTTTTCCGCCGCCGCCTGCTCCACGAGGGCGTGGAGGTGATCCTGATGGCTGTGGACGTTGCCGTCGGAAAGGAGGCCGATCAGATGCAGTGCTCCGCCCGCCCCGGCGCATCGCTTGGTCAGATCTTTCCAGACTTCGCCCTGGAAAATCGAGCGGTCTGCGATGGCCCGGTTCACCAGCTTCGCCCCCTGGTCGAAAACCCGGCCGGCGCCCAGGGCGTTGTGCCCGACCTCCGAGTTCCCCATGTCGGCGTCGCTGGGCAGACCGACGGCGGTGCCGTGGGCTATCAGGCTGCGGTAGGGTGATCCGGCCGACAGCCGGTCCAGGGTCGGGGTGCGCGCCAGGGCGACTGCATCCCAGCGGTCGCCGCAGCCGATGCCGACCCCGTCCATGACAACCAGGAGAACCGGTCCGGTTGAGGGTTTTATCCGGCTGCCGGGTCGTAGTTCAAGGCTCAAAACGGCTCCTCCCTGGCCGACCCGGTGGTGGAAGAGTACCGTCGGCGGAACGACGGTTCGAGTCCGGTTTTCCTGTAGACCCCCAGACCCGGCCCGAAGCGATCCCATAGTCCGAGAGGGTCATCGGTGAACACGTCGGCGGCGGTTGCAGGGACCACCATCCATCCTCCACGGCGGATCTCCCCCTCCAGTTGTCCGGGAGCCCACCCGGCGTATCCGGCGAGGATCCGGAATCGTCCACGGTACTTGCGCTTGCGCAGCACCTTGTCCAGCAGTTCGCGGTCGTGGGACATGTGCACATCCCCGAACGCCCGTGCGGCGCCTTTGAGGTCGTCCTCGGAACGCAACAGGAACAGCATCCTGCCCGGATCCACCGGACCGCCCTGCCACACGCTGATGTCCCTGTCCGGTGGAAGGCGGAGATCCGGAATGAGTCTACTCAGGGGCAGGCTGCTGGGCCGGTTCACGATCACTCCCACCGCTCCGCCCTCGCCGTAAGTCAGAAGGAGAACCACCGTGCGCTGGAAATTACCTTCCTGGATCTTGTCGGTCGCAACCAGGAACACCCCCTTGTCGAGCATACCCGGGTCGGCCGCCGCAGGTACGGCTGCGGCCAGGAGCAGGAGGCAGATCGGTCCAACCCTTTTAAACATCATCCCCCTAGATGTACTCTATCGGCGTCACGGCGGCAAGCATGAAAGGGGGACGGGGAGGAAGTCAGGAACATCGACCATCCGGCAGAAGATGGGGACAGGCACCATAACCGGGTTTTGGTGCCTGTCCCCGAATACACTTCGTGTATCTGGCGGTTACTGGTCGCCCATGTCGTGGGGCACGTGGACCATGGCGCTGACCTCGGCGCTGTTGCCTGATCCGTCCACCACGCTGTACACCACGGAGTAGTACCGGCCGGGGAACGGACCCTGGCGCTCGGCCCGCAGCATGAACATGAAGTCCTCGGTCCCGGATTCCACGCCCTGGATGTCATCGGCGGTGTCGCCGTCGCCCAGGCCGTTGTCAGGCTCGTTGCTGGAGACCGAAACCAGAGTCACCGTCACGTCGCCACAGGTGTCCATGGCGGTCACGGTGGCGTAGACGTCATGCATCTCGTGGTTCGGGGGCCACAGCAGGTCCGGATCCAGATCCAGCGCAACGGTCGGCGGGATGGTGTCCATGATCTCCACCGTCACCTCGTCGGTAGCGGTCTCACCCTCGGAATCGGTGACCTGCAGGGTGATGAGATGGGTTCCCAACTCGAAGGAAACATCCAGCGTCATGCCCTCGCCCAACAGCACCTGCTCCGGCGCTCCGAAATACGCGAACCACTCGAACAGCACGATATCGTCGTTGGTGCCCTCGGTGGAGTCCGGATCGGTGGAGCCGGAACCGTCCAGGGTTGCAGTCGCGCCCTGGTCGGAACCGCACTCGCCGGATATGTCCACGCCGGCGGCGGCCACCGGTGGCCGGTTCGGTAGAATCAGGGTGACGTCGAGCACGATGCTCTCGATCCGCGTGCCGTCGGATGCGCTGACTTCAACCTGGGCCGGCGCGTCTTCGAACACCGTCAGCGTGTCCATGGCGTTGCCCGCGGCATCGGTCAGAACCGGGTTTCCATCGGAAGTGAGATTGCCGGAGTTCGCGGAAAACACGACCTCCAGATTTTCCTGGGGAACCTCCGCTTCATCCAGCGCATTGGCGGTCAGGCCGACTTCCACGAACACCAGGCCGGTGCCCGGGTCCACCATGGCGGCCGGGTCGGTGGTGTCGATGACGATCTCGACCGGGTCAGACATCAGCGTGAAGCCGTCTTCCTCATTCACGCCCAGGACGTTGCCGGTTACCGGGTTGTTCGAACCGCCACAGGAGGCCAAAAGGCCCGCGGCCAGAGCCAGAGCGCTCAGGGCGAGCAGGACACTTAAACGAGTTTTCATATTGATACCCTCCGGGGACGCACCCCGATCGGAACGATCCCGCGCGCCAGCCGGGATGAGACGATTTTTCACCCTCCCAATGTACCCTGTCCCAGCGGTATTTCAACGGATCGCCAGGTTCGACCGTCTCTTTCGTTCCCCCATGAAACCCTGCAATTGTAAGTATTCCGCCAATACGGGGTTACGGCGCTGGCCCGGATCGGTTGAACCCGTTACGATGTGGCCCGCAAGCGGCATTCGGGAAAGGGCTCAGTCTTGGACAAGTTTCGCAACTTCTGCATCATCGCCCACATCGATCACGGCAAGTCGACTCTGGCCGACCGCCTGATCCAGGAGTGCGGTGCGGTAGAACTGAGGGATTTCCGCGATCAGATCCTGGATTCCATGGATATCGAACGTGAGCGCGGCATTACCATCAAAAGCAACACCGTCACCCTGGAATACAAGGCCGCAGATGGAGAAACCTACCTGCTGAACCTGATCGACACTCCCGGCCATGTGGACTTTTCCCACGAAGTCCGGCGCTCGCTGATGTCATGCGAAGGTGCTCTGCTGCTGGTGGACGCGTCTCAGGGCGTGGAAGCCCAGACGGTGGCCAACCTGTACCTGGCCATGGAATACGACCTCGAGATCGTCCCGGTCATCAACAAGATCGACTTGCCGTCGGCGGAGCCGGAACGGATCCGTGAGGAGATCGAATCGGACCTCGGTCTTGAGCCGGACGACGCCCTGCTGTGCTCCGCCAAGAAAGGGATCGGTATCGAAGGGATCCTGGAGGCGATCGTGACACGGCTGCCGGCGCCGCAGGGTGACCCGCAAGCGCCCCTGCAGGCTCTGGTGTTCGACGCCTACTACGACATCTACCGCGGTGTGGTGCTCATGATGCGGATCCGGCAAGGGACTATGAAGGCGGGGCAGAAGGTCCGGTTCATGCACTCCGGCAACGAGTACACCGTGGAGGAGGTCGGCCTGTCCCAATTGAAGCGGGTCAAGAAGAATGAACTGGCCGCAGGTGCGGTCGGTTATTGCATCGCAGGAATCAAAACCGTCCGGGACATCGCCGTCGGCGATACCGTCACCACCCTTGAAAACCCGGCAGCAGCCCCGCTGCCGGGGTACAAAGAGGCCAAGCCGGTGGTGTTCTCCTCCATCTATCCGATGTCCACCGACGACTATAGCGATCTGACCAAGGCGCTGGACAAACTGGTCATCAACGACGCCGCCCTGACCTTTGAAAAGGATTCCTCCGCGGCGCTGGGCTACGGCTACCGCTGCGGCTTCCTCGGTCTCCTGCACCTGGAGGTGGTGCAGGAGCGGCTGAAACGGGAGTACGGGCTGTCCCTGCTGCTGTCGGCGCCCTCGGTGCGGTACCACGTCACCCTGCACTCCGATGAGATGGTGCCGGTCGACAACCCGAGTTACTTCCCCGACCCGGGTCACATTTCACATGCCGAAGAACCGTACATCAAGGGCTCCGTAATCATGCCTGAGAAATATGTCGGTACCGTCATGGAGCTATGCCGCGAGAGACGCGGCGAGAACACCCAGTTCAGCTACATGTCGGTGGGACGCGTCGAACTGACCTCGGAACTGCCTCTGGCCGAGGTGCTGTTCGACTTCTACGACCGGTTGAAATCCCTGACCCAGGGCTACGGGTCGTTCGATTACGAGATCCTGGATTACCGCCCGACCGACCTTGTGAAGGTGGACATACTGGTGAACCACGAGAAGGTCGACGCCCTGTCCCAGCTGGTGCACCGGGACAAGGCCCGGCCTCGGGCGCTGCATTACTGCGAACGCCTGGCCGAGACGATCCCGAAACACCAGTTCAAGATCGCCGTCCAGGGTGTGATCGGCGGCAACATCATCGCCCGCAGCAACATCAGCGCCCTGCGCAAGGACGTCACCGCCAAGTGTTACGGCGGTGACATCACACGGAAGCGCAAGCTGCTGGAGAAGCAGAAAGAGGGCAAGAAGAAGATGAAGACGGTCGGAGCCGTCCAGATCCCCCAGGAGGCGTTCGTGTCGGTCCTTAAAACCGATACCGAGTCCTGATCGCCGCTATTCGTGACGCAGCGCTTCGATCGGCGCCAGCCTGGAAGCTTTCAGGGCGGGCCAGATTCCGAATGTCAGACCGACCGCCGTGCAAAACACCAGGCCCCGGACGGCCCATTCCATCGGGATCGTCACGGCGAACTCGGTATAGAAGGTCACTATGTTTCCCAGTCCGAACCCCACCACGACTCCCAGAACTCCACCGATGTTGCAAAGCACCACGGCCTCCAGGAGGAATTGCCACAGGATGTGCCGGCGCCGGGCGCCGAGCGCCTTGCGGATGCCGATTTCGTGGGTTCTCTCCGACACCGATACCAGCATGATGTTCATGATACCGATGCCGGCTACAAGCAGGGCGATGATACCGACGACGAATGCACCGGCTTTCACCCCGGCAGTCGCCTGGTTGAAATCACGGATTGAAGAATCGTTGGTAAACATGAAGAAGTCGTCTTCTTCGCGCGGATCGACCCCGCGATTGCGCCTCAGAACGGCGCGGGTTTCCTCCATGGCCGCGGGCAACAGTTCCGGCGACCTGGCCCGTACGGTCATATTGATGGACCGGATGCGGCCATCGTCGTCGAGCATGCCGTATGCCTTCTGGAATACGTTCACCGGCATGAGGACGTAGTTGTCGAAGTTCCCACCCAGCGCCGATTTCTTCTCCTCGAACACCCCGATGACCAGGAACCTGCGCCCATCGACCTTCACGGTTTTACCGACGGGATCTATGAAAGGGAACAGCTCCTCCGCGATGGAGTACCCGAGGACGGCTACGGCCCGACCGACGCGAACATCCTCCTGAGAGAGGTTTCTTCCGAATTGCACGTAATGGGTGTTGTTGGCCGGATATTCCGGCGTGCCTCCACAGATCATCACGATCGGCTCCGTCGACTCACCCCGGTACTTCACCACCGATCCGTATCCCCAGTATTCGGCCCCCACGAGATCTACGGTCTCTACGTCGTCACGAACCGCTGCCACGTTTTCGAGAGAGATCGGTTTCCGCTTCTGGATCTTGCGCCAATCAATGTTGTTTCCGAACTCCCCTCGCGGCCATTTCTGCACCTGAAAAGTCTGAGTCCCCAGGACGCTCATCTCCTCTTCAATGGCTACCTGCACCACAGAGATCCCGGTCATCACGGCGATGATCGAGGCGACGCCGGCGATGATGCCCAGCAGGGTCAGGAAGGATCGCAACTTATGCGCCCCGATGGCGCTGCAAGCCATTTTGAACGCCTCATAGGTACCCATTACGACTCCTACTCATAGCGCAGGGCCTCAACCGGATTCATGCGGGCCGCGCGCCAGGCGGGGATGAATCCTGCCACGATTCCGACCAGGACCGACACCGCCATGGCGATCAGAACGATGGCCGGCGAGATACTGGCCGGCATCACCATTCTGTTGATGACCGCCGTGACGCCGAACGCCAGAAGTATTCCAGCCGTTCCGCCGGCAAGACAGATCGAGGAGGACTCGAACAGAAACTGGGTCATGATGGAGCGTCGCCTGGCGCCGATCGCCTTGCGGATGCCGATTTCATGAGTCCGCTCCGACACCGACACGAACATGATGTTCATCACGCCGATCCCGCCGACCACCAGCGAGATCCCCGTAATCAGAATCCCGATCAGCACTACAACGCCCATAACCTGGTTGAACATCGCCACCAGAGAATCCATGGTATTGACGGCGAAATCGTCGTCTTCGGTGGGAGACAGCTTCCGTATCTTGCGCATTTCCCCGATCAGTTCATACTCATAGTCCTCGAGGGCGACGTCGGCAGGGGCCTTGATGCCGATGACCATGTCCCGGTTCACCCTCCCGAACGCCTCCACGAATGAGGTGATCGGCATGAGGATCTGGCTGTCGAAATCCGGCCCCCCGAACATGCCGGCGCCACCCTGTTTCTCCATGACGCCGATCACACGGAACTTGTTGCGCCCAATCCGGATTTCCTTGTTCAGCGGCCCTTCGTCTCCGAACAGCCTGTCGCGCAAGGTCACCCCGATGACACATACGTTTTTCTTGTATTGGACGTCGAATGCGGTCATGAATCGGCCGAATTCCGGCAGGGCGGTGGATACATCCGTGTGTTGCTCGGTGGTTCCGATGATCGCCATGTTTTCCAGAATCGTGGAGCGGTACTTGACGCTCTTGGTGGTATCGGCCGTCGGATTCACGGCCCGGGCCGATTTGAGTCCTGCAGCCAATTTATCCACGACCTTGAGGGAAAGCTGCGGCCGGTTCCGATAATCGGAAAAGTTCCCCGTCATGAGCCATGGTGTGCGCGAAACATAAAGCACATCCGACCCGATGGCGGAAACACTCTCTTTGAAGGCGTTGGAGATACCGTTGGCCGCCGTCATGGTCGTCACAACACCGACGATCCCTATGATCACTCCGAGGGTGGTCAGAAACCCGCGCATTTTGTTGGAACGGAGTGCGGCAATCGCAATACGGAACGATTCGATCATGTCCGTCAGCCAATGCATATCAACCGTCCCGGCCGTTGGTCGGCGTGTCGCTTTCGATCCGCCCGTCCAGGAGACGGATCTCCCGGCCGGCATGCCGGGCCATTTCGTCCTCGTGGGTGACCAGCAGGATCGTGTTCCCGGCCTTGTTGAGATCGTCGAATATCCGCATGATCTCCTGGCCGGTGGCGCTATCCAGGTTGCCCGTCGGTTCGTCCGCCAGGATGATGGAAGGGTTGTTGACCAGCGCCCGGGCGATGGCGACCCGCTGACGCTGGCCGCCGGACAGTTCCGACGGCCGGTGATGCATCCGGTCCGACAGTCCGACCCGGTCGATCGCCTCTTCCACAACCTGCCTTCGTTTGGACTTCCGCAACCCGGCGTAAATCAGCGGCAGTTCCACATTGTGGTACAGGTCGGACCTGGGCAACAGGTTGAAGGTTTGGAAGACGAATCCGATTTTACGATTGCGGATATCCGCCAGATCGTCATGCCTCAGAGAACCGACGTCCTCGCCGTCCAGACAGTACGATCCGGAGGAGGGAGTATCCAGGCATCCGAGCAGGTTCATCAAGGTCGACTTTCCCGATCCCGACGGGCCCATGATCGCGACATATTCCTTGTCCTGGACATCGAAGGACACCCCTCGAAGGGCCGGCACCTCGATGCTGCCCATCTGGTAGATTTTCCCGATATCCCGGACTTGCAGCGCCATCGTCCCACCTGTGACCGCGGATCAGTCCGATTCGGCCTCAATCGATTCCGGTTCGCCGGCCAGGACTACCCGGGCACCGTCGCTGAGATCGCGACTGATCGCCCGGTAGTTGCCGATCACGATCTCCGCCCCTTCCTTCAGGCCATCGGAGATCTCGATATGCGTATCGCTCTGGATGCCGGTGGACACCTGGACCGCCTTCGCCACGCCATCGTCAACGATGAACACCAGCTCGACGAACCCATCCTTATCCGTCTCCCAGTTCCCGGCTTCACCGGCCCGGGACCACTCCTTCAACTGGTCCGCGGTGCGAACGGCCACAGACTGGATCGGCACTCCCAGCACGTTTTCGCGGACCTCGGTCACGATGTCCGCCGTGGCGGTCATACCCGGCCGCAACTGGCCGTGGGGATCGGTGATGGCGATCTTGACGACGAACTCGGTTTTCTGGTCCGTGGTCCCCGACCCCGAGAGAGTCGCGGTGTTGGCGATTTCGGTGACCGCTCCCGCCAGTACTACCTCAGGAAGGGCGTCCACCTCGATGGTCGCCTGATCACCGAGGGATACCAGCACGATGTCGTTCTCGTCAACCTTGACCTCCGCTTCCATCCCCGCCAGGTTCGACACCACCATGATGACGTCTTCCTGGAACTGGGAGCCGAGGGCGATCTCGCCCACTTCCTTGTTCAATTGGCTGATCGTCCCGGATCGTGGTGCGAAGATCCGAGTCTTGGAAATATCGTCTCTCGACTGCTTCAGGTGAGCCCGGGTCTGCTCCACCTGGTCCAGTGACGCCTGATACCGGGCCGCTTCCGCCGCAAGGGCCGCTTCCGTCGCATCCAATCGGGCCTCGGTCTCCAGCCCTGCCGCGTGCAGATCCCTGGCGCGGGCATGATCCTTTTCGGCCTTGGCCATGTTCTCTTTGGTGACGTTGGCGTTGGACTGAGCTACACGGAGACTCGCCTCCGAACTCTCCAGGGCGGCGAGATAGCGCTCCCCGTTCAGTTCCACCAGCAGCGCACCCTTCTCAACCCAGTCCCCTTCCTGCACCGGCAGGCGGGTAATCTTCGCGCTGACGTCGGCGCTG
>CALZKF010000098.1 GCA_945787955.1 uncultured Acidobacteriota bacterium | reverse complement strand
CTGCTGAACACCACCAAAAACGAGATCCCATTCAAACTGCAGATCTCGGAGCACTACGCCAGCGTCACCATCCCGGCGAACTCGGTCCAGACGGTGCGGGTTCAACTTTAGGAGCTGAAGGTCAGCCCTGCGTTGCGCTGCAGACGATCGATCAGCAAAGGCCCCATAGCGGAAGCGGGAGTATGGAACCCTCCCTGCGCCTCGATCGGATCCAGCGCCAGGCAGACGGCGCTCTCCGCCAGCATCTTGGAGGTCGAGCCGTAGCCTGGATCCCGGTCGCCTGTTACCCGGACGAGAACAGGATCTGCGAGGAAACGCATTTCCCAGGATCCGTTCTCCTGCTGCTGCGGTGTAGGGCCTTCACCCGGCTGGGGAAGACGTGGTGCGATCAGGCGGCGGATCGGTCCGATGGAGAGGGCTCCCAGGGAGGCGGCCAGGATCCCGGCCGAAACATACGCCTTCACCGCCCCCCCGACTCCCCTGCCGGTCAGCATCGACTCCTGGTACCGGAAGCCCTCGCCGTAAACATCGGGGAGGAGGGCTGCCGATCGGCGCACCACCCGGGTGTTGATCCCGGCCATGATGAACGGTGCGGTCCAGCGCTTGAAACCTTCATCGTAGGACGGCGCCAGGCTGTCCCTGCCGTCCGGCCCGCTGCGCTGGCCCTCAGGATTGATGGAGTACGGGTCGGCCAGGATGCGGCGGACCGATCGGTCGGCGCCGGCCTCTTCCATCAGGTTCAACATGCTGGCCACCGTGCCGCCGCTGGCCTTCCCTTTGAGCCTGGCCACAGCTCCCTTTACATGGCGGGCAGGTGCGCCCTGCCGTGATCGCATCTCCCGCTGGAGGAAGAACACACCAAGGTCCGACGGTATGGAGTCGAATCCACAGGTCGGGACGATCCGGGCGCCGGTCGCCACCGCCTGTTGGTGGTGTCCGTCCAGCATGCGGCGTATCCAGTGCGCTTCACCGGTCAGGTCGCAGTAATCCGTTCCCGCTGCGGCGCAGGCTGCTACCAGCGGGGAGCCGTAGCGGGCGTAAGGTCCGACGGTGGAACAGACGACGCCGGTGCGAGCCGCCATTGTTTCCATCGCACTTTGGTCGTGGGAATCGCCCAGCACCAGCGGCAGGTCCGGTGCGCCCAGGCTGTCCCGCACCGCGGCGAGCTTGTGCTCATTGCGGCCGCCCATCGCCCAGTTCAAAACATCCCGATCGTAGTGCGACACCAGGTGCCGGGCCACGAGCTGCCCGGTGAATCCGGTGGCGCCCCACAGGATCAGGTCGAATTCGCGGTCACCGCTTCGGGCCAACCTCATCAGCCTTCGCTGATGACGATTTCGACCCGCCTGTTCTTGCTGCGGCCTTCCCTCGTGGCGTTGTCGGCGATCGGCTGGCTCATGCCGAATCCTGCCGAATTGAGCCGCGAGGGCTCGACGCCCTCACCGGAGAGGAACTCCAGCACCGACAGCGCCCGGCGACGGGACAGCTCCAGGTTGTACTCTTCGCCGCCGGTGGAGTCGGTATGCCCTTCAACAACCACCTTGAGGTCCGGGATGACCAGCAGGATCCCGGCCAGCTTGGCGATCGCCTGCTTGGCTTCGGTCTTCAGCGTCGCCTCGTTGACGTCGAACAGGATATCCGGCAGGTTGACGACGTAACCCCGCGCCGAGTTCCGGGTCTCGGCCACATGGGACAGGGCGCCGGACAGGCGGTCGCTGAGTTCGGCCTTCTCCTTCTGCAGCCTTGCGCTCTGCTCCTCCAGCCCTTCCTTCTCACGTCGCAGGGAGACCATCCCCGCTTCCAGGGTACTGGTCTCCTTGCGCAGCGCTTCGGTTTGCAGCGTCATCCGTTCCTGCTCCACCCGCAGCCGTTCCGCTTCGGCCCGGGAGGCGGTGACCGCCTCGTCGGCCTTCCTGGCGGCGGCCTCCGCATCGGCGGCCCGCTGCGACAGCGCCTCCATCTCAGCACGGCGTGCGGCGATCTGCTTTTCGATCTCTATCCCTTCCTTGCGCCGCAGGGCGATGTTGATCGCCTCGTTGCTCATGGCCACCGAGCGCCGGGCCGCATCCAGCAGTTTGCGGCTCTTGGAGGACTTTCGCGCCAGCTCATTGGCCTCATTCAGCGCCTCATCCGCCTCGTTGTAGATCTGGTTTGCGTGCACGGCAGCGTCGTTTTGCGTCGCCAGCTCGAACGCCTTGCGGGCCTGCAGAAGCGGCAACGGTATAGTGGAATCCCAGGCTATGTTATTGATACTGTCCAGCGCCGGTTTCGGGGAGGGGCCGAACCGGTCGAATTCGAAAGCGGTGGACGGCGCTTTCTTGACCCTGGACGCTGCGTTGATGTAGGTCACCAGGCTGGACGGCCGGCTGACCAGGTAGAACGGCTCCGCAGTGACGATCAGGGCGAACGCCTTCTTGCCGGTGGTGAATTCCAGCTTACCTTTCGGATCGTCCACCAGGAACTCGCCCAGATTCTCAGCCTGACCGTCCCGGGAGATCGCCCACAGGACGTAACAGGTGACGTCCCCGGCAAACAGGATTGCCGGTTTCAGGTCCTCGTACTCGATCTCGATCCGGGACTGGCCGTCACGGAAGGTCACATGGCTGATGACGTCTCCTTCCGCGGCCCCGGTGCGGGCCACCAGGTAGAGGTCCACCGTGCGTCCCTCGGGAAAGGTGGTAGTCTGCAGCTCGATCGCCTCGGCGGCGCCGGCGCCCAGCGCCATCAATACAAAAAGCGCAACAGTAAAGGTGCGTTTCATCGATTCCTCCTGCCCCGCAGCCAGGGCGCATTCCGGACTCGCAGCTATTTAATACCGGTCAGGCAGACCGTCAATGGCGGACGGTGCTTTTGCCGGGTCGATTATAGGGTCGGGATGGGGGGCCGGGATCCTAAAAGTTCTTCAGCGCCTCCGCCAAACGGCTCCGGGCCTCGGGTGAATGCCAGCATTCCATGAATACTTCCTCCTTTTCGCCCAGGACGGCGCTGATCCGGTCCACCACCGGTCCAACGCGATTGCGCTTGATAATGGCGAAAGCCCGGGGCGACAAGGATCCGATGGCGCGAGCCTGCTCGATGGCGGCAGGCTCCAGCTCTTCCGCCGGCAGCACCTGGTCCACCAGGCCGAGGGTCAGGGCTTCCTTCCCCTGATAGAACTCGCCGCCCTCCATCATCGTGGCGGCATGGCGGATGCCGACGATTTCCCGCAGGATCCGATCCGCCGGATACGGCACCGGCAGACCGAGCTTGATTTCGTTCAGTCCCATCAACTTGCGGCCGGCGGCTACAAGACGGTGATCACAACACAGGGCCAGGATGCATCCACCGGCGATGGCGTGGCCGGGCAAGGCCGCCACCGTCGGTTTCGGCCAGGAGTACAAGTCGATGCAGAGGCGATTGAACGCCTGGTAGAACGCCTTGAACTCCGGGGCCGGCAGATCATAAAGGGCAGGCAAATCAAATCCGATGGAAAAGAATTTGAAATTGGAGCCGGTCAGAACCAGGCTGCGAACCTGTCGATCCTGGGCGGTGCGCGAGAGCAGCCGAGAGAGTTCGGTCACCAGGGCGAGGTTGATGGCGTTGGTTACACCGCGCTGCAACCGAATGCCGGCATTATGTCACGCCCTGTATCGGTCCGATCTATTGAAAAAAGACGATATATCTTCGGAAAGCCTCTCTTTGTTAAACTCCCTGTCCGATTTCAGGGGGGATTTCCGAAGTGGGAACTGAAAGAGGCAACTGGAATTCACAACTCGGTTTTGTTCTGGCGGCTGCCGGCAGCGCCATCGGCCTGGGGAATCTTTGGAAATTCCCGTACATCACCTGGCATAACGACGGCGGCGCCTTCGTCCTGGTCTACCTGCTCTGCATCCTGATGGTCGGGCTCCCGATCATGATGGCGGAGATCCTCATCGGCAGGAAGACCCAGAAGAGCCCGGTCGGCGCCATGATCGAAGCGGTAGGCAGGCGCTGGGCCTGGGTCGGCGGCCTGGGTGTGTTCACCGGGTTCGTGATCCTGGGGTACTACTCGGTGATCGCCGGCTGGACGCTGCGGTACTTCGCCACCTGTATCGGCTGGAGTTTCAAAGGGTTCGAATCCTCCGAATCGACCGGTGATGCGTTCAACGCCTTCGCCGCCAACGGCGGCCTGCAGCTGATGCTGTGTGGCGCCTTCATGTTCGTCACTGTTTATGTGGTACGCAGAGGGATCGGCGGCGGCATCGAAAAGGTAGCCCGGTGGCTCATGCCGGTGCTGTTCGCCATCCTGGTGCTTCTTCTGGGCAGCGCTCTGAGTATGGACGGAGCGCGGGAAGCACTGTCGTTCATCTTCATGCCCGACTTCGCCAACCTGCCGGCCACAGGCGTTCTGGAAGCGCTGGGGCACGCGTTCTTCACCCTGTCTCTGGGGATGGGGGCGATGATCACCTACGGTTCGTATTTGTCCCACAAGCAGTCGGTGGTCCGGGCTTCAGCCATCGTGGTCGCCCTGGACACGTTGATCGCCCTGACCGCCACCACCATCATGTTCTCGGTGATATTTTCGAGTCCAGGCATGAAGGAACAGATCAGCGGCTCCACCGTCGGGATGCTGTTCATCTCCCTGCCGGAACTGTTCTACACCGTGGTCCCCATGGGCTCGATCCTGGCGCCGCTGTTTTATGTTCTGGTCGCCTTTGCCGCCCTGACCTCCACCATCTCCCTGATGGAGGTCATCGTCAGCTATTTCATCGATCAAAGGAAAATGCCCCGGGCCGCCGCCGCCTGGATGTGCGGCCTGGGGACGTTCATCCTCTCTGCGCTATGCGCCTTGTCCTTCGGTGGGGTGCCCTGGCTGTCCAGGTTCAGCTGGGTCTACCGCGGCACCGACGGCGCCAAGGAAGGGCTGTTCCAGCACCTGGACTACCTGGCTTCCAACTGGCTGCTGCCGGTGGGCGGGTTCTTCATCACCATCGCCGTCGGCTGGTTCATGACCCGTGAGAGCACCGAGGCGGAACTGGTGGCCGACGACAACCCCGGCTGGTTCTACTTCCCGGTCTGGCGGTTCATCATCCGGTACGTCTCACCGGTGGCGGTGGCGCTGATCATTATTTTTGTGATCCGCGGGAAGGACTTCAGCTAAGGTTCCGCACCCAGCCGCCGCCCAGGACCAGGTCGCCGTCATAGGCCACTGCCGCCTGCCCCGGGGTGATCGCCCGCTGGGGCTCGTCGAACTTCACCGTGGCCGAACCGTCGCCGTGATCGGTGATGGTGGCCGGGGCGCCCTCATGGGTGGAACGGATCCTCACCGTGGCCCGCACCGGCCCCGACGGCTTCTCGAACGGGATCCAGCGCGTCCGGTCGATGAGGCAGCTTTCGGACAGCAATTGATCGCCGGTTCCCACCGTGACCCGGTCGGTGCCGGGGTCGATGCCGATGACGTAGAGCTTGTCCATACCGTGCACCCCCAGGCCCTTGCGCTGGCCTACGGTGAAGCGGCCGATGCCGTCGTGGGGAGCCAGGACGTTGCCGTCCCGATCGACCATCTCGCCCGGTTTCCCGCCGCCTTCTCCCCGTTCCCGTTTGAGGAGAGAGCGGTAGTCGTCACCTTCCGCCACGAAGCAGAGGTCCATCGATTCGGTCTTGGACGCTACCGCCAGCCCGAACGATTCGGCCCGTTCCCGGACCTCCATTTTCGTCATGCGGCCCAGGGGGAACAGGATATGGCGGCGCTGCTCTTCCGAGAGGTCGAACAGGAAGTAGGACTGGTCTTTTGTATCGTCCACCGCCTTGCGCAACAGGGTCCGGCCGCTGGCCGGGTCCGGCTCCAGGATGGCGTAGTGCCCGGTTGCCACCCGGTCGGCACCTACGGTACGGGCCCGGCCCAGCAGGCTCCCGAACTTCATGAAAGTGTTGCAACGGATGCAGGGCGATGGGGTCCGTCCTGCGGCGTAGTCGTCCAGGAACGGCTCCAGGACGAACTTGCGGAACTCGTCTTCCATGTCCAGGGTGTAGTGCGGGAAACCGAAGCGGCCGGCCACCAGCCGGGCATCCCGGAAATCGTCCGGCGAACAGCATTTGCCGTAACGCTCTTGCTCGCCTGCCAGGCTATCCACCAGCTTCATGGAAAACCCGACCAGGCGATCGCCGCCCTCAGCCAGGATCGCGGCAGCCACCGACGAGTCGACGCCGCCGCTCATGGCCACCGCCACGGTCCCAATCATTGTCTGGCCTCCCGAATCCGTGTCACCTGCTCCGGAAGGACTGCAAGGAAACGATTGACCTCTTCAAGGGTGTTGCTCCAACCCAGGGAAACCCGGATGGCGCCACGGGCCTCTTCCTCGGTCAACCGCATCGCCTGCAGGACATGGGACGGCTCCACCGCCCCCGAGGCGCAGGCCGATCCGGTGGAAACCGCGAACCCGGCCATGTCCAGGCCGATGGCCAGCATCTCGCCCTCTATCCCGGGCACTGCGAAGTTCACCGTGTTCGGCAGCCGGTTGGCCGCCTGGCCGTGGAACCGGATGTCCGGCAACAGTTCCTGAAGCTGGGTTTCGATCCGGGCCCGCAGCTTCAGCAACCGGCCGGATTCTGTCTTCATATTATCCAGGCATGCCTCGGCGGCGGCGCCGAACCCTATCACCGCCGGCAACGGCGGGGTGCCGCCCCTGCGGCGCATCTCCTGGGCGCCTCCGTGAACCAGCGGCGCCAGGACGATCCCCTTCCGGACCGTGAGAGCCCCGGCGCCGGGAAGACCGCCGATCTTGTGTGAGGACAGGGCCAGAAAGTCGGCGAACGATTCCGCCGCGCCCAGCGGCTTCTTCCCTGCGACCTGGACCGCATCCACCAGGAAAGGCACGCCGGCCCGGCGGCAACCTTCCCCGACCTCCTTGACCGGCTGGAGCACACCGGTCTCATTGTTGGCCCACTGCAGCACCGCCAGGACGGTGCCCCGGTCCACCCGGGCCAGGAAACGGTCCGGATCGACCCGGCCGTCCCGGTCACAGGGCACCTCTTCCACGGAGAACCTGCGGGAGGCGAACGCCCGGGCCGCTCCGAACACCACCGAGTGTTCAACCGAGCCGACGACGATCTTGCGCAGGCCTGACGGCGCCCGGTCACAGACGCCCCGGATCGCCGCCTCGATCGCTTCCGACCCTCCGCTGGTGAACACGATCGAGCCGCTGGGGACGCCGGCCAGCTCGGCGACCTGCTCCCGGGCATGTTCCATAGCCTCCATGGCCGCCCTGCCCTCGGCGTGGAGGGACGAAGGGTTGCCGGCCGGCGTATCGATCCACCCGCCGAGAGCGGCCGCAACCTCCGGCCGCACCGGGCTGGTGGCGTTGTGGTCCAGGTACACTCTCACAGCTGTTTCCCGGCCGTCGTCGAGGATCATCTAGAGCGTTCTCCGTCCATAGTCCGCCTGGATTGCGTGTGTTACATTACCGGTTTCAATCGGGGTGCGCCAAGTGTCTACGGAATTTGAACTTAAAAGCACGATCAACCTGCCGAAAACAAGGTTCCCCATGAAGGCCGGGCTGCCGAACCGGGAGCCCCGGACCCTTTCCTGGTGGTCGAAGATCGATGTGTTCAACCGGATCCGGAAGAGTCGTGAAAAAGACGAACCGTACGGCCTCCACGACGGGCCGCCCTACGCCAACGGACAGATCCACCTCGGTCACGCCCTGAACAAGATTCTGAAAGATATTGTGGTCAAGTCCCGGACGATGATGGGGTACGACGCCGATTACATCCCCGGCTGGGATTGTCACGGTCTGCCTATCGAACACCATATGGACAAGAAGCTCGGATCCAAAAAGGCGAACATGACCGCCCTGCAGTTCCGGGCCGCCTGCCGGGAATACGCCGAGCGGTTCATCGTCATCCAGGGCGACGAGTTCCAGCGCCTGGGCATTTTTTGGGACCGGGCCACCGACACTTCCGAGCACGACGCAGACGCACCGAACAGAACGGCGATCTACCGTACGCTGGACAGGACCTACGAGGCGGAAATCATCCGGCAGGTCGGACGGTTCTTCGAAAACGGCGCCATTTACCACGGCGAGAAGCCGGTGCACTGGTGCCCGTCCTGCCGCACCGCCCTGGCCGAAGCGGAAGTGGAGTACGAAGACCGCACCGACCCTTCGGTGTACGTCAAGTTCCCGGTGCAAGGTCTGGATGCAAGGGTTCCCGAACTGTCAGGCCGCAAGGTCGTCCTGCTGATCTGGACCACCACGCCCTGGACCCTGCCTGCCAACCTGGCAGTCGCCCTGCACCCCGAACTGCCGTACGCGGCGGTGGAGGTCGGGGACGAGGTCCACATCATCGCCGAAGGTCTCCTGGAACAGGTCCGGGAAAAACTGTCCTGGGGCGGTACACCGGTTCTGGCCCGGTTCACCGGAGCCGAACTGCTCGGGCAGGGCGACGACTACATCGGGGGAGGGGCCCGGGTGGAACGGCCCTACACCATGGAAACAGGCCCCGGCGCCGGCCCCGGCCTGGTAATCCTCGGCGACCACGTCACTCTCGAGGCAGGCACCGGCAACGTCCACACCGCACCGGGACACGGCGCCGAGGATTTCGTCGTCGGCAGGGAATACGACCTGCCGCCGTTCAATCCGGTTGGAGACAACGGCTGCTTCCTTCCGGACCGGGTCGGCCCGGACTGGATGAAGGGCGAGTTCGTCCTGAAGGCGAACGCGAAAATCGTGGCCGACCTGGAACAGCGCGGCCTGCTGATGCTCCACGAGGACTACTTCCACAGCTACCCGCACTGCTGGCGCTGCAAAAGCCCGGTGCTGTTCCGGTCCACACCCCAATGGTTCATATCCATCGACCACCAGGACCTCCGCGGCCGTGCGGTCAAGGCGATCCGGGGGGCGAAATGGCTGCCGGCGTTCGGTGAAGACCGCATCGCCGGCATGGTGGAGAACCGTCCCGACTGGTGCATTTCCCGGCAGCGGGCCTGGGGCGTTCCGATCCCGGCGGTGCTGTGCTCGCACTGCATCGACGACCACCCCGACGCGTTCATCCGCGATCCGGCGTTCTTCCGCCACATGGAGGAACTGGTCCGGGCCGAAGGGTCCGACGCATGGTACGGCGCCCGGTCGGACGGCGGCCACCGGCCGTACGCCTCCGACGAGGAACGGCGGGAACGGCTGGTTCCGGCCGGCATCGGATGCCCGCAATGCGGGCAGCGCTCCGGCCTGTCGTTCCACGAGCACATCGTCGACGTCTGGTTCGAATCCGGGGTCTCCCATTCCGCCGTTCTCGGCAGGGACGACAAGCACCCCTGGCCGGCCGACCTGTACCTGGAAGGCCACGACCAGTACCGGGGCTGGTTCCACTCCTCGCTGCTGGTAGCGGTGAACGATCGGGAACAGGCGCCGTATAAAGAGGTCGTCACCCACGGATTCACCCTGGACGGCGATGGCCGCAAGATGTCCAAGACCCTGGGGAACACCATCTCGCCTCTGGATATCGTGAACCGGCGAGGCGCCGACATCCTTCGGATGTGGGTCTCCATGGTCGACTACCTGGAAGACATGCGGATCTCCGACGAGATCATGGACCGCAACTCCGAGTCCTATCGCAAGATCCGGAATACGTTCCGATACCTGCTGGGGAATCTTCACGGTTTCGACCCTGCCCTGGACACACTGCCGTACGAGGAGATGGAAGAGATCGATCGCTGGGCGATGCAGCAACTCGACCTGTTCCGGCGGAAGCTGGTGGAGGCGTACGGCAAACACCAGTATCACGCCGTGTACCACGGCCTGCAGAACTTCTGCGGCGTCACGCTGTCCTCGTTCTACCTGGATATCATCAAGGACCGGCTGTACACCTACCCCACCACAGGGACGGCGCGGCGCTCGGCCCAGACCGTGCTCTACCGGCTGGCCACCGACCTGGTCCGCCTCATGGCGCCGGTGCTGTGCTTCACCGCCGAGGAGATCTGGCAGGAACTGGAAGCGCTTCACGGCCGTGAGCCCTGGACCGAACGCTCGATCCATACCGAACATTTCCCTTCCCCCCTGGGAGTAGAGCCGGACCAGGACCTGCTGGGCCGCTGGCAACGGCTGATGGAACTGAGGTCCGAGATCTCCCCCGCTCTCGAGAACGCCCGCAAGGCCAAGCTCATCGGGACTTCGCTTGCAGCCAAGGTCGTTCTCGAAGGGCCTGGCGAGGTCATCGACTTCCTGCGCGGCTTCGGCGACAACCTGAAGTACTACCTGATCACCAGCGGCGTGGAATTTGGCGAGGCCGGAGAGTCCGCCCTGGAATCGGACCGGATCCCCGGGTTCCGGATCGGTGTCGTTTCCGCCGACGGCGCCAAGTGCCAGCGCTGCTGGAACTTCACCAGCGACGTGGATGCCTGCCCCGAATACCCCGGGTGCTGCAGCCGCTGCGTAGAGCACATCCGGGCATGAGTTTTACCGCCGATCTTGCCAACAGGAAGCGGTACTTCAGCGCCGCCGCAGTGGTAATCATCCTGGACCAGGTGACCAAGATCCTGGCCCATGCGTTCCTGCCGGGACGGGACGCCGTGGTGGTGATACCCGGTTTCATGAACCTGGCGTACTCCCGGAACCCGGGAGGGCTGTTCGGCCTGTTCGGCACATGGGGCGTTGCCTGGCGCACCACGCTCCTGACCGTGCTGCCGGTGGCGGCGGTCATCCTCATCGGCCTGTTCCTGGCCCGGACCCGGGAGCAGGACCGTCGCACCCTGTCAGGACTGGCCATGATCCTGGGCGGCGCGACCGGCAACCTCATCGACCGTGTGTTCCGCGGGGAAGTCGTGGATTTCCTCGACGTGTACGCCCCTGGGCAGGCCCTGGCAGGCTGGTTTGTGAAACAATTCGGGACGGCGCACTGGCCGACGTTCAACATCGCCGACTCGGCCATCGTGCTGGGCGCCGGCCTCCTGGTGCTGGACATACTGCGTCCCCGGCGGCCCGCCGCCCTGGAGGATTGAACCGACGTGTTTCCGGTGCTGCTCGACTTTGGTGTCCACAACCTGCCGTTTTTCGGCGAGACCCACCTGTTCCTGCCGACGTACGGGGTGCTGTACGCCGGCGGTGCGATAATCGCCTGGCTGTGGATATTCCGCCGGGGACGGTCCCTGAACATCCCGGACGACCACCTGTTCAATGTCTGCTTCTACGGCCTTCTGGCAGGCCTGCTGGGGGCGAAGCTGTTCCTGATCCTGGTGGAGTGGCGTTACTACCTGAACAACCCGATGGAAATCCTCGGTACCTTGCGGTCCGCAGGAGTTCTGATCGGCGGCGTCGTGGCGGGAGCGGTTGTGTTCATCCTGTACTGCCGCCGTCACGACCTCCCGGCCCTGGCGCTGGCGGACGCCGCCGTGGCTCCCCTGGCGTTGGGCCAGGCTATCGGCCGCCTCGGCTGCTTCAGCGCAGGCTGCTGTTACGGCGCCCCGACCGACGGTCCGCCGGCGGTCACCTTCACCGATCCGGTGGCGGCGGCCCAGACAGGAGTGCCGCTGAACGTCCAGCTGTTTCCGACCCAGCTCACGGAAATGTCGGCGGACCTGCTGCTGGCGGTGGTTTTGTCCTGGCTGTGGCGCAAGCGCGTATCCCCTCCCGGCACCGTCCTGTGGACCTATGTCCTGGCCTACGCCTGCCTGCGATTCCTCATAGAATTTCTGCGCGGCGACACGGTACGGGGGCTATGGTTCGGCGGAGCCCTGTCCACATCCCAGATCCTGGCTCTCCTGGGCGGCCTGGCGGCGGCGGCCATGCTTCTGCGAGGCCGCAGGCAGCGGGTCCTGGAGTCAAACCATGGATGAGGGTGAAGTCAGACTGGTTACCGGACCCGGGGATGAGGGGGTCCGTCTGGACCGCTTCCTGGTAAGTCATTTCCCCGACACCACCCGGTCGGTCCTGAGAAAGTGGATCGATGGCGAGCGGGTGTTCGTGAACGGCCGCAAGCCGGGGAAGGCCGGCATGCTCATGGCAGCAGGGATGGAGATCCTGGTTCTCGTCCCACCGGCCACCGACAACACTCCGCTGGCCGAAACGATTCCGGTGGCGGTGCTGTACGAGGACGACCACCTCATCGTGGTCGACAAGCCGGCCGGGATGGTGGTCCACCCGGCCCAGGCCTACCCCGGGGGAACCCTGGTGAACGCCCTCCTGGGCCGGGGCACCCGGCTTTCAGGCGTGGGGGAACGGGGTCGGCCGGGGATCGTCCACCGCCTGGACCGGGACACTTCCGGGGTGATGGTGGTGGCCAAGAGCGACGCCGCCCACCACCGCCTGGCCGCCATGTTCGCCGACCGGGAGATCGACAAGACCTACCACGCCCTGGTGTGGGGCTCGCCGGATCCGGCGGAGGACGAAATCCGCACTCCCATCGGCCGTTGCCGTCAGAACCCGACCAGAATGGCGGTAGGCGGCATCCGGAGTCGCCCGGCGATCACACGCTATCGCACGGTGGCGACTTACCCGGGATTTTCCTGGCTGGAGATCAGGCTGCTGACCGGCCGCACCCATCAGGTCCGTGTCCATATGCAAGCGCTGAACCACCCGGTGGTAGGCGATACGGTTTACGGCGGCGTCCAGTGGAAAGGTTTGCAGGACCCGGTTCGCCGCAACGCCCTGAAACAGTTCGACCGCCATGCCCTGCACGCCTCGGTGCTGGCCTTCAACCACCCGGTCAGCGGCGAGCGGATCTCTTTCCAGGCGGAACTGCCTGCGGAACTGGCGGACCTCCTCAAGGTGGTTCGATCGTGAGTTGCACCGTAGCCCTGATCGGAACCGGGCGGTTGGCCTCGGCCCTGGCCCCTGCGCTGAACGAGGCGGGCGTCCAGGTCGTTGCGGTGGTGGCCCGGACCGAGGCATCGGCCCGTCGATTCCGGCTGCGGTTCCCATGGCTCCAGGGCGTCACCGCCACCAGCGTGGCCGGGAACCCGGATCTGTTCCTGCTGGCGGTGCCGGACCGGGAGATCCGGCCGACCGCCAGGGAATTGGCTGACATTGTCCACAGCCCCGGGGCGGTGGCGCTGCACCACGCCGGAGGCCTGGGGCCGGAAGCGCTGGAGCCTCTCCAGTCAGCCGGCATCGCCACCGGGGTGCTGCACCCGTTGCAGGTCATGGGTGTCGCCGGGCACCAGGTATTGAGAGGGAGTTACGCCCGGGTCGAAGGCCGGGCCCGGGCCCGTCGGGTCGCCGAGACCCTGGCTGCCGACCTGGGGTTGAAGGTGTTGAAATTCCGACGCAGGCCCGACAGTCAGGCTTTGGCCGCATACCACGCCGGCGCCGCCCTGGCCTCCAATGACCTGGTCGCCCTGATCTCCCTTGGAGTGGACCTCCTGGCCGCATCCGGGATCGGACGGGGCCAGGCCCTGGATGCGCTTGCGGTCCTGGCGGAAGGCGCGATAAAGAATCTCCGGGACGGGGGGGTTCAGGGGGCGCTGACCGGCCCGGTGGCCCGGGGGGATTCGGAAACGGTCTCAGCCCACCTGGAGCGGCTGGAACAGATTTCACCCGAGGCCCGGGAGATCCACCGGCTGCTGAGCCGCCGGATCCTTGAGCTCTCCGGGCCGGAAGAGGGCAGCTGCCGGTCAGGGCTGCAGCGCATCCTGGACCGGCCTCCTGTGCGCTAGCCGTGTGCCGAACCCCAATGTATATTAATCTTTCAATGCTGTTGGAAAGGAACCTATGACCGGCAACCAACCACTCCGCACCCTGGTCAGTCTGTTGGCGGCCGCCGTCCTGATGCTGTCCGTGGTTCACGGCGCCGGGACGCGGCGTCCCGGCCCCACCACGTTGAAGACGGCCCCTCGCACCGACAGCGGCAACTGGTACGGGACCTGGATCTACAAGTCCAGGGACCAGCGCATCCTGCTGTGGCTCCGGGAGACTGAATCCGGCAAGCCGGAGTACCGCATGCAGTATCAGAGCCTGGGCACCCCGGAGGCGTTTATAACCGACTGGACCGGCCGGTCCGAATATGCGATCGCCGGCACCGATGCCGTC
>CALZKF010000097.1 GCA_945787955.1 uncultured Acidobacteriota bacterium | reverse complement strand
ACGGCGCAGGTGCGCGACATCATGACCTCGCCTGCCATGTCGGTCACCGAATCCGCCACCGTGCAGGAACTTGCGGAGATGATGTGGCGCTTTCGGATCCACCACATGCCGGTGGTTCGGGCGGACCGGATGGTTGGGATCGTCTCGTCACTGGATTTCTGCCGCCTGGCCACGGAGCCGGAGCGGAAGGACCGGAAATCGGTGTTCAGCTCTTCAAGACCGGGTTCACCGCGTCCTGGACCCTCCCTTCCAGGAGATAATTCTTAACCTTCTCGCAGATCTCGGCCGCCACCCGGACCTGCGCCTCCCGGGTCGAAGCTCCCAGGTGGGGTGTAGCGATGACTCCGGGCATCCCCACGAGACCAGCGGTGTCAGGCGGTTCGGTTTCAAATACGTCCAGGGCGGCGCCGGCCAGGTGCCCGGATTCCAGCGCCTGGGCCAGGGCGGTTTCATCCACCAGGCCGCCTCGGGCGCAGTTGATCAGCCGGGCGCCGGGTTTCATGGCGGCGATCGCCGCGGCATCGATCAGGTGCCGCGTGCCGGGGCTGAGCGGGACGTGCAGGGTGACGAAGTCGGATCCCGCCAGCAACTCCGGGAGGGAGCGCGGGTGGATCCCCAGGCCGGTCGCCTCCGCATCGTTAACGTATGGGTCGCAGCCCAGCACATCCATGCGCAGACCCTGGGCGCGGAGTGCGACCTCGCGACCGATACGCCCCAGACCGATGATCCCGAGGCTTTTTCCGGTGACCTCGGTGCCGAGATAGCGCTTGCGGTTCCAGTTCCCCGCCTTGAGGTCCGAAGCGGCCTGGGGGAGTTGCCGGGCCAGGCTTGTCAACAGGGCCAGGGTGAACTCCGCCGCCGCCACCGAATTGCCACCGGGGGTGTTCATTACCACTACGCCGGCCGCCGCAGCGGCATCCAGGTCGATATTGTCCACTCCGCTCCCGGCACGACCGATGACCTTCAGAAGGCCCGGGTCGGCCAGTGCATCGGCGGTGACGCGGGTGCCGGAACGGACTACCAGCCCGTGGAACCCCCGGATGACGTCCGGGAGGTCCGCCGGGGCGATGCCGGTCCTTATAACCACCTCCACGTCCCCGGCGCGACGGAACAGTTCAACGGTGTCAGGATCCAGCAGGTCGGAGATCAGGATACGCATGCGAGCGCTCATGTCAGGCACGTTTCAAGACATTCAGTGCCGAACCGGCCTGGAACCATTCGATCTGGTCGGCGTTCAAAGTGTGTTTGAGAGTGATTTCGTCCATGCTCCCGTCTTTATGGTGCAGCATCGCCGCGACATCGCCTCCAGGCGCCAGCCCGGCCAGTCCGGTGATGCTGACACGATCGGTCTCAAGGACCCGGTCGTAGTCCGCCGGAACGGCGAATGTCAGCGGCAGCACGCCCTGCTTCTTCAAGTTGGATTCATGGATTCTCGCAAACGAGCGTACGATCACCGCAGCGGCGCCCAGGAGGCGCGGTGACATGGCGGCGTGCTCCCTGCTGGATCCTTCGCCGTAGTTCTCGTCCCCGACCACGACCCAGCGTTTGCCCGCCCCCTTGTATTGCCGGGCGACCTGCTGTGGCTCCAGACCGGTCTCGCCGCTGTCCAGATTACGCGTACGGCCGGTCTCACCGGTAAAAGCGTTTACGGCGCCGATCAGCATGTTGTCGGAGATGTTGTCCAGGTGCCCGCGGAACCGCAGCCAGGGGCCGGCGGGGGAGATATGGTCGGTGGTGCACTTCCCCTTGGCCTTGATCAGCAGGGGAAGTTCGATGTAGTCCTGTCCGTTCCAGGGCTCGAAAGGCTCCAGCTTCTGAAGGCGCTTGCTGGCCGGGTCGATGATCACTTCCAGGCTGCCGCAATTTTCCGGCGGCGCCATGTAGCCGTTTTCGTCCCGGATGAAACCGTTCGCCGGCAGGTCCGGCGCCGGCGACGGTGGCTGCAGCCGTAGCCGGGAACCGTCCTCCGCCGTCAGGTCGTCGGTCATCGGGTTGAACGACAGCTTGCCCGACAGTGCGTAAGCGGCCACTATTTCCGGACTGCCGATGAACGACAGGGTGCCCGGGTTGCCGTCGTTGCGCTTGGGGAAGTTGCGGTTGAATGATGAAACGATACTGTTGGCCTTACCCTGTTCCATGCCGTCCCGGCGCCACTGGCCGATGCAGGGTCCGCAGGCGTTGGCGAGAACGGTGGCGCCGACAGCGGTCATCGCCTCCATCTGGCCATCGCGCCGGATGGTGGCGTGGATCTGTTCCGACCCGGGTGAGATCAGGAGGGGGATCACGGCGCTGAAACCTGCGGCATGGGCCTGCTTCATGATGTCGGTGACTCGGGACAGGTCTTCATACGACGAGTTGGTGCAGGATCCGATCAGTGTGGCGGTGAGTTCATCGGGATAGTTCTCGGCAGCCACAGCCGCCGCCATTTCGGAAACCGGCCGGGCCAGGTCCGGTGTGTGTGGCCCGACCAGGTGCGGTTCCAGCGTGGACAGATCGATGTCGATCACCCGGGAGTAGAACCGGCCCGGATCGGACTCCACCTCGGGATCGGAGGTGACCAGGTGACGGTAGCGACCGGCCAGGTCGGCCAGTTCCGACCGTTCGGTGCCGCGCAGGTAGCGGTCCATGGAATCGTCGGCCGGGAACATGGAGGTCGTCGCGCCCAGTTCGGCTCCCATGTTCGCGATAGTCGCCTTTCCGGTGCAGGAAATGCTGGAGACGCCTGGACCGAAATACTCGATAACCGCGTTGGTGCCGCCTTTCACCGTCAGGATACCCAGCAGCTTCAGGATAACGTCCTTGGGCGCCGACCAGCCGGACAATGCGCCCTTGAGGCGGACGCCGATTATGTTCGGGTACTTGACCTCCCATGGGAAACCGGCCATGACGTCGACGGCGTCGGCGCCACCGACGCCGGACGCGAACATGCCCAGGCCGCCGGCGTTCGGTGTGTGTGAATCGGTTCCCAGCATCATGCCGCCGGGGAACGCGTAATTTTCCAGGACGACCTGGTGGATGATGCCTGCTCCCGGCTTCCAGAAACCGAGACCGTATTTCGCGGAGGAAGTCTGCAGGAAGTCGAATACCTCCCGGTTCTGGTCCATGGCCGCGTTCATGTCCGGTCCGGCGCCCTGGTAGGCCAGGATCAGGTGGTCGCAGTGCACGGTGGACGGCACCGCAACTCTCGGGATACCGGCCTGGGCGAATTGCAGCAGGGCCATCTGGGCCGTGGCGTCCTGCAGGGCGATCCGGTCCGGGTTCAGCTGCAGGTAGCTATCACCCGGCCGTAAATCGGCCTTCGCCG
The DNA here is from genome assembly GCA_945787955.1 of uncultured Acidobacteriota bacterium. Lineage (GTDB taxonomy): Bacteria > Acidobacteriota > Polarisedimenticolia > Polarisedimenticolales > Polarisedimenticolaceae > Polarisedimenticola. The sequence continues at coordinate 7,075 of CALZKF010000097.1, read as the reverse complement.
GGTCGTGAAGATGGCCGAGAAGCACCTTTTCTGCCAGGGTGAGGGGCCGTCCCAGCCGGCCCCGGATAACCTCAAGGATCTTTTCCATCTTCTTGTAAACATTTTCTACAAAAGCAGGGGTGCTTTCGATCACGGCCATGCTGCGCTCCTTGTGGAAACCCGGTGTAAAGCCGGCGAGGCCGAAACTGTAGCGCGCCGCCGTTTCCCTCGCAACGGCTTCCGAAAAGGGGGACCGTCCCGGTTTTTGCCTCATATGGGGTAGGGGGGAATACCGGCACTTTGGAGGCGGTTCTGGAAGGCGCTGATATTATGCGGTCGGATAGGAAGGGTGGGGTTATGGAGCGTCCGGTAAAAATCCCGGTTGAGCACCGGTTCAGCGACCTGGAACGGTTGAACCGGACCGGTGTGCCGACCTTCGAGGCTGTAATGGCCGGAATCGGGGCCGGCCCGCTGGTCGCAGAAGAAATCGAGGTTCTGCAGGTCAACGTCGGCAAACTCTGCAACCAGACCTGCGATCATTGCCATGTAGACGCCGGCCCTGACCGCACCGAAATGATGACCGCCGAGACTGCGGGACAGGTCATCGAACTGCTCAGGCGACACCCGATACCTGTGCTGGACCTGACCGGGGGCGCCCCTGAGCTCAACCCCCAGTTCCGCCGCCTGGTTCGGGAAGCACGGGCCTTGGGTCGCAAGGTGCTGGATCGCTGTAACCTGACCGTACTGCTGATCCGAAACCAGTCCGATCTTGTCGATTTCCTGGCCGAACACGAGGTGGAGGTGGTTGCTTCTCTACCCTGCTACAGCGCGGCCCGGACCGACGCCCAACGAGGCGACGGCGTTTTTCGCAAGAGCATCGAGGCGCTGCGGAAGCTGAACGCCGCCGGATACGGCACCGGCGGCCGGCTCAAACTGAACCTGGTCTACAACCCGGTCGGTGCCTTCCTCCCAGGGGACCATGCCGCCCTGAAACTGAATTACAAGCAGGAGCTCTTGAGCCGGTACGGGGTGGTGTTCGATGATCTGTACACCATCACCAACATGCCGATCAGCCGGTACCTGGAGTATCTGGAGCGCAGCGGAGACCTGGAAGCGTATATGCGGCTGCTGGTGAGGTCGTTCAATCCCGCAGCGGTTCCCGGCGTCATGTGCCGTACCTACCTCAGCGTCGGATGGAACGGTGCGCTGTACGATTGCGATTTCAACCAGATGCTGGATTTGCCGGTCAATTCAGGGGCGCCGGACAACCTGACGGCCCTGCTGGCCTCCGGCGACCTGAGCCGGACAGTCCGGACCGGTCGGCACTGCTTCGGCTGCACTGCCGGCAACGGGTCATCGTGTGGCGGTGCGGTGACCGCTTAGGCAGTTGCCTGTTATTTTGACTTTCCAATTATTCCAAGGTCCATGAAAGTGTCACCGGAGGTATAATTCAGCCTGTAGGCACAGGTTTCGACAGTCTCTGGTGATCAGCACTGAATTGTTTAAATTATCCCACCCGGAAGAAGGAGAACAACACATGGCTTACAAGATCGATGAAATCGAAGGTATCGGCCCCGCGTACAGGGAAAAACTTGCCGCGGCAAAGATCCGCAACACCGACCACCTGCTGCAGCAGTGCGGTGAACCCAAGGGCCGCAAGGCCGTGGCCGAGAAGACAGGTCTCAGCGAAAGGCACCTGCTGAACTGGGCCAACATGGCCGACATGATGCGAGTCTCCGGCATCGGGCCCCAGTACGCCGAGCTGCTGGAAGCTTCCGGAGTGGACACGGTCAAGGAACTGCAGCACCGCAAAGCCGCCAACCTGGCCACCAAGATGGTAGAAATCAACAAGGCGAAGAACCTGGCCAACGCCACACCCGCCGAGTCGGTCATCGAGAAGTGGATTGTTCAGGCCAAGAGCCTGAAGCCGACCATCAGCCACTGATTTCCGCTCCGTCACCAATAAAAACGCCCTGCCGGGTTGCCGGCAGGGCGTTCTTGTTTTCAGGCCTGGTTGGCGGGAACTAGATGTTGACGCCGAGGGCCTTGATCGTCTTCATGGTCAGCGCCCCGGTGACCAATTTGTTGGCCTGCTGGAACTGCCGTACCGCACCCTGGGTCCTGCCGCCGTAGACGCCGTCGATCGGGCCCGGATCGAACCCTTTCGCCTTGAGTGCGCGCTGGATGTCCATGATGGTGCCGGCGTTCATGTTGGTCTCACACAGGACCGGACGCCAAGCCATTTTACCGTCCGACACCATTACCTTCTTCGTGACGGTGGCGTACTCTTCAGGGATGGAGATCCGACGCTCCTTGGGCGGCGTGACCAGGGTCCGGACCTTCACCGTATTGTATTCGGCGGGGATCTCGATGGTCCGAGTTGTGGCCGGTTTCGCCAGCGCTTTGCGCTTGACCGTCTTGTACTCGGCGGGGATCTCGGTGGTGCGAGTGGTGGCGGGGGTCTTCAGGACCTTGGTCCGCACGGTGTTGTACTTCGCCGGGACGTCCACCAGGCACATGATTTCGCCGGTGGCGTTGTCCACTTTTTCGACCGGGCCGCGACCTTTTTTCCAGATCGTGTGGGCCGGTTCGACAAGGATCTTCTCCTCGACCCAATCGTACACGGCCGGGACTTCTACGAGGCTGGTGGAAGCCTGCTTTACCAGCACCCGCTCATCAACCATTTCGTAGGTTGCCGGAATAACTTCCAGGCGGGTGGAGGCTTCCTTGACCAGGATCCGTTCGTCGGCGGTGCCGTACACGGCAGGGATCAGCTCTATCCGTTCCGACGCCTGACGCTTCAGCACCCGCTCGGTCGCCGTCTCGTAGACCGGGGGAACGAACACGCGGGCAAAGCACTCGCCTGCTTTGGCTGCCGGTGGGAACAGCTCGCCGCCACCGCTCAGCCGGGCGGCGGTGGAAGTATCTGCAGCAGTAGTGGCCTTGCCGGCCGCCAGGGCGCGTGCTTCGGCTTCAGCAGCCGCTTTTTTTGCGATGTCAGCGGCGGCAGCCTGTTCGCGGGCCATCGCCTCCTTGGCTTTCAGTTCCTTCTCCAGGGTGCCGACGGAACTCTGCAGCCTGGCGATCTCGTCGGCCTGTTTCTTGACTTCCTGATCCACGTCGGGGACCGAAGTGGTGGCTGTCTTGGTGGCGCAGCCGAGGAACCCGGTCCCTGCGATGGCCACGACCACAAGCAAAACAATCATCTTGTTCTTCATAAACTCTAACTCCTTCTGAATTTCTTTTTCGATGGCGAAGAGCAAGCGGTTCCGCGGTTGATTGCGGTCGCATCGCCTCCTACGAAATAATTGACCAGGACGTAGTGGAAAAGTCACATCGAGATATTGCGCTGGTCCTGGAATCTGGATGTCTTTGCTACAATAGCAGATTCCAGAGGATTATTAAATCAGTTATGGGCTGACGCCATATGAAAGGTGGTCCATGAATTCTTTCGAAAAACTGGGCGCTTTTTACCTCGGCCGGCGGTTCGATGCCGCAAAACAGGCGATTACCGACGAAATCGTTCTTTACGACGCCAAGGACCTGACCACCCACGCGGTCTGCGTCGGGATGACCGGCAGCGGCAAAACCGGCCTCTGCCTCTCACTGCTGGAAGAGGCGGCGATTGACGGTATCCCCGCCATCGCCATCGACCCCAAGGGCGATTTGGGCAACCTGGCCCTGACCTTCCCTGAACTCCGGCCGGCTGATTTCCGGCCCTGGATCGACGAGTCCGAGGCGGCCCGCAAGGGCCAGACCCCGGATCAGTACGCCGCCGATCGCGCCGCTCTCTGGAAGAAAGGACTGGGGGAATGGGGGCAGGACGGCTCCCGGATCGCCAAGTTCAGGAACGCCGTGGATCTGGCGATCTATACTCCTGGAAGCAACGCCGGTCTACCCCTGCGGGTGTTGCGGTCGTTCACCGCACCGGCACAGGCGGTACTGGACGACAGCGACGCCTTCCGCCAGCAGGTCACAACCGCGGTGTCAGGACTGCTCGCCCTTTTGGGAATCGACGCCGATCCGCTGCAGAGCCGGGAACATATCCTGCTTTCCACCATCCTCCAGCGCGCCTGGACCGAGGGTCGGGATCTGGATGTGGCCGATCTGATCCGCAAGGTCCAGGCTCCTGAAATCGACCGCATCGGCGTTCTGGACCTGGAATCGTTCTTCCCGTCCAAGGAGCGCGGCGGGCTGGCCATGCGGTTGAACAACCTGCTGGCCTCGCCCGGTTTCGCCAGCTGGATGGAAGGCGACCCTTTGGATGTGCAGCGCCTGCTCTGGACCTCGGAAGGGAAGCCGAAAATATCGATTCTGTCCATCTCTCACCTCAACGACGCCGAACGGATGTTTTTCGTTACGGTGTTGCTGAACGAAGTTGTGTCCTGGATGCGAAGCCAGTCCGGCACATCCAGCCTGAGGGCGCTGCTCTACATGGACGAGGTGTTCGGTTATTTCCCTCCGGTGGCCACACCGCCATCCAAGGCGCCGATGCTGACACTGCTGAAGCAGGCCAGGGCATACGGCCTCGGCGTGATGTTGTCCACCCAGAACCCGGCGGACCTGGACTACAAGGGGCTCTCGAATACGGGAACATGGTTTTTAGGACGTCTGCAGACCGAGCGGGACAAGGCCCGGGTGCTGGAGGGACTGGAAGGAGCTTCCACCAGCGCAGGCGCCGCATTCGACCGCCAGGAGACGGAAAAGACCCTGGCCGGGCTCAAGAGCCGCGTTTTCCTCATGAACAACGTCCACGAGGACAAACCGGCCCTGTTCCACACCCGGTGGGTACTGTCGTACCTGCGGGGACCGCTCACCCGCAACCAGATCCGGCTGCTGACAGCAGGTGGGAAAAAGCCGGAGCAGGCCTCGCCGCCGAAACGCAAAGCAGCCAAATCGACCAAAGCGGCCAAACCGATCCGGGCGGCATCAGAACGGCCGATGGTCCCGGCAGGCACGCCGGAACTGTTCACCCCCAGGTCCGGGGCTCTCGGTCCGGGAGAGACTGTGCTGTACCGGCCGGCGTTGTTCGGGGTCGCCAGTGTCCATTTCGCCAACGCCCGCTCCAAGGTCGATCACTGGGAGGAACTCTACGCCACCGTTGATCTGACCTCCCGTACCGGCGCCAACGTCTGGAAAGGTGCCGCCGTCCGGGTCGGCAAACCGCCCGCAATGGACGGCGAGGGCGAGGCCGGCGCCGCATTCGGACAACTGCCGGCTTCAGCCTCTGCCGCCAAGAGTTACACGGTTTGGAAGCGGGGGCTGGGAGGTTACCTTTACAAGGAGAAGGTGCTGGCGTTGTGGAAATGTCCGGGGTTGAAGCTGATCTCGGAGGCCGGCGAAACCGAAGGTGATTTCAGGGCCCGGCTGCAGCAGGTCGCTCGGGAACAGCGGGATCTTCAGGTGGAGAAGCTCCGTAAGAAGTACACACCGAAGCTGGCCCGACTGCAGGACCGTATCCGCAAGACCGAGCAGCGCATCGGGAAAGAAGCGGCCCAGTACGGCCAGCAGAAGATGCAGACCGCCATTTCCGTCGGAGCGACCCTGCTGGGCGCGCTGTTCGGCAGGAAGGTGGCCAGCGTCGGCAACGTCGGCCGTGCCTCCACAGCGATGCGCGGTGTCGGCCGGGCGTCCCGGGAAAAGCAGGATATAGCCAGAGCACGTGAGGACCTGGCCGCCCAGCAGAAGATGCTGGAGGATCTGGAAAAGGAGTTCGAGTCGGAGACCCTGGAGGTAGCGACCGGCCTGGACGCCTCGACCCTGTCACTGGAGCAGATCGATGTCCGCCTGCGCAAGAGCGACACCATGGTGGAATCGGTCGGCCTGGTGTGGATGCCCTGGAGGGTCGGCCCGGACGGGATCGCCGAGCCGCTGTACGAGGTGTGAACCGTTAGGGGGAGCCCTGGGGTGGGAGCTCCCCCGACAGGTATCAGTCTTCCAGGACGAACGTGACCCGCATGTTGACGCGGTATTCGACGATCTTGCCGTCCTTGACCTTCACGGTCTGATTCTCGATCCAGGCGCCCTTGATGTTTTTCAAGGTCTTGTCCGCCCGTTCGATGCCCTTGGTCACGGCCTCGTCAAAGCTCTTTTTGGAAGATGAAATCACTTCGGTTACTTTGGCTACACTCATCAGTCGGGTCCTTTCTTAGATCTTAGAAAAATTTCTTGGCGATGTTCAAGAGATCATCGGCTACCGAACCGTCACCATCCGAATCCAGCAGGGATCCAAGAAGCCCCACGTCCTTGGATTTACCGCCTTGGGTCTGCTTGCTCATGCTGCCCATGGCCATGGTGGCCACGAGGGGCAGCATTTTCTTGAGAATGCCGTTGTCGACACCGGTCTGGGCCGAGGCACGGGCGGCGACGTTGCGGCTGACTTCCTTGCTGCCGAACAGGTGGCCCAGGATGCCGTTGCCCTCGCTGGTTGCTTCCTCCCGGGTCAGCTCGGCCGGGTCGTCCAGGTAGCGCTGGTGGTTCCCGCCCTGAAGGGCGCCCAGCAGGGATTCCATGCCCCCGGTTTTACCGATATTGTTCTTGAGGCCCTGAGCCAGGCTGGGCAGCAGACTTTCTACCGCCGATTTGGCCTGATTTTCTTCGAGGCCGAACTTACCGGCCAGCTGCCGGACGTTCCCGCCGTCGTTCGCTCCCAGAATCATCTTCAACAGATCCATGTGTCCATTCCTCCTTAGGATTAAACATTATAGTGCAACTGCTACCGTTCACCGCGCAGCTTGCCGAGCCAGTGTTCCATTTGTTTCCCAGCCGCCTCCCGACCACCCAGGCCGAATGACAGGGCGACCGCCACCGCTACCGAACCGAGTGCCAGGCCGAAAGCCAGCTGCACGATCTCGTCGGCGATCCCCATGGCCCTAAGACCCATGGCGAACACCACGCCCAGGATTGCGATCCGTGCCAGGCCGGCGAATGCCCCGGAGTTGGCCCCTCCCAACCGGCTGATCGCCCCATGGGCCAGTCCCGCAAGCCAGAGGCCAACGGCGATGATGAGCACGCCCATGAGGACCTGGCCACCGAATTCGATGAACTGGGCCACCAGGGTGGAGACCTGGTGGAAGTCCAGCCGGTTGGCCGCCTC
>CALZKF010000096.1 GCA_945787955.1 uncultured Acidobacteriota bacterium | reverse complement strand
AACCTTCCAACACCTGAACCGTCCCGGAAACACCGTTGGCGGCGAGCACTTCCCTGCAGACCCCGACCGAGTCCCGGTCGTTGTCCAGCGCGGAGACGGCCGTCGCACCGAGCTTGGCCGCCGCCACACTCAGGATCCCGCTGCCGCACCCGACATCCAGCCACCGGCTGCCGCACACCACGGCGGTTTCAAGAGCGGACAGGCACAGTCGTGTGGTGGCGTGCTCCCCGGTCCCGAAGGCACGACCCGGAACAAGCACAATAGGAATCCGGGTTGCGCCGGGATCCGGCGGTTCATCGCCGGGATGGATCACAAACCGTTCCCCTGCCGTGAACGGGCGCAGCGATTCCTGATAGGTCTCCACCCAGCGGCCGTCCGGGACCGATCTGACGGTTTGGCGCTCCTCGACCGATTCAATCCCCAGGCGGTTCAGGGCGGCTGTCAGAGCAGTCTGCAAGGCCGCCAGGTCGGCGTCCGATTCCACATACAGATCAAAGGTGCTCACGCCGGACCCGCCCGGCGCGACCCTGATCCCCAGAACCAGGTTCGAGATCATGCCGACCAGGTCGTCCTCGCAGCCGGACGGAACGCTCAGCGTGACCGCTCGCCATTCCTGCGGCGGTACGGTCATATCAATGGAAGATATTCCTGACCCGGTCGAACAGGCCGTGATCTTTCTCTTCCTCTTCACCGGACAGTTCGATCAGTCGTTCCAGCAGTTCGCGCCGTTCCGAATCCAGGGAGGTAGGCGTGACCACGATGACCACGACATGCTGGTCCCCCCTGCCTGCGCCATGGAGGTTTCTTACCCCTTTGCCGCGGATGCGGAACACCGTTCCGCTCTGTGTGCCGGCCGGTATATCGAGGTCAACGTCTTCATCCAGGGTCGGTACGGTTATCTTCGTTCCCAGTGCTGCCCGGGGAAACGATATCCTCGCCTCACACCGTATATCCATGCCGTCACGGATGAAACCGGGATGCTCCTTGACATGGATTACGACGAACAGGCTGCCGTGGGGCCCGCCGTGGGACCCCGGCTCACCCTCTCCCGTAACCTGGAGACGGGTACCGTCATCGACGCCTGCCGGAATCTTCAGCTCGATTTCCTTCTCACGCCGGACCCGCCCGCTGCCGCCACAACTGCCGCAGGGGTCCACGACCTCGCGACCTGCGCCCCCGCAATTCCCGCAGGTCTGGGCCACGCTGAAAAATCCGGACTGGATGGCGACCTGGCCCCGTCCGCCGCACGACCCGCAGGTCCGGATGCCCTCCGGCGTTTCGCTGCCTCGTCCATCGCACGTGTCGCAGATCTCGGCCCGCGGCACCCTTACCGTTTTGGTAACCCCCAGGGCAGCTTCCTCGAACTCCAACTGCAGATCGAAGCGGAGGTTTCTCCCCGAACGGCCGCGGCTCTGACTCCGCCCCCCGCCGAAGATGTTGCCCATACCGAAGAGCTGTCCCAGGATGTCTCCGAAGTCTCCGAAGATGTCCTGGTCAAAACCGCCGAACGCCTGGCCGGACAGGCCCTGTTTGCCGTATTGGTCGTAGATCTGACGTTTCTCGTCGTCCGATAGTACAGCGTAAGCCTCGGCAGCCAGTTTGAAGTTCTTCTCCGCCTCGGAGTCGCCGGGGTTCTTGTCAGGATGGTACTTGAGAGCGGCCCGCCGGTAGGCTTTCTTGATTTCCGGCCGGTCGGCAGACCGGTCCACCCCCAAAATGTCGTAGTACTCGTTGTCGGACAAGGGGCTCAGGCCTCCTCAACACTCCCGGCATCATCACCGGCCGGCTCCTCGGGATCGGCGCTGATGGCGCCGGGGTCGTAGAGAATGACCTCCGAGAGGATAACACCGACCTCCGCCAATTTCTCCAATGCCTCGTAACAACGGTCGTTGCTTTCGCTTTCGACGGCTTTCTTTGAATTAGCGAGGATCGTCCGGACCACCTCCTGGTTTTCGGGCGAAAGCATCGCTCCGAATTCGTTGAAGGTTTTCTGGTTACTGTCCACCATACCCTCCAGTCGCGACCGGGTCCGGATGTACTCCGCCTTGCGTCGGTCCTCGTCGGCATGGTCCTTGGCGTCCTCGATAATCGTCATGATTTCGTCTTCGTTCAACCCGCCCGAGGGGGTAACGATGATTTTCTGTTCCCGGTTGGTGGCCAGGTCACGGGCGTGGACATTCACGATTCCGTTGGAGTCGATGTCGAACGTGACCTCCACCTGCGGAACACCCTTGGGGGCCGGCGGGATGCCCACCAGCTCGAACTCACCCAGCGCCTTGTTGTGAGCGGCGATTTCCCGCTCGCCCTGCAGGACGTGCACCTTGACCTTGGTCTGGTTGTCGGTGACAGTGGTGAAGGTTCGTGATTTCCGTGTCGGAATGGTGGCGTTGCGTTCGATGATCTTGGTGAACATCCCTCCCCGGGTCTCGATCCCCAGAGAGAGCGGGGTGACATCCAGGAGCACAAGGTCCTTGACGTCACCCGTGATGATACCGGCCTGAATGGCAGCGCCGACGCCAACGACCTCGTCCGGATTGATCCGGTTGTCCGGCTCCTGGTTGAAGATCTCACGGACCACCGCGGTCACGCGCGGGGTTCGGGTCTGGCCGCCGACCAGAAGCACCTCGTTGACCTTGTCCGGGGTCAGGCCGGCCATTTTAAGAGCTTCCTCGCACGGATTGCGGGTCCGCTCCACAAGATCCTCCACCAGCTGCTCGAACGTCTCCCGGTCGAGGGAGGTGTGTAAATGCCGTGCACCGCTATCGTCGGCGCTGATGAACGGCAGGTTGATCTCCGCCGACAGTTCGGTAGACAGTTCGCACTTCGCCTTCTCCGCCGCTTCCTTAAGCCGCTGCAGGGCCAGCCGGTCGGAGCGCAGATCGATGCCGGTTTCGCTCTCGAACTGGCCGAGGAGCCAGTCCACCACACGCTGATCGAAATCTTCGCCGCCGAGAAACGTATCGCCGGAGGTCGCCTTGACCTCGAAAACGCCGTCCCGGAGTTGCAGAATAGAGATGTCAAAGGTACCCCCGCCCAGGTCGTAGATTGCGATGGTGCGGTCGGCGGTGCCCTCGTCCATGCCATGGGCCAGAGCAGCGGCGGTGGGCTCATTGACGATCCTGAGAATGTTGAGTCCGGCGATCCGGCCGGCGTCCTTGGTGGCCTGGCGCTGGGAATCGTCGAAATAGGCCGGCACGGTGAGAACCGCCTCGGTCACCTCGGCCCCCAGATAGTCTTCGGCCATCTCTTTCAACCGTGAGAGCACGAAAGCCGATATTTCCGGCGGAGAATAGTCCCGGTCCCTGACCTTGATCCAGGCGTCGCCGTTGGGAGACGGCACAATCTCGTAGGGTACCAGTTGCTTCGCCTTGGCTACTTCCCCGGAGTCGTGCTTGCGCCCGATCAGCCGCTTCACGGCATAAATTGTGTTCTGCGGATTGGTCAGTGCCTGGCGCTTGGCCAATTGGCCGACGAGCCTCTCACCCCGTCCGGTGAACGCAACGATGGAGGGTGTTGTCCGGCCGCCCTCCTTGCCGGTTACTACCTTGGGCTTGGCCCCTTCCATAACCGCCACGCAGCAATTTGTAGTCCCCAGATCTATCCCGATCACCTTGCCCATGACTTACTCCGTTTGCGGTTTAGACCCGCTGTCCTCTTCGGGAGCCACACTGACCTTCACCAGGGAAGGTCTGAGCAGTCGATCCTGGAAGCGGTAGCCTTTCAAGAATTCTTCGATAACAGTATGCGGCGGATGATCAATCGTGCTGCATGTTTCAACGGCCTCATGAACGTTCGGGTCGAATGTGCAGCCGACCGCATCCAGAGGCGTCAGCCCCTCCTTCTTCAGTTCCTCCAGTAACTGGCGATAGATCAATTCCACCCCTTTGCGGAAAGAATGGTCGCCGTTACTGGATGCCTCCATGGACATGGCTCGTTCGAAATTGTCGATAATCGGCAGGAGCCGTTCCACGACAACCGACGAGGCAAAGCGCCGCTGCTCGGCCACCTCTCGCTCCGAGCGCTTCTTGAGGTTTTCGAAATCGGCGTGAAGCCTGAGCAGGCGCTCCCGGTCCTCGGACTCGGACTCGGGATCGGGCTCGGTCGCAGCGGTACCCTGGGCCGGCTTCGGCGCGGATTCCGACTCCTCCTCGAAAACGATCTCCTCTCCATCCTCGTCCAGGCCGACGATCTCAAGGATTTCGATGTCGTTGTCCAGTTCCTCGTCTTTCATGTATTGACTGCCTCCGGTTCATCTCCGGACAGAAACCGGGTCAAAACCCTGGCTAAATGGTCTACGAGCGCAATGACCTGGACATACTCCATGCGGGTCGGGCCGACGATTCCCACGGTGCCGACAGCCCGGTCACCGGACTGGTATGAAGAGGCCACCAGGGCGCAGTCCCTGAGGTCCACCAGGTTGTTCTCCCGGCCTATGGTTACCTGAACCCCGTCGCCGTCCAGCACGTTTCCCAGCAGATCTACAAGGCGCTTCTTTTCGTCCAGCGCCTTGAAAAGCGACTTCATCTTTCGGATATCGGCAAACTCGGGTGAGTCCAAGAGGTTCGAAGTGCCGTCCACGAAGATCGCCCCAGCCGCATCGCCTCTCTCCACAGCCTTTTCCCCCAGCTGCATGCTCTTGCGTTTCAGTCGGTCCAGACTGCTTCGGTCTTCCCGGAGGCGGCGTTGCACCTCCTGGTGCATCTCCGGCAGGGTCATGCCGCTGAACTGTTCCGACAGGTACCCGCCCATCTGGTTCAGGTCGGCCTGGGACCAACCGCCTTCCAGTTCCAGCAGCCTGTTGTGGACCACACCGGATCGGCCGATCAGGATCGCCACGACGCGGCCGGCGGCAACACGGACGAACTCCAGCTTTTCCACCACGATCCGTTTCAGTTCCGGCGCCAAAACAATGCCTACGTTACCTGAAAACCGAGACAACTGCCGGGAAGCCTCCTCAAGGAGGTCGGTGATCTCGCCCTGGTGGCTGTGCAGCGCCGCTTCGATCACTTCGGCCCGGGAACGCTGCAATCGCGGAGCGCGCATGAGGCGGTCCACGTACAAGCGGTAGGCCCCTTCCGTCGGTATCCTGCCGGCGGATGTGTGAGGCTGGCACAGTAGTCCCCGCTCTTCCAGATCGGACATGACACTCCGGATGGTGGCCGGCGACAGGTCCATACGGAGTCCTTTGGACACGGTCCTCGAGCCCACCGGTTCACCGGACAGGACATGGGCCTTCAAGACCGAGCGCAGGATTTCCGTTTCCCGCGGGTCCAGATCAAACTTTCCCCCGCGGACATATTTATTGTCCATCAACAATTCACCACCATCACAGTCAAGTTTAGGGAGTCGCCGCCTGTGAATCAAGCTCAGGACGTCCCTCCGGGCTTTTCCTGCTCCCTGCGGTGCATCAGGGCGGACCGGATGAAGCCGTCCAGGTCACCGTCCAGAACCCGGTCCGCCGCCCCGATTTCAAAACCGGTACGATGATCCTTCACCATACGATACGGGGCCAGCACATACGAACGTATCTGGCTTCCCCACTCAATCTTTCCTTTTTCCCCTATTTCCTGCGCCATTTTCTCGTCGGCTTCCTGTCGGGCCTTGTCGAACAGTTTTGCCTTCAGGACCTGCATCGCAACTTCTTTGTTGCGGTGAAACGAGCGCTCGTTCTGGCAGGTCACAACTGTATTGGTCGGCAAATGGGTGATACGGACTGCGGAGTTGGTGACGTTGACATGCTGTCCGCCGGCGCCGGACGATCGATAGGTATCCACCCGCAGATCCTTATCCTCAAGAACAATGGTGATGTCGTCCTCCACCACCGGGATTACGTCCAGGGAGGCGAAGGAGGTGTGGCGGCGGGCCTGGGCGTCGAATGGCGAGATTCGGACAAGGCGGTGCACGCCCCTCTCGACCTTGAGATAACCGTATACATTCTCACCTTTGATCTCAAGGGTAGCGCTTTTGATACCGGCCTCTTCGCCGTTCTGGTAATCCAGGGTCTCTACGGTGAACCCCCGGCCTTCAGCCCACCGGTAATACATCCTGTAGAGCATTTCTGCCCAGTCCTGCGATTCGGTTCCTCCGGCGCCTGGATGAATTTCGACGATCGCGTCGCTGGCGTCGTGCTCCCCGGTAAGCAGTGTCTCCAGCTCGATGCCGGCCACGAGCCCGTCCAGCCGCTTCACCGCCGAGGTCAGATCTTGCCCCACTTCCTCCCCTTCCCGGGCCAGTTCCAGGTAGGTCTGGGCCTCTTCCCGGGCGGCTTCCAGTTGCTCGGCCTTGGTGATTGTGGCAGCGATCCGTGCCCTGCGTTGCTGAATCTCCCGTGCTCTGTCCTGGTCGTTCCAGATCTCCGGGTCGCTCAGTTCCTGTTCGACCGCTTCCAGCCGGCGCTTCTTGTCCTCGACATCAAAGGAACCTCCACAGCGCCTGGACCTTGTCCTTCAGCGCCGCAAGGCGGTCCGACTGTTCCTGGAGATCGTGATTCGCCATACTTGTTGTTCCCGTCCGGATCGGCTGCGGGTCGGTCAATCGACCCGCGTCGTCCAGGCGCCCTTATAACCGGCCAGTTTCAATTTTTCCAGTACGGGGATCGTAGCATCCCGGTCCGGGTAACCCCCGACCTGCACTTTATACCAGGCTCCGGTGGCGTCGGTTTCCGTGCGGATCCGGGCCGGGAATCCGGCGGTATCCAGTTTGGACTGCACCGCCTCCGCCGACCTCCGGTCTCTGGCCGCAAGAACCTGTATGAAGAACGGTCCGCCCACACTCTCCGACGGCACTGCAGGTCGTGGAATGATCGCTGCCTGCTCTTCCTCGTCCGTCTCCACCGGTGCCGGAGCCATCGCCTCCCGCTGGGGCTCGGCGTTGGCGCCATCCCCCGGGACCGTGTCGAAGAAGTCGATCTGTTCCTCGATCGGTATCTCCTCAGCAGGGCCGCCTTGGGTCGGATCATCGAACAGCCCGGCCTCACCGGCCAGCCGTTCGGCCTGGGCCTCCCCCGATGTCCAGCGTGTGCGCTCGAACCGCCTCCCCAGGTAAAACACCCCCGCCAGCACAACCAGAAGAACGGCCACGATGATGTAGAGTGTCAGGCCTTCCAGCTGGAATTCCCGGATCGGCTCATCGGCTTCCATCCGTTGTTCATCCGTCATCTTCATCTCCCTGAATCTCGGCGATGGCGATGGAGTTCTTGGTTCCGGTTTTGATGCGCTGCATGGCACGGTCGGCCCGCACCACCATGTCCTCGGCGGTTCGCGCATGAAGCGGATAGGACGCGATTCCCATGCTGGCGGTCATGGAGGTCCCGTCGACATCGGCAATCAGTCCTACCAGGAATTTCCGACCCGCAATAGCCTCGCGCACCCGTTCCGCCACCTCCAGGGCTCCGTGCCACTCGGTCTCCGGCAGAATGATGCAGAATTCGTCTCCTCCGAAACGGAACAGTTTGTCGAATTTCCGGATTTTGGACCGCACTCGCAAAGAGACCTCGTACAACGAACGGCTGCCCATGGCGTGACCATGCTCGGTGTTGACCCGTTTGAGGTTGTCCATGTCGAAGAAGATCATCGACAGCGGCGCCCCGAACCGGGCGGCCCGTGCCATTTCCTCCGGCAGAGAAGCCTCGAAGTGACGTCGGTTGTAGCAGGACGCCGTATCGTCCTGAATGATCAGCTCCCGCATCTCCTCGACCTGTCTCGCGGAATCGATGGCGGCCCGACATCCGTCCACCAGTTCATGGATGGAGACCCTGCCGGCAGGCTCTTGAGGCACGCCGGCCAGCAGCAGCAGCCCTGCCATGCCGGACTGGTCACCGCTTACGGGGATTATGACGGACCACTCCGGAAGCGGCCCGCCCCAGGCCTCTTCACTGACCAGGGCGGGACCCAGGCGCGCAACAGCGACCTCCGGCCCGTCCAGGGGGGGCAACTGCCGCCTGAGAATATCGTTCATCGCCTGGTGGCGCGGGTCCGGGTTGGGTAGCGAAGAGTCGGTCCGCTTCATGATTTCCGGGTCTTCACCTGCCCTGTAAACATAGCCGGCATCTGCTCCGGACCATTCCACGGCGATGGTCAGAAGCTCCCTGAACTGCTCCGCCATGTCCAGGTGCCGGTAAACTCTCAGGAGGCACCTGGGGATATCCGGTTTCGCCCGCATGTCTTTCAATTCCCGTCCGGCGTCACTTGTCCCTCCGCATCAGGGACTTCATGAAATCGATAGGGATCGGAAAGATCAGCGTGGAATTCTTCTCGGCCGCAACCTCCGTCAACGTCTGGAGGTACCGCAACTGCAGTGTCACCGGGTTTTCGCCCATCTGCTGGGCCGCCTCCGCCAGGCTGACCGACGCCATCTTCTCACCCTCGGCATGGATGATCTTGGCCCGTTTCTCCCGCTCCGCCTCGGCCTGTTTCGCCATGGCGCGCTGCATCTCCACAGGCAGGTCGACGTGTTTGACCTCTACGGAAGAGACCTTGATCCCCCAGGGATCGGTCTGGCGGTCCAGGATGTCCTGGAGCTGGTGGTTGATCTTGTCTCTTCCCGCCAGCAGTTCATCCAGTTCAAACTGTCCCAGCACCGACCGCAGGGTGGTCTGGGCCAGCTGGCTGGTGGCGTACTGGTAGTTTTCCACCTCCACTACCGCCTTGCGGGGGTTCATGACCCGGAAGTACACCACCGCATTGACTTTGACGGAAACATTGTCCCTGGTGATGATGTCCTGGGGGGGAACATCATGGACGATGGTTCGCAGGGAAATCCGGACCATGCGATCCACGAACGGGATCAGGAGGAACAGGCCCGGCCCGTAATCCTGGGGCCGCAACCGCCCCAGCCGGAACACCACACCCCTCTGGTATTCGGGCAGAACTCGCACCGCGTTGAGAAAAAAGATGACCAGGAGCGCGATCGCTCCGATCAGACCGATTGAAAAAGGTCCCATCTCACACCTCTCCACCGGACGGTAATGTCCGGCCGGCATCCAGTGCTTCCACCAGCAGGATCATGTTGTCTACCTCGACCACACGGACCCGGGCCCCTGCAGCCACTGCGCCGCCGGTCACGGTTGCGGCCCAGATCTCTCCATGTATGTACACTTTTCCTTCGGGGCTCAGTGCCTCCGAAACGGTGCCGATTTCTCCAACCAGCCCTTCCACGCCTGTGCCGACCTTCTCCATCTGTGCCTTGCGGGCCAGCCAGACAGCCAGGATAACCATGGCGGCCATGGCCAGGCTCATCGGAATGATCATCTGCAGCGGCACTCGGAGCTCCGGGATAGGGCCGTCCACCAGC
Organism: uncultured Acidobacteriota bacterium; assembly: GCA_945787955.1. Lineage (GTDB taxonomy): Bacteria > Acidobacteriota > Polarisedimenticolia > Polarisedimenticolales > Polarisedimenticolaceae > Polarisedimenticola. The sequence continues at coordinate 1,227 of CALZKF010000096.1, read as the reverse complement.
AGGAACGAGCCGATTACCAGGCTCGCGATCCCGCCGACGGTCAACATCCCGTACGATACCACCTTCACTTCCAGGACGAACATCACTACCGCCAGCAGGATCAGCAGGATCCCGGTGGCGTTGATCGGCAGCACGGCGGCGGAGAGAGCGAACAACAGCAGACAGAAGGCGCCCACCACGCCGGGCAGCACCATCCCGGGATGGGTGAACTCGATGTACAACCCGCCCAGCCCCAGAAGAAGCAGGAAGTAGGCTATGGCCGGCGAAGCCAGGAAATCCATAAACTCGTCCTTCAGGCTGAGTTCGGTGGCGATGAAGGTCGGCGCCGCGGTCGACAGCCGTTCCACGCTGCCGTCGAAGCGTGTGACTTCACGGCCGTCCAGATGTTCCATCAGTTCGCCGCGACTGGAGGCCAGGAGGTCGATCAGACCGTTGTCCAGAGCGTATTGGTCCGTGTAGGCGTCGGACTCGGCCACTGCCTTCTCGCAGGCCTCCACGTTCCGGCCCCGGCGTTCGGCAATGGAGCGGATCATGGCGCCGGCGTCCTTGTTGGCCTTCCGGAGCATGATGTCGCCTTCTTTGTTTTCTCCCCCCATGCCATACACCACGGAGGCGGCGCCGGTGCGTGTTCCGGGGGCCATGGCGGCAATGTCGGAAGCGATCAGGATGTAGAACCCGGCGGATGCGGCCTTGGCCCCTGCCGGGCCGACCCAGACCACAACCGGCACCTCGGAGGCGAGGATCGCCTGGACGATCGTTTCCATTGAGGAAACAAGGCCTCCAGGCGTGTCCATCTCGATAAGCACGAGATCGTCCACCGCATCGGTCGCTTCCTTGATCGCCCGTTCGACAACCATACGCGTCACCGGCGTCACCGGGCCGCGGATCTCAACCAGTCGGATGACCGTATCCCCGTCCTGCGCCGGCACCGCTGTGGCGGCCGCCAGAAGCAGCATGAACATCATCAGGAAGCGGATCATGCGAACCATGCCCCGAGTATAGCCGGGGCCGAATAAAACCTCAACGCACAATAGTTTAGGTCCGAAGCCTGCAACGTGTAGCGCAGAATGCGGATAGCCGGCCGTAACCACCTCACCCGGAGGGTCTTGCGGTTGAACGCCGTGCAGCACACCATCCGCCGGTGGACGCTACTGACTCAAAACCGGACGGACGATCATTTCTTATTCGCGTTTCAGGTTGAATCGAACTGCTTTTCCCTGATCGGAC
>CALZKF010000095.1 GCA_945787955.1 uncultured Acidobacteriota bacterium | reverse complement strand
AGAAGCTGTCCGGGATGGACCGCAGGCTGTACTCCATGGCGATGGAGACCCCGGCCGTAGGCAACAACCGGCGCCATGACCTGATCAACGCCTTCTGAACCCCTCTTAGGATTCGCTGGAATGATTTATCTTGTCGAACGGGACAGATCCCGGGGATGCCATCACCATTCTTCATTCCACGCTGGGCTTGACGCCTCGCGGCGGGACCGGTACATATCTTCCACTGTGCTCAAACCGATTCAGATCATCCTCGCCGTCGCCCTGTGTGTCTGCGGAGCCTTCGCCGCCGAGCAGGTGGAGTTCGTGGACGGCCGCACCATGGTTGTGGAGAGCCTCCGCCTAGAGGGTGATTTCTTCATCCTGGTCCTGGGTGCATCGTCCTCCATTGCCGTTCCCAGAAACCGGGTTGCCACGGTTCGGCGGTATGTCCCGGTGGTGCAAGAGCCGGAGGAGATACCTGAACAGCCCCAGTCCCTGCCCTGGGCCGAGGTGGCCGGGGAATACGCCGAGATGATCCGGGCCGCGGCGGTTGAGCATGATCTGGACCCTGCGGTCATTACGGCGATGATCCAGGTGGAATCCAACTTCGACCCGTTTGCCGTCTACCACAAAGGGGCCTGCGGCCTGCTCCAGTTGATACCGGCCACCGCCGAGCGGTTCGGCGTCAACGATGTCTTCGACCCCGCCGACAATGTTTCCGGCGGTGCAAGGTACTTCCGCTGGCTGCTGGACCGATTCGAGAATCGGACTGAATTCGCCCTGGCGGCCTACAATGCCGGGGAAAACGTGGTGCTGCGATACAAAGGCATCCCGCCGTACCGCGAAACCCGGGATTATGTTGCCCGGGTGCTCCAGAAGGCGAAGGTCAACGGAAGGGTTATTAAAAGCCGTCCCGGACTGTAAACGGCCGTTGCAGGTACAGGGCGGCGGCGTTTTCTCGACCGGCTTTCCGGTACCACCGCTCGGCCCCGGCCCGGTTCCCGGCCAGGTCGGCGGCCTGCCCGGCCATCAGTCGGCATTGGTTGCGGAACTCCGGCGGCAGTGCCGGATTGTCGGCGGCTCCGGCAAGCCTGCGGCCGGCATCCAGCGCTTTGCCGCCCACCAGGAGTTCACGGCCTTCCATCATCCCTTTCAATGCCGAATCATCACCAGCGACCCTCATCAGGCGGCAGCGCTGAGCCAGGTCCCGGGCGTCCTCCTCCAGTCGCTGCGGCAGGGTCCGGCCGGGTTCCAGCATCCACTTCAGATGGGCAACCGCCTGTTCCGGCCGGAAACGCCGGTATTCCGCCTGTGCAGACTGATAATGCAAGGCGGCCAGAACCTCGTCCGCCGTATCCTCGCCAGCCTTGGCGAGAGCTTCCGCCAGAAGCGCCGCGGCCTGGTCCGGCCTGGCCAGATCGAGGTTGAGCTTCCCTGCAGCGTGAAGCGCGGTGACCGAACGGTCCTGCTCGTCAAGAAGGAGACCGGCATGGCGCAACGCATCGTCATGAAGGTGTTCCTTGTCCCCGGAGTAGATTGTCAGCAGGACCACCCGCGCCTCGAACCGGAAAAGCGAGCCCTCACCGGCGGCGCGCTCCAGCCGACGCAGCCCCAGATCCCGGTCGCCGCCGGGAATGAACAACAGGAACCGCAGGCCTTTGATGACGGCAGGCAGTTGGTCCGCATAATATTCGTAGGTGCCGAGTCCGAAACAGGAATCGGGCCCGGAATCACTGGCGTTCAGTGACTTCAGAAGCATCTTTCGGGATTTCTTGGCTTCGTAGGCTGCAGGGAAGACCTTCTTCTCGGCGGCCCGCAGCTGGGCCCTGAGCAGATGGGCGGACCCCAGGAAAAGGGAGGCCCGCGCATCTTCGGGCGAACGGTCAAGATAGGTTTCCCCCTCCCGGATCGCCTTGAGCAGCTTTTGTTCGAATCGGGCCCGGAGCGGGTCGTTGTACGGGTCGTAGAGCACCCTCCAGTAACTGGCAAACGAATTCAGGAATGACCGTTCCGCCCTGGCGGCGGGGGTGTCGTCCGGGAATGCGGCGATCTCCTCTTCGGCGGCCTGGAACCGACCCTGGTGCAAAAGATCCAGAACCTGGGGCACTGACCCGGGGCCGGCCAGGGCAGCCATCGGGGCGAACATCAGGAAAACGGCAAAAATTACCCGAATTACGCGCCTCCGACTCACAGGCTTTCCTTTCGGCCCAGAAAATCTATATTGTTCATGGAGCCATTATAAGACGGCTGCCGGGAGGGAACCTGTTTTCCCCCTACGGCCGGGCTGTGGAGGCAGGAACAATAGGTATGGAGACCCAGTTCAGCAGTCATACCCTGGCGGAAATCTTCCGGGATATCTTCCAGAGTGAAAAATCGGGAGTTCTGCATCTTTCCCGAAAGGATTGCGAGAAGCGGATCTATTTTGAACGGGGAATGATTCTTTTCGCCGAGTCCGACGCGCCTGATCAGGACCTGGGGCCCCGCCTGGTGAGCGAAGGCAAGATTTCAACCGGAGCCCTGGCAGAGGCCCGGCGGAATGTCACCGAATCCAAGGACCTGGCCCAGGTACTGGTGAACCGGGGCCTGATCGGCAAGGACACCCTGTCCCACACCGTCACCTACCTGATAGAGAAGGTGGTTCGATCGGTCTTCAAATGGGAGGGCGGCAGCGCCTGGTTCGGGGAAGGCTGGCTCCTGCAAGAGATCTTCGAGAGCGATGTGGTCAGCACTTTCGGCGTGATCCTGAAAGGGATCAACGGCATGTCCGGATTCTCCCAGGTCCGGGATGCGCTGACCGCCCAGGACAGCGCCCTGATAGTGACCCGGCCCATGATCGTCCCGATCGAGCGGCTGGCTCTGAGCCCGTCCCACGGGTTCCTGCTGTCCAGGATCGACGGAAAGCTGACCATTCGGGAGATCCTGTCCACCCTCCCGCCGGCGGAGGAGGAGCAGGCCTGCCGATTCCTTTACGGGCTGCTGGTCATGGGAGCGCTCAAGTTCGATCCCCCGGTGTGCGAGGGACCGTTCTCCATCGGAGTGTTCGTCCGGGAACACGAGGACCATGCTGCCCGTGAGATCGAGCAGGATAAGGCGGTACTGGAGGAGTACGCGAGGATCATGGACTGCAACAGCCCCATGGATGTCCTGCAGGTCGCAAACGAGGCCAATCGGGACGAGGTGGAACGGTCCTACATCCAGATCAAGGAGCTGTTCAAGCGCGACCGGCTTCTGTCCCGGGTCCGGGAGAACAGGAAATCCGAACTGGCCATAATCGAGAACCGTCTTGTAGAGGCGTATCTGGCTCTGGTGCAGCACCGGCAGTACGAGGCCCGGCAGCTGGCCTCGACGGCCGCCCCGGACACAGGGGTGGAAGACGTCAAAGCCGACGATCTCCTGGTCCGGGTCGAGATGGACAAAACCAAAACCAAGATGGCCCTTGAGGCCAGCAGCAAGCAGGCCGACCTCTATTTTGCCAAGGGGCGCAAGTCGAAAAGGGAAGGGGATTACCATAACTCCATCCAGTACTGCAAGCTGGCGATCTCCTACAATCCGAAGGACGCCCGGTTTTACTTCCTTCTGGCCGAATGCCAGAAGATGAACCCGTCCTCGCGCTGGCAGCGTCTGGCGGAACAAAACTACATCACTGCCACCGAGCTCAACCCCTGGGAGCCGGACTACTGGATCACCCTGGGTCGTTTTTACAAAAAGCGCGGCCTGGCGCTCCGGGCTAAAAAGCAGTTTCAGAAAGCCCTGGAGATCGCCCCTACCCACGAGACTGCCCAGGAGGAGCTGGCCGGCCTCAAATAGACAGCCGGGCTCCCTCGCTCCCATTCTTGACACCGATACGGCCGGTGCTATAATTCGGCTTTTTCCAAGCGAAAATGTTCATTGATATTAACAAGATAGGTCCGGAAGGGGTCGAACTGGACACCGCCCTGGACCTGCCGGAACTTGAGGGCCCCAGCGGGGAAACGCTGCAGGTCCGATCAAACTCCCTTGCCGCCACGGTGGTAAAAGGCAGCCGGGGAGTCGAGTTCAGGGGCCGGCTGAACGCTGTGGTCGAGGTGGTCTGCAGTCGCTGCCTCGAGCCTCTGGATGAGCCGGTTCGGACCGAATTTTTCCTCCTGGCGGTACCTGACTCCGAAGAAGGGCCGGCGCCGGACAGCGCGGATGATCCGGAAGAGGAAGCGTTGCAGGAGGCCTTGCTGAAGGTCAGCGACGGCCGGGTAGACCTGACCGCTGTGGCGGTGGAACAGATTTACCTGAATCTGTCCAGGAAACCGATCTGTTCCCGGGAATGCCGGGGACTTTGCGCAGGGTGCGGGGTGAACAGAAATAACGCGGAATGCAGCTGCGACCGGGACGAGATCGACCCCCGACTGGCGCCGTTGATGAAATTCAGGGAGAATTGACAGGTTCCGGGTCCGGCAGGTAAGGCCGATCCCGCGCAGAATATCGAGAAGAAGTCATGCCCAATCCAAAACGACGTCATTCCAAGGCCCGGAAGAACAAGCGGCGCGCCCACGACGCCCTGCCTTCCGTCGGCCTGTCGGTTTGCACCAACTGCCAGGAAAAGAAGCTGCCCCATCGCGTGTGTCCCCATTGCGGATATTACAAGGGCAAAGAGATCGTCGAACCTCGGGGAATCTGACCCCGCCGGGCGCACTGTTTTCCCGGGATTCTTCCATTAATCTGAGATATGATCGGACGCGATCGCCGGAAAGCGAGTGCTTCCGGTGTATTGCTACTCGTAAGCGAGAGGATCGGTCTGCACGTGAGCAGGTCATGACCTGCGGCACGGGAGGCAGTGCATGTCCACAGCCAGTGCGATCATTTCCGGAACCGGCATGAGCGTCCCGGACCGGGTGGTGACCAACCAGGATCTGGAGAAGATCGTCAATACCAGCGATAAGTGGATCACGAGTCGCACCGGTATCCGTGAGCGCAGGATCGCCGGGAAAGATGAAAAGCTTTCCACGTTTTGCATCAAGGCCGCCCAGGCAGCCATGGACGCCGCCGGGGTGACCCCTCCCGAGATCGCGATGATCATTGTGGCGACTGTCACCCCGGACCACCCGATCCCGGCCACCGCCTGTATCGTCCAGAACGCGCTCGGCTGCAAGAACGCCGCGGCGTTCGACATGCAGGCCGGCTGTTCCGGTTTCATCTACGCGCAATCGGTGGCCAAACAGTTCGTCGTCTCCGGCCGGTGCAAGCATGTCCTGGTGATCGGCGCAGAAATTCTCAGTAAATTCCTGAATTGGGAAGATCGCGCCACCTGCGTCATCTTTGCCGACGGTGCCGGTGCGGTGGTGATGAGTGAAGGGGATTTCCCGCGGGGCGTACTCAGTTCCGCCATGTACACCGATGGCGACATGGCCGATTTCATCACACTGCCTGCAGGTGGATCGGCTATCCCGCCCAGCGCGGAGAGCCTGGAACAAGGCCAGCATTTCATCCAGATGCGGGGAAACGAAACCTTCAAGATGGCGGTCAGGTCCCTGGCCGGCGTCTGCCGTGAAGTGCTGGAGAGCGCCGGCCTGACACCGGGCGACGTCAACTGGTTCATCCCGCACCAGGCCAACCAGAGAATCATCGGCGCAGTCGGTGAGCGTTTGGGGATCACCGGCGAGCGCTGCTATGTCAACATCGACCGGTTCGGAAATACTTCCGCCGCCTCCATCCCCATCGCCCTGGACGAGATAGTACGGGCCGGCAAGGTCAAAGAGGGGGACATCCTTCTGATGGCGGCATTCGGAGCCGGCTTGACCTGGGCCGGATCGGTGGTGCGCTGGTAATGCGTTACGGATACCTTTTCCCGGGCCAGGGCTCCCAGTTCCCCGGCATGGGACGCGATCTGGCCGAGGCGTATCCTGAAGCAAGGCAGGTTTTTCAGGAGGCCGACGATGCCCTGGGTTTCTCCCTGTCCGATCTGTGCTGGGACGGAACCGGGGAACAACTGGCGCTGACGGAGAATACCCAGCCGGCGATCCTGACGCACTCGGTGGCGACACTGCGGGTCCTGGAAAGCCTGGGGGCTCCACGCCCGGTGGCGGCCGCCGGCCACAGCCTGGGGGAATACTCGGCACATGTTGCGGCGGGGACGCTGGAGTTCACCGATGCGGTCCGAACGGTCCGCTCCCGGGGGCGTTTCATGCAGGAAGCGGTGCCGGTCGGCGTGGGCGCCATGGCCGCCATCATCGGATTCGAACCGGAACAGTTGGAGGCGGTCTTCCGGGAAGCGGCCCAGGGCGAGGTCGTATCCGCGGCCAACCTGAACAGCCCGGGACAGATCGTCATTGCCGGCCATGCCGGAGCGGTGGCTCGGGCGATGGACCTGGCCAGGGAGCGGGGCGCCCGCAAGACGGTGCCGCTGCCGGTCAGCGCACCGTTCCACTGTGCCCTCATGGGGCCTGCAGCCCAGCGCCTGGGTCCGGTGCTGAACGCCGTTGGTATGTCGGCGCCTTCCCTACCGGTGTTCGCCAACGTGGATGCGGAGCCGGTACAGACCGGTGAGCGCGCCCGGGAGACGCTGCTGGAGCAGGTCTGCTCTCCCGTACTCTGGATCGACGTCATCACCCGCATGATCGCCGCCGGGGTGGAGGCGTTCGTCGAAATCGGGCCGGGCAAGGTCCTCTCCGGACTCGCCAGGAGGATCGACCGCAACACGCCGGCTGCCGCCGTCGGTGACGTTGCAGGGGTGGAGAACGCCCTGGCCGCTTTCAGGAGGGAGAGCGATGGCTGATCAAACCGGCAGACCGCTGGCAGGGCAGGTCGCCCTTGTGACCGGCGCCTCCCGGGGCATCGGTCGCTCCATCGCCACGAGCCTGGCCGTCGCAGGCGTTGATGTCATCGCCGCCGCAAGAACCGAGGATGCGGTTCGGGAAACGGTGCAGGGGATTCTGGGGTCCGGGGGAAAGGCCGCCGGAATCGCCATGGATGTCTCCAGTGACGACTCGGTGGGCGCAGCCCTTGATGCCATCAAGGAAGAACATGCTAAAATCTCGATCCTTGTCAACAACGCCGGGGTGACGCGGGACACACTTCTGCTTCGTATGAAGAAAGAAGACTGGGACTTCGTCATCGGCACCAACCTGGACGGTGTTTACAGGCTCACCAGAGCGTTGGCGCCGGTGATGATCCGGGGCCGCTATGGAAGGATAGTGAATGTTACATCGGTGGTCGGCGCTATTGGAAACCCCGGGCAGGGCAATTACGCCGCCTCCAAAGCGGGCATCGAAGGATTTACGAGAAGCATGGCCAGGGAACTGGCCTCGAGGAACATAACGGTAAACTGTGTCGCGCCCGGGTTCATCGACACAGCCATGACCCAGGCGCTGGATGAAAAGACCAGGGCGGGGCTGCTGTCCCAGGTTCCCATGAACCGCCTGGGCACGGCGCAGGATGTGGCCGACGCGGTCCTCTTCCTGCTGGGAGAGGACGCCTCATATATCACGGGTAGCATCCTGCACGTCAACGGCGGCATGTATATGTAAGGCCGGCGCTGGGTTCGGGATCTTGTATTTGAAACGATTATCGGAGGAGAAACCAATGGCTTCGGTTGAAGAAAAGGTCAAGCACATCATTGTTGAGCAACTCGGCGTTGACGAGGAAGAGGTGAAGTCGGAAGCCTCATTCGTAGACGATCTGGGGGCGGATTCGCTGGACGTAGTGGAACTGGTCATGGCCCTTGAAGAAGAGTTCGGCCTCGAGATCAGCGATGAAGACGCCGAGAAGCTCACGACGGTGAAACAGGCGGTGGACTTCATCAGCTCCCACGCGAAATAAGCTGCCCTGCCGGAGGGGGCGCAGGCGTCGCGATGAGGAACAAAACCATGGGACGAAGGGTCGTCATCACCGGGATGGGGCTGATCTCACCCCTGGGACTGGATCTGCCTACGAGCTGGCAGGCGCTGCAGGCAGGTAAAAGCGGCGTGGGACCGATCACACGGTTCGACACCACTGACTACGCCTGCAAAATCGCCGCTGAAGTGCAAGGGTTCAACCCGGGGGATCACTTCTCGGCGAAGGAACTCCGCAAGATCGACCTGTTCACCCAATACGGCATGGTCTGCTCCGCGGAGGCCCTCAAAGACTCAGGGTTCCGGATCGATGACGGCAATGCGGAACGGGTCGGTGTTTACATCGGTTCCGGGATAGGCGGCCTGCCGATCATGGAAACAACATATCGCACCCTGCTGGAGCGGGGGCCAAAACGGGTTTCGCCGTTCTTCATACCGGCCATGATCCTGAACCTGGCTGCAGGAAACATCTCGATCCAGACCGGGGCCAAAGGCCCCAACATGGCGCTGGCCACTGCCTGCGCCACCGGAACCCACGCCGTCGGGGAGTCGTACCGGCTCATTGCCGAAGGTTACGCCGACGCCATGATCAGCGGCGGTACCGAATCGGGTGTTTCCGCCCTGGCGATGGCCGGCTTTTCGTCCATGAAGGCGCTGTCAACCCGCAATGACGAGCCGGAGCGGGCCAGCCGGCCGTTCGCCGCCGACCGGGACGGGTTCGTCCTGGGAGAAGGGGCCGGCATCCTCATCCTGGAGGAGCGGGATGCAGCCATGGCCCGTGGCGCCCGGATCTATGCCGAGGTCACCGGCTACGGCATGAGCGGTGACGCCTACCACATCAGTGCGCCTCCGGAAGACGGCAGCGGCGCCGTTCGAGCCATGAGCACCGCGCTTGAGCGCTCGGGTATCCGGCCGGTTGTAGTCGATTTCATCAATGCTCACGGAACTTCGTCACCGGCCGGTGATGAGATCGAGGTCCTGGCTGTCAAACAGGTGTTCGGAGATCACGCCTACAAGCTGGTTTGCGGATCCACCAAATCGATGACCGGCCACCTTCTGGGAGCGGCAGGAGGCCTTGAGGCGATCGTAGTCGCCCTGGCTGTGGCTGAAAACGTGGTGCCTCCCACCATCAACCAGGAGAACCCGGATCCGGAGTGTGATCTGGATACGGCTCCCGAAGTCAAGCGTGAGATGACGGTCCGGAACGCCTTGTCCAACTCGTTCGGATTCGGCGGCACCAATGCAACATTGATTCTTTCCAAGCACCAGTACTGAACATCCCGGGAGAACGCTGATGAAGATCCTCGTAGGCCTGAAACATGTGCCGGACACCGAAACCAAGGTCAAGGTGGCGGAGGACGGCGTGTCGCTGGTGGAAGCCGGCGTCAAGTTCGTCATGTCCCCTTACGACGAGTATGCAGTTGAAGAGGCTCTGAAGCTGAAAGAAGCGGCAGGGCAGGGTGACGTGCTCCTGGTGTGTGCCGGGCCGGAGGGAGCCACGGCTACCCTGCGGCAGGGGCTCGCCATGGGAGCCGACCGGGCGGTTCTGATTCAGGATCCCCGGTTCGACAGGGCCGACGGGCTGGTTCGGGCGACCGCCCTGGCCTCGGTCGCCACCCGGGAATCCCCCGATCTGATCCTCCTGGGCAAACAGGGCGTCGGCACGGATGAGGGCCAGACCGGCCCGATGCTGGGCGAACTCCTGGACCTGCCCCACATCAGCGCGGTCGGGACCCTTGAAGTGGCGGACGGCCGCTTCACGGCTCACCGGGAGATCGAGGGTGCCGTAGAGGTTATGGAAGGTTCCCTGCCGGCGATTCTTGGTTGCGACAAGGGCTTGAACGAGCCGCGCTACGCATCCCTCAAAGGCATCATGCAGGCCAAGAAAAAGACCATCGACACTATTTCCCCGGCGGACGCCGGCATCGAAGACGCCGCCCTCGGCGACGGCAAGATGGTGGTCTGGGAGAAATTGCAACTGCCGGCTCCCAGAAGCGGAGCCCGGTTGCTGGAAGGAGAGCTCGATGACCAGGTCAAGGAATTGGTTCGGTGTCTCCGCGAAGAAGAGAAGGTGATCTGATGGGCGCCAACGTACTTGTATTCGCAGAACGACGTGAAGGCAGCCTCAAACGGCCGTCTCTGGAAGCTCTGTCCGCCGCCCGTTCCGCCGCCGACATCATGGGCGGCAGCGTGGTGGTCCTTGCCCTCGGTGCCGGAGCGGGGGAACACGCCGCCGAATTGGGGAACCACGGCGCCGACCGCCTGCTTGCCGCCGAAGCGGCCTGGCTGGACATGTACGCTCCTGAAGCCTATGCGGCCACACTGGCGGCAGCGGCGAAGGATGTCGAGGCAGGCCTCATCCTGGTGCCGGCCACCAGCATGGGCAAGGATCTGGCCCCCAGGGTTGCTGCTGCCCTCAAGACCGGCATGCTGAGCGATGTCACCGCGCTGGAACCGTCCGCCGACGGAGCATTGCGATGTACCCGGCCGGTTTTTTCCGGCAAGGCCAACGCCACCGTTGCGATACCGTCGGCTCGACCGGCAGTCGCATCGTTGCGTCCCAATGTTTTTCCGGTGCAGGAGACCGGTGGCGGTCCGGCGGAGGTCACTTCCTTCGAACCGGCTCTTGCCGAGGACAAGGTCCGGGTGCGTGCGGTCCGGCTCGAAAAGCCTGCGGAAGCCGAGTTGGACGTAGCCGAGGCGACCGTCATCGTGTCAGGCGGACGCGGCATCAAGGACGCCGACAATTTCAAGCTCATCCGGGCTCTGGCGGAGCCTCTGGGCGCCGCCGTCGGCGCCTCCAGGGCGGTTGTGGACGCCGGCTGGATTGGCCACTCCCACCAGGTCGGTCAAACCGGCAAGGTG
>CALZKF010000094.1 GCA_945787955.1 uncultured Acidobacteriota bacterium | reverse complement strand
ATTCATCTCCACAAATCCGGCAACAACGCAACCTGGAACGACGCGGTGCACCAGGTCACCGGAAACACCACCGACGACACCGGCAGCTACGGTATCTACGTCCAGCCGAGCAATGCGGAGCGGACCGAATTGACTGCCCATGTGGTTTCCAACGCCAACTACGGCATCTACATCTACGGTACCAGCTCCGCCACATACACCAACCGGGTGGAGATCACCGGAAACCAGATCACCGACGCCGGCAGCTGGGGCTTGTACAACTACGTCGGCCGGACGCATTACATTGAAGGGAATACGATTACCGGCGGCCAGAGCGGGCTGTACGCCTATGCTGTCCGGGAAGGCCGGATCGTCAACAACACCTTGTCCACAGGAATATACGACGGTATCAACCTCAACGGCAGCGGCAATTCCGATATGGATGTGCACCGAAATTCGGTGACCGGCTACGGCCGGGACGGAATGGTCTTCAGTTCCTTGAGCAATCTCGTTGCGCTGTATAACACGATCGATACATCGGGGGCCGATGCTATCCAGCTCGGATCTTCGTCGGTGCACCGTGTGCACTGGAACAACATCCAGGGCAGTACGACCGGGTATGACGTCAACCTGGGCAGCGGGACAGGAGCCGACTTCAAGCACAACTACTGGGATGCAACCAACGGTGAAATTATCGCGGAAGGTTATCCCTCGGAGATCAGCGAGATCTTCGACATCGACGACAACAACGGCCGGGGCCGGGTGGACTACCGGGGCGTGGAAACCGCGGCCATCGCGGCTCCCGGGCCCCGGGAAAGCCGGTTCGTATGGCCGTTCGACGGCGATGCCATGAGCCTCCGGACCATCACCCTGGAGGGGACCGCCTACGCCGACGCCGGCGTGCAGGCGGTGGAAATTTCCATAGACAACGGCACGTCCTGGCTTCCTGTGGCAGGCGCCGGCGCCGATTATTGGACCTGGTCGTTCACCCCGACGGTGGACGGTGACCAGGAGTTCCAGTGCCGTGTGATCGACAACGACAGCATCGTGGAGACGACACCGGATATCATAACGGTGAACTTCGACAGCGCTTTGCCCACCACCGAAGGAACCCTGCCCGGGGATGAAACCTGGACCGGTCCGGACCCGATCGTTCTCACCGGCGACGTCATCGTGCCGGCAGGAACGACCCTGACCCTGGATGCGGGAACGGTGATCGAAGTACAGCCGCTGGCGGACAACAGCCGAGGCGGCCTGGACCTGTCCCGGATCGAACTTATCGTGGAAGGGGCCCTGGACCTGCGGGGTACCGGGGGTTCACCGGTGACCCTGACTTCCGGCCGGACGCCGACCCCGATTCCCGGCGACTGGTACGGCATCCGGATCCTGGATACGGCGGACAACACGTTCACCATCCATGACCTTGTGGTGGAGTACGGCATCCGTGGTATCTGGGGTTATCCCGGATCCCACCAGGACGTGGTGAACAATACCGTTCGGGATATGACCCAGAACGGCATCTACATACAGTTCGGTAGCGGTGTGCGGGACGGCGGCGATCCGGGGATGCTGGTTTCCGGCAATACGGTGGAACGGACCGGACCATCACAATACGGCATCTATCTCTCGCGTACAGGGTCGGTTGCCAGCTGGAATACGGCGATCCACCAGGTCACCGGCAACACTACCGACGATACCGGCAGCCGGGGCATATACGTCAGCCCCGGCAATGCCGAGCGCACGGAAGTGACCGGTAACGTTGTATCCAACACCTCATACGGGATATATCTTGACGGCAACGGATCGGCAACCTACACCAACCGTGTGGAGACCACCGGCAACCAGGTCAGCGGCGCTACCAGTTGGGGCCTGTACCAGTACGTCGGACGGTCGGTGCTGACCTCGGGGAATACCGTCACCGGAGGAAATAGCGGCTTGTACTCCTACGCCACAACCGAACATCGGATCGTCGACAATACCTTCAGCGGGGGCTCCGGCACCGGAATAGCGATGTCGTCCTCGGGAGGCGCCTCCGATTCGTACGTTCTTCGCAACAGCGTCACCGGATACGGCACCGACGGCATCACCAGCAGCAACGTCACCGGCATGACCGCGCTGTACAACACGGTCACCAATTCCGGCGGTGACGCCCTGCAGTTCAACACCCTGAACGCATCCTCGGTGCCCCGCATCCACTGGAACAACATCGACGGCAGCACCGCCTACGACGTCAACCTGACCAGTGTTACAGGCGCCGATGTCCGCCACAACTACTGGTCCGGAACCAACGCCGAAATGCTGGCGGAAGGGTACCCGGCGGAGATCAGCGAGATCTTCGACATCGAAGACAACGCCGCCAGGGGCCGGGTCGACTACCGTAAGCCGGAAAACCTGGCGGTCAACACCGCCGTCACCCTGGAGAGCCGTTTCGTCTGGCCGTTCAGCGGCGACACTCTGAGTCGCAGGACCATCACGCTGGAGGGGAGCGCTTTCGCCGAGAACGGCGTCCAACTGGTGGAAATCTCCACCGACGGCGGCTCGTCCTGGACGGCGGCCAGCGGCACAGATATCTGGACCTTCCAGTTCACACCGTTGCTGGAAGGCCTGCAGGATTTTTATTGCAGGGTGACCGACAACCTCAGCGCGGTGGAAGCGACGCCGGACGTGATCACGGTTGACTTCGACTTCAGTCTCAAGACCACGGAAGGGACCCTGCCCGGGGATGAAACCTGGACCGGTCCGACCCCGATCGTTCTTACCGGGGACGTCATCGTTCCCGCCGGGACGACCCTGACTATCGATCCCGGCACCACGGTGCAGTTCAAGGCCCTGGCGGACAACTCCAGGGGTGGCGTGGACTGGTCCCGGATCGAGCTGATCGTGGAGGGCGAACTTATCGCACAGGGCGCCGGTCCCGGATCGATCCAGATGACCTCGGAATCGATCACACCGGCCAAGGGCCACTGGTACGGCATCCGTTACGACGGCGTGCCCAGGCCACTGGCCGAACTCCGCAACCTGTCCCTGGAATGGGGCGTGAAAGGGATATCCGAATCCAGCAGTGTCGGGATCCCCGATCTGGACGGCATCGCCATCCAGCAGATGACCGAGGACGGCATCCGTTCCACCATCGCGCCGCTTGGTACCGGCGACTGGACGTTCCGAAACCTCAACATCTCTCTGGTGGACCAGCTCGGCATGTATATCAGCACCGGAGCGGTGGTCGCAGACGTCGTCATCGACACCGTGACGATCCAGGATACGGCCCGCCAGGCCCTGGATCTGAACATGAGTTCCACCGAAGCGGTGGAACTGCGGAACTCGTTGTTCGACATTTCGACGAACTACAACACGGTGGAGATCACCAACCCGCACGAGATGGTGCTGGAAGGGAACACGATCCATCACAGCAGCAGTTCCGGCGATGCCCTCAACATCACCGGCGGTCACGTCGGCGCCCTGATGACTATCGACGACAGCGAGATCACCGGCGGCAACCGTTCAGTTTACATCTACCGTTACACCTACCCGACCATCAAGAGGAGCCGGATCACCGGCGGCACTACCGGCGTCCATTTGCAGGGTTACTCCAGCCTGTTCGTGGATGGGGTGCTTGAAAACAACCGGATCAGCGACACTACCGGAGACGGTCTGTATGTCGGCGCCACCGCCGACGTCACGGCGCACTACAACGATCTGTACAACATCGGAGGCTATACCCTGAACAACCAGGGCGCCAACGACATCGACGCCGCCGACAACTACTGGGGCGAGGACACCGAAACGGAGATGAACGCCAAGGGCTGTGACGCCAACATCGACGCGATCTACGACGACTACGACAACGGGGCGAAAGGGTTGGTGACCTACTGCGACTACGCCACCGAGCCGTTCGGCGACCAGCCGGTGATCTACTTCCACGAGAACGGACCGAACTACGAGGTGCACTGGAACGTCAAGGGCGGGCTGACATATGACCTGATCCAGGGCGATGTGGTCAACCTGGCCGACGGCGTCGGTACTGTCGATCTCGGTACGGTGAACTGCCTGGCCAACGCCGACGGCACAGGCGCCATCGTGGATAGCAGCGGAACGCCGATCCTGGGCCAGACGTTCTTTTTCCTCCTGCGGGACAGCGTCACACCGGGGAATTACGGCCTCGATTCCAGCGGCCGGGAGCGCGTCCCGGCCAGCGGCGATTGCCCGTAGGCTTTTGGGGACAGGCACCCTGAGGGGGTTTCGGTGCCTGTCCCCATTTCTTTGCCTGCACTTCTTTTCGCTACACTTTCGTGTTCCAATAAGGCATACTCGATGGATACGGGTTAGGGACTATCCAAGGGAGGAAGCTATGAAACGGATTCGGTTCGGATTATTGGCATTGGCAATCGTGATCGGTTTGACCGGCCTGGCGTTCGCAGGCCCGGAGCATGAACACAAAGGTGAAGAACAGGCAGGCAGCCACGAGGCGGAGATGATGGAGGCGTGGGCGAAGCTTGCTGTACCTGGCGAGCATCACGCCCACCTGGCCAAGACCGTCGGCAGCTGGGAGTTCACAGGCAAGGCCTGGATGGCACCCGATGCGCCGGCGATGGATTCCAGCGGCACCGCCGTGGTCGAGTCGATCCTGGGCGGCCGGTTCTTTCAGATGACCGCCAACAGCAATTTCATGGGCCAGGAGTTCCAGGGGATCGGCATCGAAGGTTACGACAATGGACAAAAGAAGCATATCGGCGTCTGGTTCGACTCCATGGGCACCTTGATGGCAATTGCCGAGGGCGACTGTTCCGATGGCGGCAAGGTCACCACCACGTACATGTCCTTTTTCGATCCGATGGCCGGCGTCGAGAAAAAGTACCGCAACGTCATGACCCTCATCGATGAAAACGCTATGAAGTATGAATCCTACGAACTGGATGGTGATGGTGGTGAACGCAAACTGATGGAGCTCGCCTACACGCGAATATAGGCAAAAAGGGACAGGCCCCTTTTACAATTCGGAAACAGAAGCGGACCGAAGATTCGGTACCATGGTGCCATCACGCGTATCCTCGAAGGAGGTGGCTATGTCCCGCATCACACTGAACGTCAACGGCAAAAGCCATACGCTGGATATTGCAGGCGACATGCCGCTGCTCTGGGTCCTTAGGGACATCCTCGGCCTGACCGGAACGAAATACGGTTGCGGGGAAGGGAGTTGCGGCGCCTGCACCGTGCTTGCCGACGGTGAGCCGGTGCAGTCCTGCCGGATCACCGTTGCTGAAGCCGCAGGGAACTCGTTTACCACCATTGAAGGGTTGGCGGCAAGCGGTCTCACCCGCTGCCAGAAAGCGTGGCTGGAGGAAGATGTCTCTCAATGCGGCTACTGCCAGCCCGGAATGATCCTCGAGAGCCACGCCCTGCTGAGGCGCAAACCGAAGCCGACGGATCAGGATATCGACCAGGCGTTGGCTGGACACCTGTGCCGCTGCGGAACCTATCCCCGGATCCGCAAGGCGATTCAAATCGCCGCCGGCGCCGGGAGCAAGTCATGAAGACCCGGCGGGAGTTCATCAAGCTGGCCGCCGCCGGCAGCGGCGCACTGGTCCTTGGCTTCCGAATCGGCCTTGGGGATGAGACCGGCGAGGCCGGACCGTTCGCACCCAACGCCTGGGTCCGGATTGAACCTGACGGCTCCATTGTGATCAAGGTCGGCAAGACCGAGATGGGACAAGGGGTAAGGACCGCTCTTCCCATGATCCTTGCGGAAGAGCTGAACGCCGATTTTCAAAAGGTGAAACTGGAGCAGGCCTCACCCGGCCTGCTGTTCCGGAGTCTGGGAACCGGCGGCAGCACCAGCATGATGGGGATGTGGTACCCGATGCGTCACGCCGGCGCAGCCGCCCGCACGATGCTGGTCGCAGCAGCCGCAGAACGCTGGAGCGTTCCGCCTGAAAGTTGCCGCAGCGCCGGCAGCGTCGTTCATCACCCGGCCTCCGGACGGCAGGTGGCATATGGCGATCTCGTCGCCGATGCTGCCAGACAGCCGGTTCCCCAGGAACCGACCCTGAAGAAGCCGGCGGAATACACTCTCCTGGGATCTTCGATCCGGCGGATGGACGCCCCGGACATGGTTACCGGACAAGCGGTCTACGGTCTGGATTTTCGCCTCGACGGCATGAAATACGCCGTCATCGCCAGGCCTCCGGTCCTGGATTCGGAGGTGGAGTCGTTTGACGATGCCGCAACGAAGAAAATCCCCGGCGTGCTCAAGGTAGCCCAGGTCACACGGGGCGTCGCCGTCATCGCCGACAACACATGGGCCGCCCTCAAGGGTAGAGCCGCCCTCAAGGTCCAATGGACCGACAGCGATGCGGCAGGATTCAACAGCCTGGATCATATGACCGCCCTCGAGAAGGCCACCGAAGCTCCAGGTGTAACCATCCGGAAGGATGGAACCGGACGTGCCGGGATGGCCGGTGCGGCGAAGAGGATGGAGGCGGTCTACCACTACCCGTTCCTGGCTCATGCCGCCATCGAGCCGGTGAACAGCACGGTGCTGGTGGAGAAAGGGAAGTGTGAGATCTGGTCCCCGACCCAGACGCCGAATACGCTGCAGTTCGTCGCGTCGCAGGTCCTCGGTATTCCGGCTTTCGAAGTGAAGGTCCACGTTCTGCTGGTAGGTGGAGGTTTCGGCCGCCGTCTCGGGTTCGACTTCGACTATGAGGCGGTGGAGGTCGCCAAGGAGATGGAAGGCACTCCGGTGCACCTGGTCTGGACCCGGGAGGATGACATGCGCCACGGGCACTTCCAGGCTGCATCCGCCCACCGCATGCTAGCAGGGCTGGATGCGTCGGGGAATCTGGCCGCCTTCGAACATCGCAAGGCGAGTACACCCCACAACATCTACCGTGCGCCCACGGAAGAGCAGAAGAACGACCCGGCTGCGGTGATCGGCTGGGCCTGGGGAGTCTACGATTCACCGTACGCCTTCAAGTCGGCGGAGATGACCTACCGGGCCGTGGATGCCCCGATGCCGATCGGGCCGTGGCGGGCGGTATTTTCGCCCTCGTCGGTATTCGCCCGGGAATGTTTTATCGACGAGGTGGCGGTCGCCACCGGCCGGGACCCGGTGGAACTGCGCCTGGACCTCCTGGGCCGCAACGACGAATCGGTGCCGGAGACGTTTGTCGCCAACGGTGACCTGATCGAGCGGCCCAGGATGCGGCAGGTTCTGGAAACCCTCAAAAAGAACGGCGACCTCGACCGCAAACTGCCCAAGGGGCACGCTCTGGGGATAGCCGGGAATGCTTATCACACCGGCACCTACGTCGCATATGCCGTGGAGGTCTCGCTGCCGTTCAATGTACACAAGGTGTCCTGTGTCGTGGATTGCGGCCTGGTGATCAATCCCCACGGCGTTCGCCAACAGGTGGAGGGCGGCCTGATCTGGGCGCTGTCCAACATGAAAGGGCAGACAACATTCAAGGGCGGACGCGCCGTCCAGTCGAACTACTCGAATTTCCCGATTACCGCTTTCGGAGAGACACCACCGGAGATCGAGACCTTCATCGTGGACGGCGGCGCCGACCGGCCCAACGGCCTGGGCGAGCCTACCGTCTGTCCCATGATCCCGGCAGTGGCCAACGGGCTGTCCAGGCTGACCGGGAGCCGGATTCGCAGCCTGCCTGTCTGAAAAGGGGTCAGGCACCTTTTCTTGTGAAAAGGGGTCAGGCACCTTTTCTTGTGTCATGTTTATAAAGTGGGTGGCAAGGCCGCTATGGTCACCCTCGGGTTCAGAACCGACGGCGAACACATGATCTCCTGATTCGGAGACAGGCAGCTTAACCGGCAGGTCCAGGTGCCTGTCCCCGTTTCAGATCACCGCGATCCCGCCGAATCCTGCGGAAGCGGTCGTCCGGGTCGGCCAGGGTCGGGCTGCACTCGATCACTGTCGGTGCACTGACGTGGGCCGTGTCGAACTCGCCGGCGACCTGGAGACGGATGGCCAGGTACTGTTGGTTCTGCGGATCGCCGCAGATCACTTCAATACCGGACATCATGGTTTGCCCGCCGGCGTAGGGTACGGTTTGCAGAACCGACCAGTGCGACGCATTGCGTCCCGGATCGGAAGTTCCCAAATAGGAAACCAGGTGAACCGCCGTTATATACTCGGAGGCCGCTTTGGCGAAACGGCTGCTGAATGCGGGGTCCAGGTCGGCAACACGGATTTCCACAAACACTGAGCCGGCCTGGCGTGAGGAGCTGACCACCTGGGGCCTGGGGACCGGCTGGAACGAGATGTTGGGGAAGTTGTAGTGGGCGGCCTTGGCCGGCGTCTCATCGGATTGGGTGACGGCAAAGTTGGCGGCAAAGCCCAGATCCTCGGACATGACCAGGACCAGATCCCCGGCAGGGCAGCCGGCGACATCTCCATTCCCCAGATTCCCCGATATGTACCATTGTGAGGTCGGTTCGTAGAAGCGCAGCCAGTTCTCGATTCCGTACGCTCCCTCGTTGACGGTACCCCTGCTTCCAGGCTCCCAGAACGTACCGTTGGAGGCACCCAGGTCACCTGAAAAATTGTAGACGTAATAGTAGGTGAAATCGGTGAAATCCCAAGTGGTGAACACCTTCGCAGGGCCGCAGATACCTGCGGCCGGCGAAACCGCCAGCAGGACGGCCAGAACCAATAGTCCGGTTTGTTTCATGAGGCACCTCCCGTATGAGCCGCCCCTACCCTTCGCCTGCCTTGATCTTACTCCGCTATCGCCTGCGGTGACAGCCACAAAACCCGGTAAAGGTGCCTGACCCCAATTTGGAGCGAAATTCTGGATAATTTTAGTAGTTAATTTTAAACTCTTGACCTGTAAGCACTTTCTGTCGTAAATGATATTCAGTAATCTCCGAAAGGGGAGCTTGTTCGGTGGATCCTGGATCCACCCCGTGCCGCAGGTCGGGGGTGTTTTGACGGGACACTCCCCTCCTGCCGGCCGAAACTATCTTATGGCCCCTGGCCGGAACCAGGGCCCTCCAGGTCTATACTGCCGCCGATGAACCACGCGCTGAATACCGTGTACGAAAGCCTGCGGCAGGATTGGGACGCCTTCGTGCGCCTGGCGCCGCGCCTGGTGCTGGCGCTGATCCTGTTCCTGGTCCTGGTCTGGATCGGGCGGATGGTCGGCCGGGTGGTGGTGCGCATCCTGCAGGAGAAGAAGTTCAACCTGACCCACCGGAACTTCTTCAGACACCTGATTACCTGGATGTTCGGACTGCTGGGCCTGATCATCGCCCTGAACCTCCTGGGCTTGCAGGCGGCGGCAGCCGGACTCATGGCCGGCGGCGGCATCACCGCCGTTGCTCTCGGTTTCGCATTCCGGGGTATCGGGGAAAACCTGCTGGCCGGGTTCTTCCTTGCTTTCAGCAGGCCGTTCGAAGTCGGCGACGTCATCCAGTCCGGCGAGTTCCAGGGCGCCGTGCGGGGGATCGAAATGCGCTCGACCCACATCCGCACAGGCGACGGCCGGGACGTGTACATCCCCAGTTCCCAGATCTTCAACCTGCCGCTGGTGAATTTCACTCGAGACGGCCTGCGGCGGCTGTCGTTCGTCGTCGGCATCGACTACCGCGACGACGGTGTGGAGGCCCGGCGTCTGCTGTTGCAGACGGTCCGCGAGGTGGAGCAGGTCCTGCCCGATCCAGGCCCTGCAGTCTCCATCGCCACCTTCCAGTCCCAGTACCAGGAGCTGGAGGTGTCGTTCTGGATCGACACGTTCCAGCCTGGAGCCGATCTTCCCGGCACCCGTTTCAAGGTCATGGACGGCTGCCGCCGGGTGCTGCAGCAGGGCGGCTTCACCTTCAGCTCGGAAGTGACCACCGGCGTGGTCCTGGACGCCGTTCCCGGCGCGGCCACCCGGGCAGGCCGGCCGTAGTTTTCATATAAACTGTCATGGTGGAACACTCAAGCATCTACGGCCCCGCCGTCACCATCGCCCTGGCCCTGGCCGCCGGCATGCTGGCCCAGGCGGTGGCCCGGCATGTCAAGCTGCCCGGCATCGTGCTCCTGCTGGGTGCAGGTGTTGTCCTGGGACCGGACGGCCTCGGCGTGGTACTGCCCGACACCCTCGGGCTGTCGCTCCAGATTCTGGTCGGCTTCGCCGTGGCGGTCATCCTGTTCGAGGGCGGCCTCAACCTGCGCCTCCAGCGCCTGCGCCGGGAAGCACGAACCATCCGTGCCCTGCTCACCGTCGGTGCCCTGATCACCGGTATAGGCGGCGCCCTGGCGGCCCGCATGATCATGGGCTGGGACTGGCGCCTGGCGGCGCTGTTCGGTTCCCTGGTGATCGTTACCGGCCCCACGGTGGTGACGCCGCTTCTCCGCAGGATCCGTGTCACCCACCGGGTGGAGACGGTCCTGGAAGCGGAAGGGGTGTTCATTGACGCCATCGGCGCGGTGGTCGCCCTGGTCACCCTGCAGATTGTCATTTCCCCTGCAGTGGAGGACATTGCCCTGGGCGCGCTGGACATTTTCCTCCGGCTCGGCTTCGGCGTGGCCGCCGGCGGGGTCTGCGGTGTGCTGCTGGCGCTGCTGCTGCGGGTCAGGCGGGTCGTCCCCGAAGGTCTCGAAAACGTCCTGACGCTGTCCATCGCCCTGGCGCTGTTTCAGGTCAGCAACGCGATCCTGCCGGAGAGCGGCATCACCTCGGTGACCGCCGCCGGCTTCGTCGTCGGGAACATGCGAACCCACGTCGGAGAGGATTTGCGGGAGTTCAAGGAACAGCTCACGGTGCTGTTCATC
>CALZKF010000093.1 GCA_945787955.1 uncultured Acidobacteriota bacterium | reverse complement strand
ACTACTCCCGGTGGCTGCTGCAACAGCAGGTCATCATCCGGCTCAACGGGGTCGTGTTCGTGCATGGCGGACTTACGGAGAAAACGGCGGCGTTGGGTTATGAGCAGATCAACCGAGCGGTCATGACCGGAATCCGGAACTACTGGTCACTGCGGAAGGTCCTCATAAAATCGGGAAAGGCGACCGTTTTCGACGATTACCAGCGGACCATGGGGATCGCTGCGGAAGTGCTGTCAGGCAAGGCCAAGACGATGGAGAAAAAAGCGGCGGCCGGTCTCCGTAAACTTCTCAAATCCCCGGCAGTCGCCTCCGACGGTCCGGTGTGGTACCGGGGCAACTCCACCGAATCCGAGCGTGTGGAACGGGAGCGGGTCGCCGCCTGCCTCGAAATGCTCGATGGGCGGGCCATGGTGCTGGGGCACTCCATTACGAAGAAGGGACACATCACATCGCGGTTCGGCGGCAAGGTGTTTCGTGCCGACGTCGGTATGGCCTACCCGGGGGGAGGCGCCCCACAGGCCCTGGTCATCGAGAAGGATGAGATTCGGGTATTCGATGCGCGGGCCGGCGAGCTGGCCAAGGTTTTCATCGAGCCGCCGGGAGGCGAGGGTGTGCTTTCCGCCGTGCCCCAACTGTCCGATCTGGTCCTTGAGAATCTACTGGAGACCGGCAAGGTGAAATCGATGCGCCCCCTGGGAAAGGGCAGCACCCGGCCGATGCTCATGGAGTTCCGGAAGGACAATTCACGGATCCGGGGGGTTTGCAAGAACGTGGAGGACGGTGCGGATCGCTATCAGCACGAGATCGCGGCTTACCGGCTGGACCGCAGGCTGGGACTCAACCTGGTTCCTGTGACCGTACTTCGCACCGCCGGTGTCGCCGAGCCGTGTTCCATGCAGCATTTCGTCAATCATGCCCTGGACGAGGAGGCGGCACGGGAACACGGCCTGCCGCCGGGGCATGAAGAGGCGATCCGCCAGCAGATTGAAGACGGCCGGGTATTCGACGCCCTGATCGGGAATGTGGACCGCACCGAGAGCGACATCCTGCACCTGCCGGTGGACGGCAAGATCGCCCTGATCGATCACTCCCGCGCCTTTGCCCTGGAAACCGACCTGCGACTATGGTTCCCGGACGGGGGATGGACCCTCTCACCGGAGATGGAGGCCGGTCTCAAAAAGCTGGATCCCGGCGTTTTGAGGCAGGTGCTCGGCGGCTGGTTGGCAAGAGGCCAGATAAAGGCGGTGGTGGAACGGCGGGAGGCGTTGCTGCAGGGCAGCTCTCAGGCCGGTTTCTGAACCACGGGGAGCACCAGCGTGAACAAGGTGCCCTGCCCGGAATCGCTGCGCGCCGTGATGGTGCCGCCGTGGCCTGTGATGGTCTGGTGGGCGATAGCCAGCCCCAGTCCGGTTCCGACCCCGCGCGGTTTGGATGTGAATCCGGCGTCGAATATTTTATCCAGCCGTTCCGCCGGGATGCCCTTGCCGTTGTCCTCGAACTCCAGCTCAACATGGTTTTCGCCATTAAAGCGGGTGGCGATCCGGATCCGGCCGGTGCCGGTTATCGCCTGCACCGCGTTCTGCAGCAGGCTCATGAACACCTGGTTCATGGCGTCGGGCCGGCACTGCACCGCCGGGATCGCACCGAACTGCCGCTCGATCTCGATCCGTTGCTTGAGCTCGTAGGTCAGGAGGTTCAGAGCGGCTTCGATGCCTTCGTGGAGGTCGACCTTTTCCATTACCGCCCTGTCCAAATGGGCAAACTGCTTCAGCGACCGGATGATGGTCTGGATCCGGTTTGTGGCCATATCGTGCAGTTCGAGGAGATCTTCCATCCTCCCGATCCGGACCGAGGCCTCGAGATTGCCCGCCAGTTCCTCTTTGAGGCCGTCGATTTCATGTTTCAATACGTCCAGGTTGGCGACCAACGTGCCCAACGGTGTATGGATCTCGTGGGTCAGGCCGGCGGCCAGCTTGCCCAGTGAGGCCAGCTTCTCGGTCTGGATCAGGGCGGCCTGGGCCTTGTGCAGTTCGGCCAGATCCTTGCGCAGGTTGTGGGTTTGACGACCCAGGCTCTCGGATAGTTCGATCAGGTGCTGTTCCACCGCCACCGTGGCGGTGGCGTCACGGATGACCTCCTGCACCGCGGCCACCGTGCCGTCGTCGTCCACGATCGGGATCAGGCTGATCTCGTAGTAGGAGGGCGGCTTACCGCCGACATCGTGGTCGGCAAGGTACCAGCGCTCGGCGCGACCGCCTTCCACCACGTTCTGGAACAGGCAGCCTTCACACGGTTCGGCCCGGTTGAAATGGGCTTCATGGCAAATCTGGTTTCCGGCGTCGCCGAACCGCTCCACCGAAAGTTTGTTCTGGCGGACGATCCGCCGTCCGGTGTCCAGGCGGCTCAGGGGATCGATGAAATGTTCCAGTGGGCAATCTTCAAACATGGTCAGATCAACATTTTCCAGATTTGCTGGCGCAGTTCCCGATCCGAGCCGGCGCTGTTGTTGAGGCGTCGCAACAGGCTGGCGCGCTCGGCTGCGTTGCGCAGGATCATCAGAAGTTGCCGGTTGTCCCAGGGTTTCTCGATATACTGGTACAGTCCGATCTCATTGATGGATCGGATGGCGCTCTCCTTGTCGGCGTACCCGGTCAGCAGGATCCGGGACGCCTCCGGCTGGATCCGGCGGGCTTGCCGGAGGAATTCCAGCCCGTCCAGTTCTGGCATGATGAAGTCGCTCAGGATGACGTCAAAGCGATCGCTTTTCAGAAGATCCAGGCCTTCCGCCGGTCGGTTCACCGCGATGCACTCCAGATTGCCGTCCATCCGCAGAACCGCTTCCAGTGTACGGGTGATCATCGGTTCGTCGTCTACCAGCAGAATTTGCGGTTTGCCTGTATCGTTCATCGTGTCATTTTCCTGAGTCGTTCCACCATCAGCCGTATGAGGGAACGTGAAACTTCCGGATGTTCAAACAGGAGCTGGTCGAAGCCCCAGCGGTCGATGCGGAGTACCTGCATCGGTTCCAAGGCCTTGACCGTAACCTGCCTGGGCTCGTCTTCGAACAAGCCCCAGGTACCCAGGGCCTCGCCGGTGTTCAAACTGCCTTTCGTCTCTCCATCCTGGAGTATCAGCGCCTTGCCGGCCAGTACAATGAAGAGATCGCCGGCCGGGTCGTCCTGACGGCACAACTCCGCCCCCTCGGGAAAATCCACGATCTGTGCCAGAGCCGCGATAAGAGAGAGTTGGTTGGTGGGGGCGCCGGAGAACAGGTCAACCTGTTTCAGGGCCATGATCTTGTCGAACACGCCGGCCGGCTCGGTCACCATGTCCTTTCCTCCACCACCGAAATGTCGGGCGGCCTCCCGGACCCTGTAGTCAGGGTGCATGTCCCGTTCCCGCGCGATCTCGACGATCCGGTCGTGTCCCCCTCCCGCCGCCAGGTTCAGGGCACAGGCGCTGATCCAGGGATCCGGATCCCGGGCCAGCGCCGCCAGGGACTGCTCCGGATCGGGTTCCGGAACTGCCTGGTGCTCTTTCCGGCGGACGGCAGTTCCAGGGTACAGGATAGGCAGGATGGCGTGCCACAACCGCCCGGGGGAGAGATTGTCCATCAATTCCTCGGCGTTGGATCGCCGCTCCATGTCGTGTTCCTGCATCGAACGCCGGCAGTTCTGGATGTCGGCCGGGGGGTAGTACAGGCTCAACACCTGGAACAAAGCGTCGCGTTCACGCTCCCGGGCTTCCCTGAGGGTGTCCTCGAGGAGTTTGCGATCTTCCTGATTGCCGCCGGAGGATTGCCGCACAATTTCAAGATGGGCTCCCAGGTCCCGGTAACGCCTTGCCAGTTCCAGCGCCTTGCCCTCCACCCGCTGACTGGACACCAGGCGGATCTCGGGGCGGGGAAGGCGATGGCGATACAGCGACTCCAGGGCCGCGGCCGATAGGGATCGGTCTGGATCATCCAGCAGCGTCAAAAGGGCGCGTGCAGCCCGTTCGCTTCCGCTCGCTCCCAGGAGTGCAGGGATATGCCGGCGAATCGCCATCGGGAGCGTAGGTTCCCGGATCCGTTCCATCAGCATCGGGATCACTTCATCGCCTCGGGCCAGGAACTCCCGTCTGGCGGCCTGCCGGCCAACCGGCCGGCCCAGTTGATCCACCAGGAGGCGCAACATCGGTTCGGACCCGATCGCTCCGGCGGAACGGGCGGCCGCTTCCACCACACTCTGCTCCCGGTCCTGGAGCAACTCCGGAAGGAGTGTGGACAGGTTGCTGTCGAGCGGCATCATTCCGATGGCTGAGGCCGCCGCCTCCCGGGAACTGGTGGTGGAATCGGCGTCGGCCAGGTGCTCCAGGAGGGAGCGGCCGAACGGAAGGAACTCCTCGCCCAGGCGGCGCAGCATCAGCGCAACCCAGACACCGCGGGCGCTGCCGCCGGCCCGGGAAAGGATCTTCTCCGCATGGGCCGTTTTATTCTCGAACCCTTCCGCCGCCATGAAGTCGATGCATTCGGCGAACAGAGCCTGGTCCTCTTCCTGGAATGAATCGGCGATACCGATCGGCAGGTCCGGCTCCTCCGGCTGCAGCAGGATCGCCATGGCCCGGGCCCGAACCTCCGGACAGCCTTCCACGGCAAGCCGGTTCAGGACCAGTTTGTAATCCCACGATCGGTTCCTTCCCACCAGTTCCAGTGCGGCCAGGACCCGGGGCTGATCGCCGCTCTCAAGCGCTTCTCCCAGCGCGTCCAGCATTTCGGCCCCGGCCAGGGCCTCGTCCCAGGAACCGATTTCGATGCGGCCCTCCTGGATCGACCGGGACAGTTCCAAAAGGTAAGAGGCCCGCAACCGGACGGCGATGACCAGCCAGGCGACGATGAAGAACAGGTTGGCGTATATCACCCCACGCAGGCCGAATCCGAAACCCGAGATCAGGACCAGCAGGATGACGCCGCCGCTGCCGTCACCCAGGCGGTCCACTACCATGTCGATGGCCGATTTGACATGGATCTTGATCCTGCGGTCCACCGGAAGGTAGGCCAGCTCCCGGGTGGATCGATCAACCGAATGCTTCATGGCCGCGTCCGATCCTTTGAGCATGACGGCGGCGTACAGCGCCAGGGTGGGAATCAACAGGATCGACGCTGCCAACAAGGCCAGCGGCAGCAGCAGGATCGAACCGCCCAGCCCCAGCCGGCGGAGCAGCCGGCTGGTGATCAGGAACTGCACCACAAATGAGAGCACCCCGACCGTGCCGTAGAAGGTGCCGAAGAATGCCGTCAGTCGGTCCGGGTCGCCTGCCAGTTTCTCCACCGCCACCGCCTTGAACTGGAAATCTGCCATGGTGGTGGCCAGGGCGGTGATGAACACCAGTCCGGCGATCAATCGCAGATGGGGAGAGGAGGAGATCAATTTGAGGCTGTCCTTCATGTGCCGGGGCGTTGGGGATCGATCCTCGCGGGCGTCGGCGGCGAGGCGATGACGGCTGAGGGTCAGCACCACTACCGCAGCCAGCAGGAGCAGCAGCGCCATGATGAGCAGCAAGGAGACCGCTCCGATCCTGAGGGCGAATTCCCTGGCCAGGTAACTGCCGAAAATCGCCCCCAGGATCCCGCCACTGCCGACGATCCCGAATGTTCGCTTGGCCTGGCGCGTCGTGAAGACATCGTTGGCCAGGGTCCAGACCTGGGCTGGTGCGATGGCGCCGTACATCCCTGCCCAGATGTAGATAACCGGGTAGACCCATCCAATACCGGCTCCGATCATCCACCAGAACAGGATCAGGCTGGAGATGAACAGAGCCAGTGTGCCGACCACGAGTCGGGTCGGCTCGATCCGGCGGGCCAGGCGGATATAAACGGTGACGAACAGACCGACCGCCAGGGCGATCCCGATGATGACGTACGGCAGCTTGAAGGCGCCGTAGCGGTCCAGGAACAGCCCGTCCCGGACCGCCTTGGCGATGAGGTAGGTGGCGATCACGAGGAACAGGTACAGGCTCAGGAGGAGGGTTTTGCCGACCTCTCCGGGCTTCAGAGCGCTGAGCCGCAATACGAACTGCTTTATTTGGGTTGCCACCGGGGCATTATCCATGAATTTGCAGGGTATTCCGTAACTTCTTTGAGGCCTGGACCGGGCTTGGGGACCTTGTCGTTGCGCCATAAATGATGAAACCCTTGCCTTTCCCCCTACTTGCCCGTATTTAATGCAGGTTCCCCCAGGAAAGGTCCAAAACCGTGTCGAGAAAAAGCGCAACTGCAGACCAGACAGCCGATCGAGCCGACTCCTCCGAGATTTGGCACGGAGCGGGCTGGCGCCTCCTGGTCACGGCCATCCTGTTGGGAACCATCTCGGGCCTGATCCTCCTGGCCGGCAACCTGAATATCGGCTGAGCCTGCCTGGCGCGTTTCCCTCCGCCTCTTCCGCTCCGAGTGTAGAATCTTCAAGTCAAACTGCTGGAGGGTTGGACTGTGTCCTGGTTTAGATGTCTCTGGGTCCTGGCAGTCCTGGGTGCAACGGCGTTGCAGGCGGCGCCGGTGCTGCCCAAGACCGTGGAGCGGGTCTGGTACCGCGGCGAGCACAGACCGTTCGGCAAGGTCTTCCGCGCCGGTGGGGATCTCACGATCCGGGAAGACGGGCTGGAGTTCATCCATCGCAAGCACGGCTGGTCGGTTGCCCTGGATCGGATTTCCAGCATCTCCCTGGGTCCGATGAAAGGCGACGTTGATACGGATTGGGTCATCCTGGTCCTTCGAGACGGGCAGCCGGACCATGTGATCGGGATTCGAGACGGCCACCGTATGGGGTTCGGCCAGAAGACCCGCGGTATTTACGAGCTGCTCCTCGATGTCGCCCGCAGCCGGAAGGTCGCCCAGTTCGATGTCCCGCCGGGTCTTCTGCCGTATGAGCCGCTGGACCGCATGTTGGCGTTCGCCTATCCGGCCGGCTGGCACCCGTTCCAACTGAGCCGGGAAATCAATCCGGATCATACCCTTCCCCTGGGGCGGACGACCTTCACCCCGGAACTGCTGGAGACGGTGGACCGGTTGGGAGGAGGCGCTACCCGGCTGCTGGTGGAAAGATCGGATGTATCCGCTTACGGGTCAGCCGGATGCAGCGGTGGACTGCCCGGCAATCTGCAGGCGGAGATCATGGAGCGGTTCGCCGTGGACCCTGTATCGATGGGTGGCCTGACACTGATCGCGGCACCGGATGCGGCGCCTGTAACCATCGGCCGCTGCCGCGGGATCCGGGTCGTGGTGGAAGGGACCGGAACCGACGGGGTGACCCGCCGGGGCGACCTGGTGGCGGTGGTGTGGAACGGTCTCCTCTTCGAGGTCAGCCTGGTGGCGGACCGGGAAGATGGCCCCGAACTCATGGAGGCGATTTTGTCCACCATCAAGATCGCCTGGGGCCGCTGACTCTGATACAAAGACAGGATTCACCTCGAAGGGAGCAGATCCATGGCAAGCCCTGAGCCTACCGATTTTCTTGATATCAGGTCGCTGTTAAGCGACGAGGAACGGCAGGTACAGGCTACTGTCGCCCGTTTCGTTGACGAGAAGGCGATCCCGGTTTTCCCCGACGCCTTCGACCGGCACCGTTTCCCTAAGGAGCTGATCCCGGAAATCGCCGCGATGGGACTTCTGGGCTGCAACCTCAGCGGATATGGCTGCGCCGGCCTGAGCCACGTGATCTACGGTCTGGTCTGCCAGGAGCTGGAGCGTGCCGATAGCGGCCTCCGGAGCTTCGTGTCGGTCCAGGGCTCGCTTTGCATGTTCCCGATTCATGCGTACGGTACAGAAGAGCAGAAGCAGCGCTGGCTGCCGCCCATGGCCGCTGGAGAACTGATCGGCTGTTTTGGCCTGACCGAGCCTGATGGCGGATCGGACCCCGGTGCGATGAAAACCCGGGCCGCCCGGGATGGCGGCGACTGGATCCTCAACGGCGCCAAGATGTGGATCACCAACGGAACCATCGCCGACCTGGCGGTGGTCTGGGCCGATACCGAAGACGGGGTCCAGGGCTTCATCGTGGAGAAGGGGATGGACGGTTATTCCAGCCGGGACATCCTGAAAAAGTACTCGCTGCGTGCCTCCATCACATCGGAACTGTTCTTCGACAACGTGCGTGTACCGGACGCCAACCGGTTGCCCGGTGTGCGAGGGCTGGCCGGTCCCCTGAGTTGTCTGACCCAGGCCCGCTACGGTATCTCCTGGGGTGTCATCGGAGCCGCCATCGCCTGTTTCGAAGAGGTCCGGGAGTTCACCGCCACCCGCATCCTGTTCGGCCGGCCTCTGGCCGAGACCCAGACCATCCAGCTCCGGTTGGCTGACATGTGCCGGAGGATCACAACCGCACAGCTCCTATCCCTACAGTTGGGGCGGCTGAAAGATCAGGGGAGCATGCACCATGCCCAGGTTTCCATGGCCAAGTGGAACAATGTCCGCATGGCCCTGGATGTGGCCCGGGATGCCCGGGACATGCTCGGCGCCGGCGGCATCAGCATCGAATTCCATTCCATACGACACATGCTGAACCTTGAGAGCGTGATCACCTACGAGGGCACCGAAACGGTCCACCAACTGGTAATCGGCAGGGAACTGACCGGCAAGGCTGCGTTTTAGTCTGTTTCTGGTCGTTTTCCCGGTATCCGGGCCGGGATGTGGCGGGGCAGGCGTGGATATTCGCCTCGGTTCTGCTAAAGTGTGCCGTTTGTTGCCCCCGAATGCCTTGAAACGAGCAGTAACCCTGATACACAATCCGGCTAGCCATGGATTGAGGAAGAGCCATGACCTCCGACCTGACGAAACTGCGCAACATCGGGATCAGCGCCCATATCGACTCGGGCAAGACGACCCTGACGGAGCGCATCCTCTATTACACCGACCGAATCCGGGCCATCCACGACGTCAAAGGCAAGGACGGGGTCGGCGCCACGATGGATTCCATGGAACTGGAACGGGAGCGGGGCATCACCATCGCCTCGGCGGCGACCCATACCGAATGGGACGGACACAAGATCAACATCATCGATACACCGGGCCACGTCGATTTCACTATCGAGGTCGAGCGATCGCTGCGGGTGCTGGACGGAGCGGTTCTGGTGTTGTGCGCCGTGGCCGGAGTCCAGTCCCAGTCGATCACGGTGGACCGCCAGATGAGGCGGTACAACGTGCCCCGTATCGCCTTCGTGAACAAGTCGGACCGCTCCGGAGCCAACCCGTTCAAGGTGACCAAGGATCTGTGTGACAAGCTGAAGCACAACGCGGTGCTGATGCAGATCCCGATCGGTCTTGAGGCTGACCATCAGGGCGTGGTGGACCTGATCACAATGAAGGGGTTGTACTTCGATGGTGACAACGGCGAGAGGGTCCGGGAGGAGGCCATTCCGGCCGAACTGCAATCCCGGGCCGAGGAGAAACGGGAGGAGATGCTGGAAGCGGTCTCCATGTTTTCCGAGGAATTGATGGAAGCAGTCCTTGAAGGGGATCCTACCGAGGATATGATCCACACTGCGATCAGGGCCGGGACCCTGTCCCGGGAGCTGACGCCGGTCTTTCTCGGATCGGCTTACAAGAACAAGGGCGTACAGCCGCTCCTGGATGCCATCATCCGGTACCTGCCGAACCCCACCGAGGTGGAAAACGAGGCGATGGATCTGGAGAAAGGTGAGGAAACCTTTCCGATCGAGGTTGATTCCAGCCGGCCGATGATCGCGCTGGCGTTCAAGCTGGAAGAGGGCCGCTTCGGCCAGCTGACCTATGTCCGGATCTACCAGGGCAGCCTGGATAAAGGCGACACGATCTACAACACCCGGACCAAGAAAGAGGTCCGGGTCGGACGCCTGGTGCGGATGCATGCCGCCGAGATGGCCGATATCAACGGCGCCGGAGCCGGAGACATCGTGGCGTTGTTCGGTGTGGACTGCGCTTCCGGCGACACGTTCACCAAGAACCGTCTGAGAGTCTCCATGAGCTCCATGCATGTGCCCGAGCCGGTGATCCACCTGTCCATCAAGGTGGTGGACCGCAAGACCGAAGCGAACGTAGCCAAGGCGCTGGCCCGGTTTACGAAGGAAGACCCGACCTTCCGCACCAAGGTGGACGAAGAGTCGAGCCAGACCGTGATTTCCGGGATGGGCGAGCTGCACCTGGAGGTTTACGTCGAGCGCATGAAGCGGGAATATGGCGCTGTGGTTGAGACCGGTCAGCCCCAGGTGGCTTATCGCGAGGCGATCAGCCGGCGGGCCGATTTTAATTACACCCACAAGAAGCAGACCGGTGGTTCCGGTCAGTACGGCAGGATCGAAGGTTATATCGAGCCTCTTGAAACCGGCGAGTTCGAGTTCATCAACGAGATCCGCGGCGGTTCGATCCCCCAGGAGTACATTCCGTCGGTGGAGAAGGGTTTCCTCTCCATGATGAAAAAGGGCAGGTTGATCGGGTTCCCGGTGACCGGCCTGCGGGTTGCCCTCCAGGACGGTCAGACCCACACGGTGGACTCCTCGGATAACGCTTTCCAGGCTGCAGCCAGGGGTGCATTCGCCGAAACCTACGGCAAGGCCAAGCCCCAGATTCTGGAGCCGATCATGCGGGTTTCGGTAGAGGGCCCCAACGAGTTCCAGGGCGCCTTCGTAAAGACCGTGATGCAGCGCCGTGGCCTGATCGTCGGCACTACCGAGGAGGAAGGGTTCGTCCGGGTCGACTCCGATGTGCCGCTGGCGGAGATGTTCGGCTATTCCACTGACCTGCGGTCTGCGAGCCAGGGTAAGGCGGAGTACACCATGGAGTTTTCGCGATATGCGCCTGTGCCCGGCGAAATATCCGAAGACCTGAT
>CALZKF010000092.1 GCA_945787955.1 uncultured Acidobacteriota bacterium | reverse complement strand
TCAGGGTACCTGCTTCGGTAATCGCCCGCAGAACGAACGCCCCGGCGAGAACCAGGAGGGTGCGACCGATCAGGGGGATCATTTCCGTCGTCCGCGACGGCTGTCCCATGAGTGGGTCCGCAGAGCTGTCCTTCGGATCGCCATACCCCTTGACCGGCTTGTAAGGGCTCGACGATTCCAGTCCTGCGACCCGGTCCTCGATGGCGGAGAGACGTTGGGAAAGCTGCCTGATCCGACGTTCCAGATCCTGCACTTCCTGGTTCAAGGGAGCCCTCCCGATTCGAAACTGATCCGAGCATACACTCCGTTTTCTGTGATCGGAGCGAACCGGGCGCCGTAAAATCCGACCAAAAAAGTCTTGAAGAGCGCGGCGCTTCAACACATGAGAAAATCAATTACCCAACCTGTGGAGATTCCCATGAAGTTTTTCCGTAAAAGGCCTGTTCCGGCGATTCTGATCCTGGCCATTCTTGCAGGGTCCGCAGCGGCGACTGCCGCCCGCAGGGAATCCCTCGCTCTGAACCGTCAGACCCTGGATCTTCCGGGGCCACCCTCCAAGGTGCTGTCCACCGACGTCAACCGGGACGGCGTTCCCGACCTGGTGGTGGTCGTGGCTTACACCGAACGTCACCAGATCGGTATCGACCGTGTGGAAGGGATGGTGCAACTGACCGAAGTCATTCCGGCGATCTTCGATCATCGTGAGGTCCGGATCTTTCCGGGTATCGCCGCCGGCGGCTACCGGAGCGAGGGCTACGCCCTGGATCTGCCGTTCACGGTCCTGTCCATGGAACAGGGCCCGCCAGGCAGTCCGATTGTAGCGGTGACCGACGACGGCCTGTCGGAAATCGTTCTCGGTGTTTCCGACGCCGGGCAGTCTCTCGAATTGAAAGAGATCTTCAAGGATCGGCCGGTAGTAGCCGGGAGCGGCGCCTTCCAGCCACGCCTGGAAGTGGTGCGGGACCTCGATGGTGACGGAGAGGTCGATATCCTGTTCCCTTCGTTGTCCGGGCCTGCGGTCTACATGACCCGTAGCGGCGAGATCGATCCCGAGCCTGTGCAACGGCTAGAGCTCCATGGTCATCGCAAGAGCCTCTCGGGGACCATCCGGCAGCACTACCCGTTGCCCCAGGTCCGGTACCTGAACGGCGACGACCTCCCCGATCTGGTTTACGCTTACCGAACCGGGCCGCAGGACGGGTTTCATGTCCTGCAGGGGACCGGAGGCGGCAGGTTCGAGCCGCTGCGTCCCGGTGACGGCGACTGCTGGGATCGGGCGACCGATGTTCGGGTCGCTTCCGGTCCACGCAAGGATGGCGACCCTGCTTACCCGTGGCTTCACGGGATCGAGGCGCTCCGGGACCTGGATGGCGATCGCCTGGCAGAGGCGATCGTGGTGGACGAGCAGACCCGGGATGGCGGCATGAAGGCAGAGCTCAAGGACGCCAAGCGCCCGGTCCAGAAGTTCCGATTCCACCGGACAGGCCGGGACCTGCGTATCGACCCGGACCCGTATTCAGAGCTGGAAGCGATCGGCCATCTGATGGAGGCGGAAGAGATCGACGTGCCGTTCTCGGTGGAGGTGTTCCAGGACCTGGACAACGACGGCCGGGAAGACCTGGTTCTTGTCACCCTTGATTTCTCCATTTTCCAGGCATTGAAGATCCTGGCCACGAAAAAGATCAGCATCGGTCTCGATTTCCACATCTGGCACCAGCGCGAGGACGGTTCCTTCCGGGAGGTCAAGGACCTGGACCTGTCGGAGAAGCTCACACTGGACCTGAACGACCTCAAGTTCGGCCGTTTCGCCCAGTTCGGCGGTGACTTCGACGGCGACGGCATCCAGGATTTCATCCACCTGGGCAGGGGGAAGAAGGTCACCATCCACCGGGGCCGCACCGGCTGCGTCTACCCGAAGAACCCGGACCTGGTAGTGGAGCTGGACAACGAGCCGCCCCACCTGGGCCTGGTGACCATCGAGGATCTGGACGGCGACGGTTTGTCGGACATCCGTATCGCCAGGCCGGCGCCGGTGGAGGACCAGGAGACCACCGCTCCGGTCACCCTGGAACTGTACCTCAGTGCAGGCGCGTCATGATCCGCCCGGCGGCAGCGGCGTGGCTGGTCGGGCTCGTGTTGGTCGTGCCGGTTGCGGCCGACGGGATCGGTGAGCCCGGGGTGATCCAGGATCGGATCGGCACGGTGGCCAAGGTCCATGTGGCGGTGCCGGGGAAGATGGTGGACGTCGCCCTGCAGGGGTCGGGGACCGGCCGCTGGTCGGTCTGGTTCCTGGTTGAGCCGTTCGGTGCCCCACAACCGGATGAAGAGGGACTGTCCGACGAGGAGAAGGAGCGGCGCAAGCAGCTTCTTCCCGACTGCCCGGCAAGTGATCGCAGCCGGGCGCCGCGCAAGCTGCTCCGCCTGGATCGGGCCGGGCCCGGGGCGCTGGTGGAAGTGCGTTCCGATCTGCCCTGGAACAGTTCGGCCATCGAGTTCGTCGACCTGCGCGACGACGGCGGCGAGACCTTGCTGCTGACCGTTGGACAGGGTGATACGGATGCAGGCACCGACGATCTTGAACCAGGCCTGTACGCGTGGGACGGTGATCCGGCAGCCACCGGCAGTTTGCCGACGCCCCTGCTGGAAGAGCCGTTCCTGGTATGGGACCGCAGGGATCCCGGCAACGCAGTCGCCCCGGGCCTCGGTGAACTCAGGTTGTACCGCTTCAACCGGCAGTCCGGCAGATTCGGTCAAAATGACGCCGTCCCGATGCCTGTGGAGGCCGCCGTGCGCCAGGACCGCATCAGGCTTGTGGCCCAGACAGCGCTTCCTGTGGAAGTGGAGACTGGCCGCGTGGTGTACATCACCCCTCCCATGCCGTTCGGAAAAACCCGTCTCAGGACCACGATCATCGATCCCGGCGCCGAAGGGGATGACCGGATGGTGGAGTCCTGGGCCCGGTTCCCCGAACCGGAAGACCTGCTGGACGCTCACCACCTGGTGCTGGACGGTGCGCCGGTGCTGGTGGTGCAGACCAAGACCTCGGAGAAGCTGGCCCTGTTCGGCGAGAAACGGGTGCGCATGTACGGCCTGGACCCTGATCGCAGCCGTTCCGGCTTCCTGCCGCTCCTGGCGGGGGAGAGCGGCATGAACCTGTGGCAGGAGGGAACGCCCTGGATTCTGGATGTCAACCGTGATGGCCGCAGCGACTTGGTTTTTGGATACTGGAAAGGGCTCAAGGACAGCCGGGTGGTGTTGGAGGTCTTCCTGCGCAACGAGGACGGCTCCTTTGCGGACAAGCCCAGGAACACCGCTTTCAATGTGGAGGACGGTGAGCGCTCCTTCGTTGCGTACGGCCGGGATTTGAACGGCGATCGGCTGTTCGACCTGCTGATTGCAGCCGATGGCCGCCTGTGGATGTATCCTGGGAGGCAGTCGAGAAACGGGAAAAAATTGGTGGATACCGAGCCGGAACTGATCGTGGATGTGCACGAGCAGGACGTGGACCGGGATGATACCGTCACTATCACCATCGGATCGAGGGGCGCCGCGGCAGTCCGGTCCATGGCCTTGAGTATCCCCTCGTTTTTGGATATGGACGGTGACGGGGTTGCGGAAATACTGCTTGTCACCAGGGGGACCTCAAGGAAACCCGGAACATTCACCGTCCTGGACCTGAATCCAGATGATTGATGCCGATCGGTCTCGTTTGGGGTACATTTCCGGTTCTTGATACCCTCGGAGATTCGCATGCGATACCGATCCACCCTGCCGGCAACCGCAGTTCTGGCCATGGCGGCCCTGATCGCCACCGTCGGTCCGGTAAGTGCCGCCGAAGGCGAACTCGGGCTTTCCGCCGGGTTCACCCTTCCTGCTCATGAGATCACCGGCCGGTTCGGCCGAACGATTGAGCCGGATGTGACTTACGGTCTGCGGGGCGGCATGGTAATTTCGCCCCGATTCGAATTGTTCGCCGACCTGACCTTTACGTCTCTCGAGACGGTGGCGCTCATGAAGGACGGTGACGCTATTGAATTCCGCACCGGGGTCGATTTCATGATGAATCCGGGGGAAGCGGAACGGTGGTTCGTTTCCGCCGCCCTCGGCTACAGTGATATAGATTACGGCCGGAAGTTCTACGATTTCGATTACACCTTCGGCGCCGTCGGTTTCGGCCAGCGCTACGAAGTTCAGGGGGGACGGCGGCTGCGCTGGGAAGTACGGGCGGACCTCAACCCCTCCGGCGCCGGCCCGATCGACGAGTGGTTCCTGAATGTGCGGTCTCTGGTTTCCCTGACATGGGGTCTCAGTGGATCGAGGTGGGACCGGGACAGCGACCGGGACGGCGACGGCGTGCCGCGGAATCTTGATCGTTGCCCCGATACCGCCACCGGCTGGCCGGTGGATGAAGCAGGATGTGCGCTGGACAGCGACGGTGACGGTATTCCTGACGGCCGCGACGCCTGTCCGAACACCCACCCGCGAGCGATTGCCGGCGATGACGGATGTGCCCTGGATTCCGACGGTGACAATGTGGCGGATGGCCTGGATAACTGCCCTGATACGCCGAAAGGGGCGCTGGTCGGATTGAGGGGCTGCCCGCTGGATACTGATCGGGACGGGATTTACGACGGTATCGATCGTTGCCCCGACACCCAGGCCGGCGCCACCGTCAACGCCCTGGGTTGCCCGTATTAATCAGGGACATTCCTTATTTATCTTTTAATCGTTATCCGCCCCCAAGCGGCGGATTAATTATGGAAAGATAAAGCGGAATGTCCCCTTTTATTCACCTATTGATGCGCACCTGGTTCGGAAGATAACCGCATCCCTCCGGATGGTAGAGAACGAGTCCCAGGTTGACAGAAGTTACCCGGTCCGTATCCTTGCTAAAGGAAGCCCGGGCTCACTCCCGGCCACGGGGAGGAACAGTGTGACCGACGCGAATCCAAAGGAACCTAACCGGTCCCAGCCTGTCAAGTTCCCGCCACACTCGCCGCTCAGGGAGCGGCTCAACCAGGCGGTGGAGTCCTATTTCAAGCGGGACAGAAAAAACAAGACCGGCGGGATACGGATCTGGATCAAGAGTTGCGCCATCATTGCCTGGGCCGCCACCTCATGGATCGCTCTCGTCTTCTTCGCAGCCAACTGGTGGCAGGCCCTGTTGCTGGGCGCCTCTCTCGGCCTGGCAGTGGCCGGTATCGGCTTCAACGTTCAGCACGACGGAGGCCACGGAGCATTCTCCCGCAGGAAGCTGTTCAACCGGTTCAGCGCTCTCATGCTCGATCTGGTCGGCGGCAGTTCCTACATGTGGAACTTCAAACACAACATCATGCATCATCAGTACACCAACGTGGATGGTGTGGACGACGATCTGGTGGCCTGGCCGTTTCTGAGACTGGCGCCGGGGCAGAAGCGACTCTGGTTCCACCGCTTCCAGTGGCTGTACATCTGGCCTCTGTACGTGTTCTTCCCACCGAAATGGCAGTGGTTTGATGATTTCCGCACCCTTGTAAAAGGCAGGATCGGCGCCCAGCGCATCCCACGGCCCAAGGGCTGGAATCTGACCTGGCTCTTCGTCGGCAAACTGCTGTTTTTCACCTGGGCCCTGATCGTTCCGTTCATCATGCACCCGTTCTGGCATGTCCTGGGGATCTACGCCTTTGTCGCTCTTGTGCTGGGTATCACCCTGGGCACGGTGTTCCTCCTGGCCCACTGTGTGGAAGAGGCGGACATCCAGCCGGTTCCCGCCGCCGGGCGGTTGCCCCAGTCCTGGGCTGAGCATCAATTGGCCACCACCGCCAACTTCTCCCCCCGGAACCCGATCCTGACCTGGTACCTGGGCGGGCTGAACTACCAGGTGGAACACCACCTGTTCCCCCGGGTCAGCCATGTCCACTACAAGCGACTGGCCCCTGTGGTCCGGCAGGTCTGTGCCGATGAAGGTGTTCCCCACATCACGAATCCCAGCCTTTACAGGGCGCTGCGGTCCCATATCCGCTTCCTGCGCCGCATGGGCCGACGGGAAGCCGCCTGACCGTACCGAGTACGGTTTTGTATTTGCCCCGGGAAAGCTGACAACCTAAATTTGCCTCAGATGGACCGAAGGCGGTCGGCCGGTTCGGGAGTTTACCCCCCAGCTCCCGGGTCGTGCCGGCCGCCGATTTTTTTTGTGCCGCTCCTGATTCAGGGTAATCTCTCCTTCTATCGGAGGAACGAACCATGAGCAGGAAACCGGGCTTCTCCCGCAGGACTTTCATTGGACTGACTGCTGCCGGCGGCGCCGCACTCCTGGTCGGTCAGGTTGGCTGCAGCAAAGGCAGCTCCCCGTCCGGCGAGGACGGAGCGGTCGATCCGGCCGTGGATCGGTTCGAGTTTTATGAAGTCACCCTGGCGGAGCTCCAGGCCGGCATGGAATCGGGCCGATGGACCTCCCGTGAGATCACCGACGCCTACCTGGCCCGAATAGAGACGATCGACCGCCAGGGCCCGACCTTGCGGGCGGTGATAGAAACCAACCCGGAAGCAGGCGACGTTGCCGACCGGTTGGACCGGGAAAGGGAAGAGTCGGGGGTGCGGGGGCCGCTTCATGGCATCCCGGTGCTGCTTAAAGACAACATCGGGACAGCCGATAAAATGACAACCACCGCAGGTTCCCTGGCGCTTGAAGGGTCGATCCCCGCTGAGGATGCCGCAGTGGCACGGCGGTTGCGGGAAGCCGGTGCGGTGCTGCTGGGCAAGACCAACCTGAGCGAGTGGGCGAACTTCAGGTCCACCCGTTCCAGCAGCGGCTGGTCCGCCCGGGGCGGGCAGTGCCGGAATCCTTACGCCCTGGATCGCAACCCGTGCGGGTCCAGCTCCGGATCGGCAGTTGGTGTATCGGCGAACCTGGCCCCGCTGGCCGTCGGGACCGAGACCGACGGCTCCATCATCTGCCCTTCCGGCATCAACGGCATCGTTGGAATCAAGCCGACAGTCGGCCTGGCCGGTCGCAGCGGCATCATTCCGATATCCCATACCCAGGACACCGCCGGGCCGATGGCGCGGACGGTGCGGGACGCCGCCATCCTGCTGGGAGCGATGGCCGGCCTCGACCCGGCGGACCCGGCCACCGCCGGCGCCGGCGAAAAGGGCCACGCCGACTACACCGGATTCCTGGCACCTGACGGGCTCAAGGGGGCGCGGGTCGGCATCGGCCGGCAGTTCTTCGGGTTCCACAACCAGGTCGACGCCTGCATGGAAGAGGCGATCAGCACCCTGAGCCGTGCCGGCGCCGTCATCGTGGATCCGGCGGACATTGAAACGCGGAACCAGTTCGGCGACGCCGAATTCGAAGTGTTGCTATACGAGTTCAAGGATGGCCTGAACCGGTACTTCCAGTCCCTGGGGCCGTCGGCCGGTATCCGCTCCCTGAAGGCGTTGATCGATTTCAACAGCCGGAACGCAGACCGGGAAATGCCGTATTTCGGTCAGGAGATCCTGGAGATGGCTGAGGCCAGGGGGGATCTCAAGAGCCGGGAGTATCTGGAGGCACTGGAGACCTGCCGTACCCTGTCCCGTGACAAGGGCATCGACGCCGTCATGGACAAGCTCAATCTGGACGCGATCATGGCACCCAGCAATGGGCCGGCCTGGATGACCGATCATGTCAACGGCGACCATTACGCCGGCGGCAGTTCGGCGCCGGCGGCGGTGTCCGGCTATCCCAACATCACCGTTCCGGCCGGCCAGGTCGGCGGCCTGCCGGTAGGGGTTTCGTTTTTCGGCCGGGCCTGGAGTGAACCGGTGCTGCTCCGGATCGCATACGGCTTTGAACAGGTTACAGGACACCGCATGTCGCCCCGGCTTCTTCCGACCCTGGAGATCGGGTAATGCAGCTTCGCCTTGTGGCCTGCTTTATGGCGCTGGCGCTGGCCCTGCCGGGTCTGGCCGCCGATACGATCTGGCTGGTGCGCCACGCCGAGCAGACCGACCCCGACGCCGAAGATCCGGCGCTCACCGTTGCCGGAGAGGCGATGGCGGCCAGGCTGGCGGAGATGCTGGGCGATGCCGGCATCCAGGCGATCTACTCCACCGATTTCCGGCGAACCCGGCAGACGGCGGCGCCGCTGGCGGGGAAACTCGGACTGGAGGTCGCCCTTTACGATCCCGGTGACCTCAAGGCGTTCGCCGGGCAGTTACGCTCGGCATCCGGCCCCTGCCTGGTGGTGGGGCACAGCAATACCACGCCCCGGCTGGCGGAACTGCTGGGAGGCGATCCGGCCGGGGCGATCGGCCACATGGAATTCGACCGGTTGTACCTGATCGAGTTGCGGGACGGCGGGGTCGAATCGATGCTGTTGCGGATCCCATAAAGAAGGGGCCGGATATGCACCCGGCCCCTGCAGCAGGAAGTCGAAAGATCGTTACCAGTCGCCGCGAGGATGGCGGCGATTGCCGCGCTTACCCTGCATCATGTCTTCCCGGCGTTCTTCCATCCGCTCCATGCGCCGGGCCCGCATCTCTTTCAGTTGTCCACGCTGTTCGTCGGTGAGCAACTGTACGACCTGGTTGTGCACGGAAGCGCGGGCCACCGCCATTTCAACCTCGGCTGCTCCTACCTGTCCGGCCAGGTTGCGGATTGCGGCTTCGTCGAAGATCTCGCTCTGCATCTGCATGCGCAGGGCTTCCCGCGCCGTGCGCAAGGTTTCGCGGTCGGCCTGCATCGATTCCTGGTTGGACTCGAACAGAGCCTTGATCGATGCCTTCTGGTCATCGGAGAGGTCCAGGCGATGGAGCGCCCGCTGCAGTTCGCCGCCCTGTCCTCCGCGGGCGTGGGGCCCTTTGCCTCCGGGGCCGGGCCCCTGGGCGGCGACGACGGTGACGGAAGTCAGAACCAGCAGGGCTGCCACTGTCAGGATCATCGGAATTGATTTCATAGTTGTCTTCATCGGGTTGTCTCCTTTCACCATGCTAGATGGACCCACTTGCCGACAGGTTACAGGAATATCGTAGAGTTTCGGGGACAGGCACCTTAACCCGGGTTAAGGTGCCGGTCCCCGAAACTTGTAACCGGGGAGGGGTTATTGTCATCTGGCTGTTTGAGGGAATGCCGTATGAGGGTATCTTCAGGATGACGATAACGTGGAGCCTGGACTTTTCGATGAACGACGCCGGCCCGGCCCAGGATGAGGAAGC
Source organism: uncultured Acidobacteriota bacterium (assembly GCA_945787955.1). Lineage (GTDB taxonomy): Bacteria > Acidobacteriota > Polarisedimenticolia > Polarisedimenticolales > Polarisedimenticolaceae > Polarisedimenticola. The sequence goes on along the minus strand of CALZKF010000092.1, from coordinate 3,550 downwards.
GCGGCTGATCGCGGCCAGTCTGGCGGGCGACGGTGACGCCTTCGCCGAATTGGTTCGTTTGCACCAGCAGCGGGTGTTCCGACTGGCCGGCCGGTTTTTCCGCTCCCGGGAAGATGTGGAAGACGCCGCCCAGGAGACCTTCCTCACCGCCTGGAGCCGCTTGTCCACGTACAAGAGGAAAGCGCCGTTCGAGCATTGGCTGACCCGGGTCTGCCTGAACTGTTGCTACGGCAAGCTGCGATCACGGAAACCGGAAGTTACCGGCGTCGAAATCGACAGTCCGGCGCCTCCATCCGATCCTTCCGCGGCGCTGGACGTGGAGCGCCTGCTCGCCCTTCTCGATCCCAGGGACCGGTTCATCCTTCTCATGCTGGACGGAGAGGGCTGGTCGGTGGGGGAGATTGCCGACAGACTCAACTGGACACGGGCCAACGTCAAAGTCCGCGCCCACCGGGCCCGAAAGAGGATGCGCAGGATCGTGGAACAGGAGATGAAAAAATGAAATGTCGTACCGCCCGTCGAGCCATGGACGCTCCCGGCACCACGCGGAATGCCGACCTCAATCGGCACGTTGCCGAGTGCGACGAATGCCGCAGGCTCATGGCCGCCCTTTCTGAGACCAGTTCGATGCTCCGTTCCCGTCATGCCGGCGTCGTGCCCGATGCCGGGTTCGCCACGCGGGTCCGGGCCCGGCTGCAGCGGGAGCCGGCCCAGGTAGTGGGTACTGCGGCGCTCCGCCTGCTGCCGGTCACCGTCGTCATCCTGGTCCTGCTTTCCTGGCTGGCGTTCACTGCAACACCGCAGGCCGATACCGCCAGCGGCGAGGCCCCTACCGAGGATGTCCTGGCCTGGGTGCTGGAAGTGCAGGAGGAAGGGTCATGAAGCAGGCCGCGGCCATGGTCAGCGTCGTCGGTGTGTTCCTCATAGGGATTCTGGTGGGAGCCCTGGGCATGCATCTGTACGACGAAAAAAAAGTGACCTGGCGTCCCGGAGATGATCCCGGACGTGAGATCCGAAGGCCGGCTGGAGCGATCTTCGCCCAGCGTGTGGCACGGCACCTGGAACTGACCGATGTGCAGAGGGATGAAATCGAATCGATCCGTCACGAAAGCCGTATCCGCGCCGAAGAGATGCGCCGGGAGATGGCCCCGGTGGTAAGGGAGCAAATGGAAGAGGCCCGCCGCCGGATCATGGAGGTTCTCACCCCCGAGCAGCAGGAACGACTGGACCAGCTCGGGCGCCGGGAGCGCCGGATGGTGGAACGGTTCCTTCTGGGAGAACGGGGCCGCCCCGAAGGTCCCGGCCGTCGCGGCCAGCGCCGCCCCTGAGCTGCTAATCGACGCCCAGCAGGTAGCGGTCGAACCAGGCCAGGTCCCATTCCATCTTCGCCAGCCGGTGCTTCCAGGTAGTCAGTCCGTGGGCCGCGCCTGGATAAACTACCAGCTCGGTCGGCACCTTGACGTAATACTTCAATCCCCGGTACAGCGCCCGGGAGTGGGCCGCCGGAACACGGGGATCGTTTCCGCCGACATGGATCAGTGTCGGTGTGGTCACCTTGCCCAGCGCAAACAGCGGGGAGCCGGCCCGATACTCCGCCGGATCGGTCCAGGGATAGCTCCCTTCCATGAACCCGGCGTGTCCTCGATGCCCCACTGCAGCACCTGGTCAATGACCCCGGCGCCGCTGCTGGCCGCTTTGAACCGGTCGGTCACGGTGATCAGGCAGTTGGTCAGGAATCCACCGTTGCTCCAGCCCATGACCCCGAGCCGCTCAGGGTCGGCGATCCCTTTCTGCACCATGGCGTCGACGCCGGCCAGGATATCCTTGACGTCGATATCGTTCTCCCGGCCCACAAGGTCCATGAGGAACTTGTCGCCGTAGCCGGTCGATCCGCGATAGTTGGGGCTGAGCACCGCAATGCCCCTGGCCGGAAGCAGGGTCCGACCGTAGATCCAGAACCGGAACTGGTACGGTGTGGCGGATGTCGGACCGCCGTGGATCACAACCACCATCGGGATCGGGCCGTCTTCCGGTTTGTAATCCGAAGGTAGCTCCAGGATCCCTTCGACGGTGTCGCCGCCGTCGCCTTCCCACCGCACCAGGGAGATCTGCGGGATCTTCCAGCCGTCTACCTGGGGATTGATCCGGGTCAACCGGGTCAGTTCGCCTCCGGCGTCGAAGCGGAACATGTCCGGCGGGGTGGTCAGGGTAGCGGCCACCACGATCTGTACCTTGCCGTTCTTCGAAAAGCCGAACGTCTTGGCAGCGATATCTCCAGGTGTGAGCAATTGTCCGCTTTCGGCGTACACCCGGGACCGGGCATGGTCGTCAGCGAGAAAACAGAGCTCGTCGCCCCGGAACCCCAGGCTGCCCCCTTCAACCGAGACACCTTCAGGCCGGGGAAGTTCTTCGAGTCGGGACTTGCCGCCCTTCCAGTTTACGGCGTATATCCGTGTCGGGTAACCGTCGAAATCTATGGAGAACCCGATGCGGTCACCGGATCCGGACCAGACCACCTCATTGATCCAGCCGTAGGGCGAATGGTGGGGCTCCCGCCATCCTTCCGGCGTCACCACCTGGACCTGTTCCGCCCCGGGCTCGAGAACGTCCACCCTGGACCAACCCTCGTCGTGGATCTTTTCCTCGTCCGGGGAGGTCACCATGGCGACACGGCCGTTCCCGGCCACGGCAAAGTCGGTGACGACGCGGCCGGTATCCAGCAGCATCTTCGAGCGCCAGGTGGTCAGGTCCAGCTTGAATAATTGGGAACGCATGCCGATGCCGTGGCCGTACTCCAGGTCGCCGTGGCTGTCCCGCATCGCTTTCCAGTCGTCCTCGGTTTTCTCGACCCGCAGGGTGTAGTACACCGCCTTGCCGTCTCCTGCGAGATCGAAGAGGTCAATCCCCCCGCCGACCCGTGTAACCGCCAGCGGTTCGCCGCCGGCACTCGAAATCCGCCACACCTGGCGCTCGCCGTCATACGGCGGCTTGTCCTCAGCGGCGCGGCGGTAAGCGGCGGTGTAGTAAATCTGCTTCCCGTCCGGGGACCAGACCGGGTTGCCCTCACCGGCAGGGTCGAAAGTCAGCCGCCGGGGTTCGCCGCCTGATAAGTCCATCACCCAGAGGTCCTCGTTCCGGCCGTCGGCGGCCTTGTCCCAGCGGGACTCCAGCCACACAACCTTCCTGCCGTCGGGGGACACAGCCACCTGGGGCATCGATGCTATGGAGAAGTAATCCTCCGGCTCTATCACATGGGTTCTCTCCGGCTCGGAGGCGAGGGTGAGTCCGGATGCGAGCAGGCAGAATACGAAACAAATCGGTAAGTGCTGGGTGGTGCGACTCATGGGGTCACCTCGTTGAAACATATCGTTGATGGGCGGCAGGATAGGTTACCACCGGGTCAGTTTTCCCCTGATCCCACAGTTGGGTCGGCTTCAAGCTCCGCTATCGCCTGATCGAGCCATTGCACCTTATCCGGGTCGTTCAGATGGACCCTTGCGGCGTTCATGATCCCGACCGCCCCGGCAGTATCCCCCGCCCGGACCCGCTC
>CALZKF010000091.1 GCA_945787955.1 uncultured Acidobacteriota bacterium | reverse complement strand
TCACGGTGGCGGAGGCCCTGTTGATACCGGCCTTCCACTCGGTGCCGGTGGCGTTCCAGTACAGTTCGTCGTGCTCGGCGAAATGCCGCAGGGCGTCGGTGACGCTGTAACGCACGTTGTAGATCACCTTCCCGCTGACCTTGGAGTTGGAGCTGCCGATCCGGATGCTGACGTACGCACCCTGGTTGCTGACCTTGGTGCCGTACCGGCTGCCGTCGTCGTCGGTGACGCCGATCAGCTTGAACTTCATGCCGTACCGGAACCCTTTGGGGTCGGTGTACTTGATCGGGATGGAGCGGTAGATGCCGTGGCGGGGCTCGGAGAACAGCACCTCCAGCCGCTCGGTGACCAGGAGGGTGGAATCGGGCCGGACATCGAGATCGACATCGAAGCGGTCGATGACGTAGCCGCCCTTGTCGGCCAGAGCAGGTAACGCGCAAAGCATCAGACAGACCAGCACCAGCTTCTTCATGATCCAGGCTCCAGGTCGAAACGGGGGACCGCCGCCTCGGCTTCGGAATCGAGTTCGAAGAACTCCCGTTCCTGAAAACGGAACAGTCCTGCGATGAGCATATCGGGGAACGACTGGATCCGGGTGTTCAGATCCCGGACCACGGCGTTGTAGTAACGTCGGGCGTTCTGGAGATGGTCCTCGATATCCACCAGGGAGTGGTGCAGGCTGAGGAAATTCTCCGATGCCTTGAGCTGGGGATACTGCTCCACCACGGCGAACAGTTTCCCGATCCGGTGGGCGAAGCTGTTCTCGGCCTTGCCTGCTTCCCCGGGGCTCCCTTCCTTCAATACCCCCTGGGCCCGGGCCCGCATTTCGGTGATCTCGTTGAGGGTCTCCCGCTCGTGGCCGGCGTACCCCTTGACCACTTCCACCAGACTTCCCACCAGGTCGTGGCGACGTTTCAGCTGCACGTCGATGTCCGACCAGGCGGAAGCGGCCCGGTTCCTGAGGGAGACGAGACGGTTGAACAGGAGGGCGACCCCGACAATGAGGATGGCTGCAATGACGAGCAGAAAAGTGTTCATGAGCCGATGATATCTCAAAAGCTGTAAACCAAAGCCCTCCTTGCCGCGTTATCCCTCCTGACGGGATGGGAACGCCGTCCCGGCGCAATGGAGGAGATCAGGCATGAAGAATATTCGGATCGTGTTGGTTGCCGTTCTGGTTCTGTTGCCGGCCATCGGGACTGCCGCTGCCGGAACGGTCAAAGGATCGGGCAACGTGCAGATCGAAGAACGGTCCGTGGGGGATTTCCATGGTGTCAGCCTCATGGGGTCACCGGACGTCCACATCACGGTTGGTGGCGCACCGTCCCTGTCCATCGAGGCGGAGGACAACATCCTGGCGCTGATCAGCACTGAAGTAAGGGGCGGGGTACTGCATGTCGGGTCGGAGCAATCCTTCTCCAGCCGCAAGGGGATCCACGTGACGCTGACCGTGCCCGAACTGCGCTCCGTGAAGGTCCAGGGTTCCGGCGACATCGAGGCCGAGGGCGTACACGGCGACCTGTTCACAGCCAGGGTGAAAGGCTCGGGGGATATCGAAGTCACCGGATCGGTGCAACGGGTGGAAGCGGAGGTCCTGGGGTCCGGCGACATCAAGATGTTCGGCCTGGACGCCGTTGATGGCGAGGCGACGGTCAAGGGCAGTGGTGACATCGATATTCAGGCTTCCGGCACCCTGGATCTGACCGTTCTGGGCAGCGGCGACATCCGGTATCGCGGCGGCGCGGAAGTGAACAAGGAAGTTCACGGCAGCGGGGACATCAGAGCAGACTGACCGGCGCTTAATAATCCCCTGGGCAGTCTCCGTCGCCGTTTACCGGAGGCTGGTCCGAGAGGTGCAAGGCGGCGGGGATACCGTACTCCTCCAGGATATCGGCAGTGGCGGATTCGAACCCTTGTGCGTCCAGCACGATCTGTCTGCGACTGGATCCAGGCGACAACTCCAGCAGGTGGAACCGATCCAGCGGTTCTTTGAACGCCGCCACCACATCGGCGATGCTGTCCACCGGCTGTCCGTTGATGCTGTCGATAACTTCATCCCGGCTGTACTGGTATCCGACGTTGTAGGGTGACGGCAGGACCATCATGATGATGATCTTCCTCCGGCTGGAGGGGGTCTGGCCCTCACGGAAAACCGAGAAATAATGCAGCAGGCCGATCGGTGCGTTCTTGTCCCAGTCCTTCCCCCAGGTCCGCAGGTACGGCACGTCCAGCTCCCGGATCACCAGCCCTCCGGCGATAACGTAGGCCGGTTGACCCTGGCGGTGGTACGGGATCAGGTCCAGGCCCGAAGGGTACCCACGCAGGGTCATGTCCAGTTCCAGTTCCCGGTGGTCCCGCAACACCCGAACCTTGACCGTGTCCCCCAGATCGTAGTTTTCCGCCAAGTGCTGGCCGAACCGTAACCGCCCGAAAAGCGGGTGGAGGTAAAAACCCTCGGCGTCGAGAGTTTGCCCGTCCAGTTCCAGGAGGATGTCCCTCGGTTTCAGGACGCCGCAGGCGGAGGTGCCCCACGGCACCTGCCGGATCAGAATTCCGCGCGGCTCGCCTTCCTGTCCCAGAAACCGGGATACGGCAGGATCGCTGTTGGTCTGCCACATGACACCGAGGGCCGGAAAGCCGGTGTATGGTCCGTTTGCCGTGGCCTTGGCGATGAACCTCCGCAGGATTTCCACAGGCACGGCCCTGCTCAGCATCTCGGACTGGGACACGGTGAGCCCGACCAGCGCGCCGCTCTCGAACACCGGTTCGCCCCAGCCCCCTCCGGCCATGTCGGTTCGCATGAAAAGGAAGGTGTGCTCCACCCCTCCTCCCCAGCCGCGGCGGACTTCGAAGCGGGTGATCCGCGAGGCCGCCATCTCCAGTTGCTGCCCTCGCCAGCGGGCCATCAGCACGGTGCCGGACGTCGGGGTTGCAGCGGCCAGGCCGATCGGCTCCAGACCTTCCAGCGCGCCGGGATCGTTGACCCGCAGCAGGGCCAGGTTCACTTCGGTATCGATCGCCACGATCTCCGGTTCCACCTGCCGGGAACGGCCGAAGGTGGCGAGCTGGATCAAGGTGGCGTGGTCCACCATCTGGGCGTCGGTGAGAAGATAGGACCCTTCCAGCAACACCGCCGAGCCGCTGCGGGTCTGGGGAGTTGTCTTGGCCCAGGGCCGATCTTCGTCCCACATCTGGTAGGTCACTTCCAGCCCGACCACGCTCCTGGAGTAACGCTCGTCGGCCGGCTCTTCCGCGGTCAGCGCCGGCGCGCACACGAAAAACACGAGGAGAATCATTGAACAGATCTTCACAGGTTGCGATCCTCCTGGATGCCGTAGCGCTGGAGTATTTCACCATGGGCGGCATCCGCGTCCAGCCGGTTGATAACGCCGATCCGGCGCCGGTTGGAGAACTCGATGAGATGAAAATCGCCCTTGTGGTTCTCGAAAGTCTCTACCAGGTCTTCCAGACAGGTGATCGGCCTGCCGTTGACCCGTTCCAAGACCTGGTTGCGGTAAAAAGCCATATCCGAGTTTACCGGATGCTTGAGGCGGCGCAGGAGGACGACCCGCTCCTGCAGCATCAGCTCCGGCTGGATCATCGGCCTGAGCAGGAACTCGTAGAGGATCTCCTTGCCGGCCTTGACGTGCCAGTCGCCTCCGAAGGTCTTGAGCGTCTCGAGGTTCAGGGGGACGAATACCAGCCCGCCGTAAACGTAGTAGCGCGGCAGCCGGTCGTAGACGTGGCCGTGGGCGTCCCCCATGGGGAAACTGGTCAGAGGCACATCCACTTTCAGCCGCTTGCCGTCCCGCAGAACCTGTATGGGGACCGAGTCGCCGATCTGCTTGCGATCCACCAGCAGGCCGAAAGAGATCCGCCCTCCACCGTCTTCCACCGAGCCGTCATTGGCTACTGTTCTGTTCTCCACCTTCAGGATGACGTCCCCCGCCAGAATGTGGTTCTCGGCGCTGCTGCCCTTATATACCGAGTCCACCCGGACGCCGGTCTCCTCCGGCTTCATCCCGGCCCGGGCCCGGCCGGCGGCATTTTCCAGTCCTGTGGTTTCCGCCCCCAGTTCCGGGTAGCCGTCGTAACGGCCGTCGGCTACATCGTTGAGGAAACGCTGAATCACCTCCATCGGGATAAAGAACCCGGTGTTCTCCAGGCCGGCGTTGCCCTGGAATGCGACTCCGACCACCTTGCCGTCCTGCAGGACCGGACCGCCGCTGTTCCCCGGGTTGATGGCGGCGTCGGTCTGCACGGTGAGGTGGAGGTCTTTGCCCGAATGCATGTAGAGCTGTTCTTCGATCCGGGAGACCACCCCTTGGGTTGAAGACAGACGCACGCCGCCGGCGGGGTAGCCCAGGGTGTCCACGGTGGTGCGCATAGCCGGCATGCCCCCGAACGTCAGGGCCGGCAGATCGTCCAGCGCCCCTTGCTCCACCGGGCGGATCAGGGCAAGGTCACTGTCGTGGGCGATATGCACCACCTCCGCCTCCCGGGGCTCAGGGTCGTTGTACACATAGATCCGCAGGGCGCGGGAATCGCTCACCACATGGGCATTGGTCATCACCAGACCGCCGCCGATGGCGAACCCGGTGCCGGACGATTCTCCCACACCGGAACGGTCCCAGGGTGTGTACCAGTTGCCTCGCTGGGCATAGTTCACGATCCGGACCACCGAGCGCTCCAAAGCTGCCTCTTCGGACCCCAGAGCGGGGACCAGGAAGGCGCCCAGGCATGAAATAACCAGGAGACAGGCCGATAATCGTCTCAAAATGAAGTTTCCTCGTCGTAAAGGACCATGATCGATAGGGTACCTGACACGGTAGCTGAAATCCCGGGAAATCAGGGATAGCCGCTGGATAATTATAATATCCACTAGCGGCCGACACCCCTTGGCTGGAACTATGGCGCAGTACGACGTGGAATCCAGATTGGTGATACTTGTTTGGAAGTTATTGCATCTAAAAGGTTTGGGCGCATTTCCGCTGCAGCGACGGTAGAACGCAGGTCGAGGCGATTCTGGAACGGCCTTCCCGCGATCGGCATCACCATTCTTCGTTCCACCCTGAGAGTGATAAGTGGCCCATCTCTATCTAAACCACCTACTTAGGTGCCCGAAATGGCAACCTGAAAAGCCGGATCGATGGATGATTCAACCACTGATCGGTGCCCGGCAGTGTCTGGGGCACCCGATCCGGCGGCCGGACGGCCGTGACGTCTGTGCCGGCTCATAACTCCACCTGCACCGGCAGGTTGAATAAGGAGACGTGAATATGAAGCACGTGGTGATGTTCCTGATGGTGGCGTTGCTGCTGGCGGTGCTTTCCGCCTGTGCGCCGATCCCAGGCAGTGCAGTAGAGGATTCCCAGCGCCTTCAGGTGGTCCAGCTTCCAGATACCCGGACCATCCCTGCGGAATGGGGGAGTCTGGCGGCGGTGAGCAACAGCTCCAAGTTTCCCGATGTATTTCAGCTCTGGTTCGAGAACGAAGCCGGCGAGATCTACTTGGTGGTTTTCGACAACAAATCCAGAACACTGCTGACTTCGTCCCGCGCCATCGCGAGACAGTGAAGAGGAGGATGCCATGAATCAGTTGATCAGCTTGGTAAGCAGGATCCTGTTCTTCGGAGCCCTGGCGATGGCGTTGCTGGCCATCTGTGAAAAAGCGGCCAATCTCAGCGACATGACGATGCTTCGCGGGATGATCCAGCCGTCCCGGCTTCTTGAACTTGCTGCGATCGCTCTCCTGTTCGTCATAGCGGTGCAATTGCGGGAGCTCAAGACAGGTCTGACGGCAGGCAAGCGCTGAAACTCAGGCTGTCCTGCGCCTCCGGGGAAAATCTCGCAGGTGAGTGCGAGCCGGGATTCCTTCGGCGCAGACGCCTGCATGCGTCTTAGATGGACGCTTCGCGATGCTATACTGAGCATCATTCGTGAATAATCCTATCGGAATTGCAATACGAATTCTGATATTGGGGATGAACTATGCGGGTGCTCCGTGATTGACAGGCTCAAGCATCGCTTTGGAAGGAGTTGGGCTCGCCGTGACCTCAGCGCCCTGAAGTATCAAACGCCCCGGCCGGTCGATGTCGCAATAGACAGTCTCCTGATCGGAAATCAGTCGGGGAGGCCGCTGGAAAGGTGGATCCCGGCCACCGGCGAAGTAGCCCGCGCATCGAATCGGCTGCTGGACTCGCCCTACGTATCATTCCTCCGTCTGATTCGGGAAAATCCCCGGTTACTCGAAGACTCCGAAGCTCTTCGCTCAACCGACTATTACAGTATGGCCAAACTATGTCAGGAGCACACCGGCAGGTGGTTTGGAGCGAGAACGGAAGATGGGCTCCTGAGTCGTCTGAAAGCCTACGGCAACATGCTTCCCGAATTAGGCGGCACAGGCGGGGCTTCCGCGGAACCCGATGGCGATGAGGAGGTCAAGGGCAGAACGGCCCCCGGTGAAGCGGTAAAAGTTTTCAAGGTACGCGAATCCTCCTGCTACGAACTGGTGGACGGCCACCATCGTTCGGCCCTGGCCGCCATGGAAAGTGCCGACAGGTTGCCGGTGGAAGTGCTTGGTGAAAAATGGACTTATCTTCAGCAACTCGTTTTGAAAGGTGTCCAGACCCGAGGTCGCAAGGAATTATACCAACCGGTCAACGCACCTGAATTCGACGGATCCTGGAAACTGGTGCGCAAGTGCAGCGATCGTTTCGAGTTGATGAAGAACTTTTTACGCGATCGTCAAATCGACGGTAAAGATAAAACCGCGTTGGATATTGCATGTTCTTATGGCTGGTTCCTGAGCCAGTTTGCAGGGATCGGCTTCACGCCTGCCGGAGTAGAGAGGGATTTCCTCAGCATCAGAATAGGGCAGGCGGCCTACAAGCTTCCGAAGAATACGGTTCGGGAGATGTCCGCGGAAAAATTGCTCAAGCACTCCGGGGAGCGCTCGGACATCGTCCTTTTCTTGAGTATCCTGCACCACTACGCCATAGGCAGGGAACGGGTGGGTCTCCTGGGAAATTGGAGCCGGCCTCCGGTGGACCTCATACTGGAACGCCTGGACAGCATTACAGGTGCCGTGTTGTTTCTGGATACAGGCCAGGAGAGCGAAGAGTGGTTCAAGAGCAAGCTGCCCGGTTGGACACCAAAATATATTGCTGAATTGCTCAAGGAAAAAACCTCGTTCAAAGAGGTCGTTGCTCTTGGGACGGATGAAGATGCCGCATCTTACCCCGGCAATTACGGTCGCACGTTGTTCGCCTGTGTCCGCTAGCATGGGAATCGACAGGGCGCACTGAAGCGCATCGAGGATTCCGGTCATCCGGCCGGTGGCCGCACAGGAGAAAACCGCGCAGTGGCTGTCAGGGTATGAGCAAGGGGAAAGATGCCGCTCTCCGGTTGATGTTCGTACCGGTTTCGGGTCCGGGTGGTACCGGAGAGTATATGCGCTCGCTGCACCTGGCCCATGGCGCCTGCGAGCGATGGCCGAAGGCCGAGATCCTGTTCGTCCTCAGCCGTGAAGCACCATACCTGGCCACGGTGCCGTACCGTGTGGAACAGACCGACCGGTCGCCGACCCACCATATTCGGGAGGTCAACCAATTGGTGGACCGGTTCAATCCGGACGTGGTGGTGTTCGACTGTGCCGGAAGAGTGGCCCAGATGCGGCATGCCCGTCGCCGGGGATCGGCCACGGTGTTCATCAGCCAGCATCGTCGCAAGCGGCGGCGCGGGTTCAAGATCGGCCGAATGCGCGCCTGCGATCTGCACTGGATCGTTCAACCTGATTTCGTTGATGGGGGCCTGACCAGGCTGGAACGGCTCAAGCTGCGTATGGTTGGTGGGCCCCGGGTGACGTTCCTCGGCCCGATCTATCCCCGTCCCCGCCCGCCGGCGTTTCCCCTTCCGGAAGCCGGGTACTTCTTTTGTTGTGCCGGAGGCGGGAGCACGGAGGTGGCGGGTCGAAACAGTGCCGAACTGTTCGCCGAGGCGGCGTCGGAGGTGGCGGTCCGGGGCGGGCTTACCGGGATCATGGTGATGGGACCGTCCTACGCCGGTTCCCTGGAGAGCCTGCCCGGTCTCCGCATCGTCCCCAGCCTTGACGGCGCCGAACTGGCCCATGTGCTGGCCGGCGCACGGTTCGCCATGGTCGGAGGCGGCGATCTGCTGGGGCAGACGGCCTCACTGGGTGTGCCGGCGGTTGCGACGCCGATCGGTCCGGATCAGCCGGCGCGGATTGCCGCCTATCGTAGGCAGGGGACCTGCCTGGTTGCACGTCCTGCTGCCCTCGCCGCCACGGTGCGGGAGGAATTGACCGCCGATCGGATCGCGGAAATGCGGACGGCGATACAATCATTGGCGCTGGGCAACGGCATGGGCGAGGCGCTGGACCAACTCGGCGATCTACTGACGGCCGGAGGGCCCAGGGGATACAACCCCCTATAAACGTCTTTGTTGCCGAATATTCCGTGGCGCTGGCATTTTCCTGCCTGAAGAACCTATCTTTATTTAGATTTTGGTTAATGCAACGCAAATGAGGTCCCATTGCATTGAAAAATGACAGGTCCAGGGAGCGGTTTGAACGGCGGCAGCCTGGAGGAAACCGTCGGGAGCGGAAAAGCGGCACGGTGCTGGTTGTGGAAGACGAGCCTGTGGTGGCCGCCCTGGTGAAACAGGCTCTGGAGTCGGAGGGCTACCTGGTCCTTGAGGCCCGCAACGGCGCCGCCGCACTGCGGTTGTTTCGCAAGGACGGCAAGGATGTCGACCTGATCCTGACCGACGTGATTATGCCGGTTATGAACGGACCGGAACTGGTGACACGGATTCTGGAAAACAGACCGGACCTGCCGGCCTTATTCATGTCGGGTTACGCCGACGACTTTCTGGATCGCTATGGTTTTGCACTTGATGAGATGAGCCTGCTGCGCAAACCGTTCTCCACGGCTCAACTGGTGGACAGGGTCCGCCAGGCCATGTAACCCAGGTACCCGGCCAGCAGCAGCAGCCCCTCATGGCGTTCCAGCTTGCGCTGGCTCAGCGCGAACGGCAGGAGAGCCAGGGAGAAAACCGCCATGGCGGCCAGATCGGTGTAGCCCCGCACCGGTACCGGCACCGCACGGATGCTTGATGAAACCCCCAGGATGAACAACAGGTTGAAGATGTTCGATCCGACGATGTTGCCGATGGCCAGGTCGGCCTGACCTTTCCGCACCGCGAACAGGGATGTGGTCAATTCCGGCAGGCTGGTTCCCAGGGCAACGATGGTCAGGCCGATAACCGCCTGGCTCATCCCCATGGCGGCCGCGACGCCGGAGGCCCCTTCCACCGTCCAGTCACTTCCCAGTAACACCCCTGCCAGGCCGGCCAGGGTCAAGAGGGACGCCGACACCCCGTGCATCTCCTTGTCCCGTTGCTGATCCTGCTCCGTTTCCAGCAGGAAGCGGTCCTGCCTCCGATCCTGCAGGGCGGCACGGGTAGTGAAGAACAGGAATGCTGCGAAACAGGACAGGAGGATGGCGCCGTCCAGCCGGCCGAACCGGTTCAGGGCGCCGCCGGCCAGGAAATCCAGCGTCAACAGGATCGCCAGGACGGTGGCGGCCAGCATGACCGGGATCTCCCGGCTGACGATGGAGCGGTGCACCGCAAGCGGCTGCAGCAGGGCGGTCAATCCGATGATCAGGCCGATATTGGCGATATTGGAACCGATGACGTTCCCGAAAGTAATATCGCCGTTGCCGCTGAGGGCGGCGGCAACGTTCACCGCCAATTCCGGAGCGCTGGTGCCGAAGGCGACCACCGTCAGGCCGACCACGAAGGGCGAGACGCCGAGCTTGCGTGCCAGGGCCGAGGCTCCGCGCACGAGGAACTCGCCACCGGCCAGAAGGACGATCAGACCGGCCAGCAATGTCAGTCCGGATGTCATCGAGAGGGATTCTAACAAACTGCACCGACAGGCGTACAATGATCTCGTTCGGGAAAGACCTGCAAAGGAGATTCGACCATGAAACCTGAAATCGAAATCCTCTATTGGTGGATCGCCTTCGGTGGCACGCACATGGTCGGCTCTACGGTGCCGCTGAGGACATGGCTGATCCGCAAGGTCGGGTTGAAAGGGTTCAAGGCGATCTACTCGCTGGTCTCGTTCGCCACGTTCATCCCGTTGGTGGTGGTGTACTGGGGGAGCCGGCATGCCGGGGCGGAACTGTTCGAATACCAGCCTTCCCTCATCCGCCTGACCGAAGGGCTGATGTTCGCGGCGTTCTTCTTCCTGGTCCACTCCCAGCTCACCGCCAACCCGATGACCACCTCTTCGGAAATGGCCGGAAAGCAGGCCCGGGGCGCCTACCGCATCACCCGGATCACACGGCACCCGATGAACACCGCCTTCGGCCTGTTTGCCGTGGCCCACATGATCATGAACCCGTACGCCGGGGACTGGATGTTCTTCGGCGGGTTCCTGGTGTATGCGCTGTTGTCGTCCTGGCATCAGGACCGGCGGTTCCTGACCACCCACCCGGACACGTTCCCGGCGTTCTACGAAACGACCTCGTATGTGCCGTTCCTGGCGATCCTGCAGGGGAGGCAGAGGCTCGGCCTGAAGGAGTATCGTTGGTGGAGCATCGCCCTCTCGGTCGGGGTGTTCCTGGTGGTGCAGTTCATCCATCCGCTCTGGATCGGCGGGTATTGATCATTTCGCGGTGAAGCGGTCGTCCTCGTCGGCGAACAGCACATTGAAGCTGGTCAGGGATCCGTAGCAGCCGGTGATATAACCCTGCAGCTTGATCTTGGCGTCGTCAGGCAGGTCGGAGCCGTTGACCTGCTGCTCCAGAGTTCGCAGCCGGTTCCTCACCATGACGATCTTGTGGAAGAACGAGTCGATCGGCCAGGTTTTGTCCTGCAGCCCTTCACGGCCCGGTCTCAGCACCAGTTCCCCGCC
>CALZKF010000090.1 GCA_945787955.1 uncultured Acidobacteriota bacterium | reverse complement strand
GCCGGAGTCGCAGTTTTCGCCTTGCTTCATGCCCAGATCCGCAGCGTCGGTGCAGCTTCCGAATGCTGATGTAACCTCGCAACCGTCGTTCACATGGACGTACGGACCGGAAAGATTGGTTTCGAATGAAGCTCCGGAATCAACACAGACCAGGTTGGCGAATTCATCGGTGAACATTTCAGGCTGCGCAGTTTCGGTGTAGTCGGCGTACGGCATCGGGAAGCCCCGGACCTCGCAGCCGCCGGTGGGGCAATCGCCATCCATCGATTCCGGGAACACACCGCCGCGAATGGCGTCATACTGGGCGGCGTCATAGAACGACAGCACCGAGCCGTCATGGGCGTTGATTTCGGCGGTCCAGAGCGGAGCCTCGCCGGGAACCAGGAACTGCAGCCGCCAGACCAGGACGTGGGACAGCCCTTCACCTCGTGGTCCGCTCCAACCGAACTCCCCTTCGTTCCCAGGGTCGGCGTTCACCGGCAGGAGGACCAGTGCCGGCGGTTGCGGCTCTATGAACAGTCGGGTGTCGGCCTGGAGGTAATCGTTCAGGATCGTACGGGCTTCATCATCGAAGATGGCCGGAACGGCGCTGATGGTAGGTCTCGCCCAGTCGGCGGCGCCGAACATGGACAACCGCCCGTGCGAGAGGTGGAACTGCAACTGGGCACCTTCAACCCGAACCCCGTCGAGCTCCTGGCGGAATACCAGTTGCCAGACACCGTTCCGCCAGCGAACCGACGCTGCATCATCCAGAACCAGGAGATCGTCCCAGTTTCCAAGCAGGGTGCGATTGTGCGCCAGGAAGCTGCGCGCTGCCTGTTCCAGGTCGGCCACACCGGCCGCTCCGAACGCTTCCTCGCCGAGCCACTGCATCCCCCGGCCGAAGACCAGGGCCGGCATGGCGGTGCGCTCGTCCACATACACCTTCCATCCGTCGCCGTTCCTCTGTGAGAACCGGTCCCAGCCGACCCGGAGCTCATCGGAAGGATCGAGATCGGCAACCGGTCGAGGCGCGGCAGGGATCATGCCGCCGGTTCTGGGCTGGAGCCAGGAATCGAACCGGCCGGGCTCCCGGAGATCCACCGCCGCCGAAGCGGCGGAAACGGCAAGAACCGGCACGAGCAAAACGATGACGATCAGGTTACGCATGGTCAGTCCTCATACCTCAGGGGCTTTCCCAGCGGCAACTGTTCACCGAACGGACCAGGTAATAGTGCGCGCCCGACAGGTTCTGGGCGCCGGTGTCCACCAGGGAGGTGGAACCGGTGGAACCTGCCAGCGTACCGGTCTGGAACTGGTTGTCCCGGGCCCTCCAGACGTTGTATTCCGTCGCACCGGTGGCCGCATTCCAGGAGATCTGAATATCGGCGGCGCCGGATTTGTCCACGGTCAGGTTGTCGCCGACGGCGTTGGGGACCGGGTCTGCGCAGCCGACCGGGTTGCAGTTCCAGGGCGTGCTGCCTTTGAGGTGCAGGGTCCAGCTGTTCAGGGTGCCGGTCTTGTTCCCTATGTTGTTGATCCGCAGGGACCAGGCGCCCTGGGGGTCCCGGCCGATGAATTCGGCCAGGTCACCCGGACCGTCAGGCTCGGTCAGGTCGTCGTAGGTCGTCACGATCCCCGAACTGCCGGCGCCGGAGTTGTTGTGCAGGTAGACCGGGGGCCCCACGGCGCCAGGTGTATTCAGAACCAGTTCGAGATTGGCATTGTCATTGATGTCCACATCCACCGAGACATCCACATCGGTGAGGGGGAAACTGGCAGGAACATCGATGTAGGCGTACAGCGTCCCTCCCCGAGGGATGGTCAGCGGCGTATCCGTGTCCGAGATGTTGGCCTCGTACACGCCGGTTTCGACGGTGAATGCGGTGTCCACGGTAAAACCGTTGCCGGCGACCTGCATGCCGGCGCCCAGCCTCTGGCCGCAGACGGCATCGGGCTGCATGGTTACGGAGAAGTGCGGCGCCAGAGAGGTTGCCTGGGCGGAGACCGGGATGTCCGGGAAGGAGGCTTCGGAGTCATAAACCGCGAACAGTTCCGGATGCACCGAGTACATTTCGGCGCTGACGGCGGTGGCGTCAATGTCGCCGGAGTTCAGCATGGTCACGGAGATAAGGGCGGTTTCCCCCGGGTCGAGCACACCGTCACCGTTGCCGTTGGGTCCCGTATCGTCCACTATGTGGGTCATGTAGGCCGGCCGCGGGCCGGTGGTTACCGCCACGTTGCCGGACACCACCAGTGCGTAAGGCTGGGGGCCGAAAGGAATCGCGTGAGGGGCGACCTCGATGACGTACACCCCCGGCTTGGGATCCTTCACCAACACCACTTCAACATTGTTCAGCCGATCCGGCTGTCCCAGGTCGGCGGATTCACCAAAGAGGAAATGATTGCCGTGGAACGTACCGGTGGCGCCGTCCACGCGGAGGTCCAGGTCGTTGATCAGGTGGATGGAAGCTGCCGGCGTGGACGGAAAGTCGTGCCAGACCAGGGATACCTTCAGGGGAACGTCGCCGTTCAGCACTTCCATCTGGTACCGCACCGGCGCATCGGATGGACTGACGAAACCGCTGGCGTGATCGTCCACGAACAATCCCCGGCCGTCGCCGGCAAAGTGCAGGACGTTGTCCAGCAGGATCCGGCCCCAGCCTTGGGAGTAGCTCGGCAGCGTGATCTGGTTGCCGTCGTTGTCCCACAGCAGGGAAACGCCGGAGTTGATCAGCATCGCCTTCACCAGCGCGCCGCCTGCGGTGAAACTGTCCGCCGGAACCGGGGCGCCGGTGGGATAGAACCCCTGCTCGAAGTAATCCCGGATCAGGATCGACATGCCGGCTGCGCCGGGGGAAGCCATGGAGGTTCCGCCCATGGCCTGTGTGCCGCAGTTGCCGCTGCCCGCGTCAAAATCGTTGGCGGCTGAGTGGATGCCCTGCCCCGGGAACATGATGTCCGGTTTGTACCGACCGTCATCGGTCGGCCCCCAGGAGGAGAAGTCGGCCATGTTGGCCGCATATTGATTGTAATAGGTTGAGCCGACGGAGATCCCGTTCTTGGACGTCCCCGGGCTGCCGATGGTGCTGCCACCGCCCCCGAACGTGGCGTTGCCGGCTCCGAAGAAGATCAGGAAATCCGGATGGTTCCAGATGAACTCGTCCACGTCTTCCGACGCGTCGGTGTAGGTGTTCTGCACCGCCGCGTTCTCGTTGTCGTTCCACGAGTTGTTGTGGGTCCGGGCGCCCTGGTCGTACGCCTGCTGGAACACCGGGATCAGATCGGTAACCGGGCAGCCGATGCCTGGGAGATCGCCGCAGTTGTCGGCGGCGTATCCGGCATCCTGTATCACCAGCTTGGCGCCGGGCGCCATTCCGTCTCCATCGTCGTGAAGAACCGGCGTCAGCAGGTCGTCGCCGGCCAGAATCCCGGCCACGTGGCTGCCGTGGTTCTGGGTGTCCCAGTGCAGCAGGTTGGCCGGATCTTCCGACGGGTCCAGGAAATCAACGGCGATGATCTTGCGCTGGTTGTTGTCCACCGCCGTACCGCCTGCTGTGTTGGTGGGAGGGAGGCCCAGGACGCCGTCCTGGAAGTAGCACATGTCGGCATCGATTCCGGTATCCAGCACGGCGGCAATCTGGCCTTCACCGTAGATACCCTGGTCGAACACCGGCGTGGTTTCGCCGGCGTCCAGTCCGGACTGTGCGACCCAGATCGTGTCGTTGTTGGCCAGGACCCGGCGGTGCCGGCGGCTGAGCCAGAACAGTTCGTCCATTGCGGCGATGTCGTCCCGCCGGTTTACCACCTGCTCCGGAGACATCTGCAACACGATGCGACCGAACCGGTTCCCGGAACCGACCCCTTCCACCTGGAGGCCGGATGCAGACAGCCGCGACGCCACCTCGTTCGGATCGGCGTCCCGGAACAGGTGCAGCAACACCACGATGTCGCCGCCCTGGAAGCCGGGGCCGATATCGGCGATCTCGGGCGCAAGCTTGTCGCCCGGCTGGAACGGTGCGACCCAATCCACACCAGGGGTTGCAGCCAGAGCAACCGATCGTCCCGCAGGCAGGCTGACCAGGTACGCCTGGGAAGAAAGAGGTGCTTCAATTACTGCGCCGGCGGTTTCCAGCCTCCCTCTTTCGAACCAGCCTACCGGGCGGGTGAACCGGACGACAAGGCGTTGCATCTCCGAAGATCCGGAGGATGTCATCTGACGGTCCGGACCGATTAGTCCGGAGCGCAGTTCAACTCCGTTGCCAGGTGCGGAAATGGCCGGCAGGACCGTGGCGGCCGCTGCCAGGAGCGTGGTGACGACAAACTTCAAATCGCGCATGTTGTTTCCTTGAAAGCCTCAGGGGCTTTCCCAGCGGCAGCTGTTCACGGAACGGACCAAATAGTAGTTGGCTCCGGGCAGGGTCTGGGCGCCTGCGTCCACCAGTGAGGTGGAAACGGTGGAGCCGACAAATGCTCCGGTAGTAAACGCACCGTCCCGGGCCCGGCGGACGTTGTACTCGCTGGCGCCGGTGGCGGCGCTCCAGGAGACGACCACGTCATTGGCGCCGGACTTGTCTACGGTCAGGTTGTCCCCAACCGGGTTCGGCACCGGATCGGCGCAGCCGACCGGGTTGCAGTCCCAGGGGATGCTGCCTTTCAGATGAAGGGTCCAGTTCACCAGGGTGCCGGCCCGGGTTCCCCCACCGGTCTGGTCCACGATCTTGAGCTGCCACACACCCTGGGGATCGATCCCGACCAGGCTGTCGAAGCTGCCGGGGCCGTCCGGTGCGGTCAGGTCCGGATAGGTGGTATGGATCCCCGACACCCCCGGCTGGGAGTAATCGTGGAGGAACACCGGCGCAACGCCCCCCGGCGGCTGCAGACTGACCCGCAGCTCCGAGATGTCGTCATGGTCGATGTTCACCGTCACCGACACATCGGTAAGGGGGAAGGTGTCGGTCACGGTGGCCTGGGAGTACAGCGCCGCCACCGTCTTCGGGATGGACATCGGCGTATCTTCCGAAGGCCGATCCCCTTCGTAGAGGCCGGCGTCGATGGTGAACGCCGACTCCACGGCAAAGCCGTTGCCGGTGATATCCATCCCGGCGCCCAGCACCATCCCGCAGGCGGCGTCGGGCTGCATGGTGACGTCGAAGTGGGGATTCAGGGAACTCCCCTGGCCGCTTACGGGGATATCCGGGAAGCCGACGCTGCCGCCGTACACGGCGAACAGTTCCGGGTAGATCGAGTACATCTCGGCGCTGATCCCGGTGGCGTCCGCATCCCCGGGATTCCGCATGGTCAATTCCAGTGTGGCTGTTTCGCCGGGATCCAGAACGCCGTCACCGTTGCCGTTGGGACCGTTGTCGTTCACCACGTGGGAGAGGTAGGCCGGTCGCGGTCCGGTGGTCACGGCGACGTTGCCGGAAACCACCAGCGCCCAGGGCTGGGGGGCCTGTGGAACGGCATGGGCGGAGACCTCAACCGTGTACACTCCCGGCACCGGGTCCTTGACCAGCACCGCCTCGACGTTGTTCAGCCGGTCGGCGACGCCGTGGTCGGTGGACTGGCCCTGGTAGTAATAGTTACCGTGGTAGCTGCCGGAGGCGCCGTCCACCCGCAGGTCCAGGTCGTTGATCAGGTGGGTGGTGGCCGCCGGGGTGGACGGGTAATCGTTCCAGACCAGCGTGACCTCCAGCGGAGCGTCGGAGTTCAGCACTTCCAGTTGGAACCGCACCGGCGCATCGGCCGGGCTGACGAATCCGTTGGTATGGTCATCCACGAACAGTCCCCGGCCGTCGCCGGAAAAGTGCAGCACGCTGTCCAGGATCACCCGGCCCCAGCCCTGCTGCCCCGACGGGATGGTGATCGGGCGCCCTTCGGCGTCCCAGCCGATTTCCTCGCCGGAATTGATCATCATCGCCTTCACCAGTGCGGAAGTTGCGGTGAAACCGTCGGCCGGTACCTCGGCTCCGGTGGGATAGAACCCCCGTTCGAAGTATTCGCGTACTAACAAGGAGTTCCCTGCCACACCGGGAGCGGCCATGGAGGTCCCGGTCATGCGGCGGTCGGCGCAGTTCCCGGTGGAGGCGTCGAAATCGTTCCCGGCCGAGTCGATGCTGGCGGAGGGGAACACCACGTCCGGTTTGATCCGGCCGTCGTCGGTCGGTCCCCAGGCGGAGATGTCCGAGAGGTATTCACCATTCTCTCCGCCGTAGACTCCTCCCACGGAAAGGGTGTTCTTGGCGGTGCTGGGTGATCCCATGGTTTCGTCGCCGCCCAGGGCGTGGTTGCCGCAGGCGAACACGATCAGGAAGTCCGGATTGTTCCACATGAATTCGTCCACGTCTTCCGAGGCGTCGGTGTAGTTGTTCTGCACCGCCGCATTCTCGTTGTCGTTCCAGGAGTTGGAATGGGTCCTGGCGCCCTGGTCGTAGGCCTGCTGGAAGACCGGGATCAGGTCCGTGACAGGACATCCGATCCCCGGCAGGTCGCCACAGCTGTCGGCGGCGAACCCGGCGTCCTGGATCACCAGCTTGGCTCCCGGCGCCATACCGTCGAAAGAATCGTGGATCAAAGGGTTGGCCAGGTCGTCACCGGCCAGGATCCCGGCCACATGGGTACCGTGACCCTGGGTGTCCCACTGGGCCATGTTCAACGGATCCTCCGCAGGGTCCAGGAAATCCACGGCGATGACCTTGCGCTGGTTCAGATCCACCGTCGTGGTGGAGCCGTCGTTGGTCGGCGGCAGACCGAGCACACCGTCTTCGAAGAAACACATGTCGGCGTCCAGCCCGGTGTCCAGCACCGCCGCGATCTGGCCTTCGCCGTAAATCCCCTGGTCGAACACCGGGGTGGTCTGCCCGGCGTACAGGCCGGACTGGCCGACCCAGATCGAATTGTTGTTGCTCAGGATGCGGCGGTGTCGCCGGCTGAGCCAGAAGACCTCTTCCATGGCTGCAATATCGTCCCGCCGGCTCGCCACCTGCTCCGGGGACATCTGCAGCACGATGCGGTCGAATCGGGAGCCGGATCCGACACCGTCCACCTGCAAACCGGTCTGGGACAGCCGGGCGGCTACGGCCAGAGGATCGGCATCCTTGAACAGGTGCAGCAGCACCACGATGTCTCCGCCTTCCGTGCCGGCCGTCACGTCGGCGATCTCGGGGGCGATCTTGTCCTGGGGCAGGAACGGCGCCACCCAGTCAACACCGGGGATGGCGGACAGACTGATACCACGACCTGCCGGAACGCTGACCAGGTACGCCTGGCCCGACAGCGGTGCCTCTATCGCAGTACCGGAGGTTTCCAGCCTCGCTTTCTCGAACCAGCCTACCGGTCGGTTGAACTGCACCACCAGTCGCTGCAACTCGCCCGTAGTACCGCCTAGCGGCCGGTCCGCACCGATGGTGCCGGAGCGACGCTCAACACCGTCCCCGGTGGCGGAAATCGACGGAACGGCGAGCAGACTCAGGATCACGACCCCGAGGACGAGATGGTTTTTGCGCTTGTGGTTCATGAGAACCCCTCCAATTAGCTTCTACTCGCAGGCGTTGCCGTGGCGTTGACTGCTGTCCGGGTTGGTACCCAGGGTGGAAATGCCGCATTCATTCCGCGACCGGACCAGGTAGAACACCACCTGTCCGGGAGCCGGCTCGAGTGCATCACCGTATGCCGAGGTGGTCTGCACACCACCGGCGACACAGGTGGCGTTGTACCAGTCATCCAGGTCATAACTGCGAAGCACATCGTATTCGGCGGTGCTGCCGCCTACAGGAACGGTCCAGGTGAACTCCTGGCCGCCGCTCTTGTTCAGGGTCAGGTCGGTGACTTCTCCAGGAGCGCCCCAGGCATTCGGATCGGCGGCAATGCAATCGTCACCGTTCAACACGCCGTCGCCGTCGCCATCCAGGGCAGGCAGGCCGTCGCACCAGCCGAGGAACGCCCCCATGACAGCCTCCTGGTCGGCGGCAAACGGCAACCGTTCGAAACCGTACCCAAGGAAACAGGTGCGATAAGCCAGCGCGTCCTTGTTCACACCGGCGTCCCCCAGATCGCCGCTGAACGCCAGCTCGGCGGTTGCATCGGGGCTGATGCTGTCGGACCAGTCGGTGGTCCTGTTCTTGAGACCGTACGGCCCCAGGCCGGTGAACACCGTACCGGCGCCTGTGACCTGGTCCATGGCGGTGTCTTCGGTGAACAGGCCGACGCCGAGACGGGTCTGGATGAAATCACTGTAACCGGACACCAACAGGTAATCCGGGCTGCTGATCAGGAAGCAGCCGCCCCGGTCCAGCCAGCCGGCCAGGGTTTCTTCCGAAAGATCCGATGGTCCGGCGTAGTTCTCTTCCTCGCCGGAGAACCAGACGACCTTGTCGTATTTCGACAGGGTGGCGGCGTCCGGTTCGGTCTCCGGGATACCGCTGGACCAGACGTCCCAGACGTCGTAGGCAACGGACAGAGCATCCAGGGCGCCGGTGTAATCGGCCTGAACATTGGGGATATCGTAATCGTCGTCCACCACCAGCACCGAGGGCATGTCGAGAGTAGTGAACGAAAATACTGCGGAGTAACTGCCGTAGCCGCAGGCGTTGGTAGCCCGGACCCGCCAGTAATACGTTGCCTGCTCGTCGAGTGTAATCCACACGGTGTGGCTGGTGCCGGCTTCGAGAGCGGTGTAGATCATGTTGAGGAACGTGGCGTCGGTGGCGACCTCCACCAGGTAGCCGGAAACCCAGTCCACCGGGTCCCAGGTCAGCACCGGTCGGACCGGCTCATCGATGGCCAGGTCCAGGGGAGTCGTCAGCGTGGCCCCGATCGGCGAGGCGGTCCGGAGTCTCAGCCCGATATCGGCGGTGCGGTTGAACGAAACGGTATCGCCGTTCAGCACCAGGTCGTAATCGCCGTCCACCGCCGTGCCCGGGTCAATGGTCATTACCGACCCGTTGCCGGGGGTCACCGGGTTGACGCTGAAGTCGGCCGTCGCTCCTGAGGGCAGGCCGGTCACCGACAGGGTTACCGGATCGGCATAGCCGCCCAGCTGTTCCACGTCGACGACGTAATCCGCCAGGGCCGGGGCGCAGACACCCTGGCTTGCCGGGCTTGAGGAAACGGCGAAATCCGGCGTGAAGGCGCAGTTGTAGCAGACCAGGGCAAAGTCCTGGTCGTTCTCCACTTCGGTCCCAGGCACGCCGTCGGAATTGATGTTGGCCGCCTGCACCCTTACCGTCAGGCTCCCGGTGAGCGGCTGCAGGAACACGCCCTCGGCGTTGTTCATGGCGTCGGCCACGCCGCCGGTTGCGGAGAAGCCGTCGAGGCCGAAATTGTTGCCCAGGTACTGGTCGACGCCGACGTCCACCACCAGGTCCAGGTCGTTGTTCCAGGCCGGTGTGGCGCCGCCGAGACCGTTCCCCGGAGCGTCGGTCCAGACCAGCATGATATTCACCGGCAGCAGCGGATCGGCCGGCGTGACCACCCGCATCCATTCCTGTCCGGTCGCCTCGAACACCAGTTCCTGGTCGAAATACAGAACGCTGCCTGCCGGCGGGTCCAACGCCGCCGCCATGTCCATCCGCCCCCAGCCCTGTTTGCTGTCAGGACGATGGGTCATGACAATACCGTCGGCGTCCAGGTTGCCGTCCAGATCGTGGGCCACCGGCAGGAACGCCGCCTTCACCAGGGCAGGGCTGGGATCGGTGGTGGTGTCCGGCCGGTTGCGGTACTGCTCCACGAACAGCGCCACGGCGCCTGCCACGTGGGGCGCCGCCATGGAGGTGCCGCAACGGGCCTCCCACGCCGGCACCGGAGGATCACCGTTCATCGGGTAAGTCGAGTCGGTCAGGCAGCCGGGGGCGACCATGTGGGGGATGGTCCGGCCGTCCAGGGCCGGCCCGTGGGCGGTGACGTCGGCCAGGTTGTTGATGCGGAATTCCGGACTGTCGTCCGGAGCGAGGCCGCCTCGGCTCGCCCCGACCACAAATGAATTCTTGGCCTCATCCGGCGCGCCCTGGGTGGAGGTGCCGCCATTGCCGTTGTTGAAGGCCTGGATGTAAATCAGCGGCTGGTGCCCCGGTTTCACCGGGTCCGAGTCCCGGACACCGGAGTCGATCAGCATCGTGTTCAGGTCGTACCCCACAGGGATAACCGCCGTGCCCCAGCTGTTGTTGGAGATGACCGCACCGTTCAACGACGACTCGGTCATCAGCTTCAGGACGCCGCCGGCCTCGAAATAGGTCGGCACGAACCGTTGGTTCAGCAGGCCGCTGTCCGGGGCCAGCCCCAGGCCGCGGAGAAACCCGTTGCCGTCCAGTTCCAGCGATGCGCCATCACCGGAAATAATCCCGGCCACATGGGTGCCGTGAGGGAAACCGGGGCTCGTGTTGCAACTGTCCCCGACACAAGGCTGGAACGTACCGGTCAGGTCAGGCACAGTCTCGTCGGCGCCCTCGTCCACCATGCCGACCACGACGCCGCTGCCGCTGAGGCCGAGACCGGCGAGCCAGGCCTGGTAACCGGGCACCGCCTTGTTGAGGACATCCACGTTCCCGGCGGAAATCTGCGCGGAAGCTTCCGCACGGACGCCGCCTTCGGTCTGAAGCTGCACCGAGTACACACCGGGCAGGGAAGCGATCGGACGAACCAGATTGCCGGGCATGGTAAATCCGGCGATCTCGAATTTTTTCTGGAAGACCATGCGGCCGCTGAGCGTTCCGCCGGAAGAGACGATGGTGTCCAGGATCTGTTCAATACCGGCGGCCCGATAGATAAGAACCTTGACCTGAACATCGTTGTCACCGAGGGCACGCAGCTCCGGCTGCACCCGGAACGCAGGCGCGAAATCGCCGCTCCAGCGCACCGCGTCGCGACCGTTCAGCTTGATCCGGTCCGA
The DNA here is from genome assembly GCA_945787955.1 of uncultured Acidobacteriota bacterium. Lineage (GTDB taxonomy): Bacteria > Acidobacteriota > Polarisedimenticolia > Polarisedimenticolales > Polarisedimenticolaceae > Polarisedimenticola. The sequence continues at coordinate 99 of CALZKF010000090.1, read as the reverse complement.
ACCACGCCCCCAAACGATGTAGGTATTGGGGTGGATGTACTGTACCGGCTCCAGTCCGGCCTCCCGGAGCATCTCCAGGGTGCCGGCAGCAATGCCGCG